>CAZCXH010000242.1:0-4917 GCA_964502525.1 uncultured Chitinophagaceae bacterium
GCAGGAATCGAACCTGCATTTAAAGTTTAGGAAACTTCCGTTCTATCCATTGAACTACGGGACCATATTTTTGTTCATTCAATGACAATTCTTTTCAAGCCGAGCACTTCTTCTGTTCCTTGCGCTGTTAAGGCAACCATATACATTCCTTTGCTCAGGTGCCCTAAATCAAGCGTTGCTTCCCGCGCAGAATTGTTTTCAGAGCGGAACATCAAAGCGCCCATCGAATCGTAGATATTGATGTTTGACGCAGATGCGCTTCCATTATTCCATCTTAAAACCAAGGTGCCGGATGAGGGATTTGGATACGCTGCTAACTGTGACGTGTTTGATCTTCGCGCAAATATTCCCGCTGGATCTTGCTTGCAAACCACATTATTATATAAGAACAACATGGTTGAGTTCATTACCGAATCATATTCGGTTCCGTTGAGAAAGTCCACATGCCCCGCCCCCGGATAGGTGGTCAGTTCGTTCACAACGCCTGCATGATCGAGCCGGATTGCCATGCTGCCGCTGCCGGAAGCGATGAGCCCGGTTGGAAGCCCGGAGACTTTGACCTCCCTTGTGTCATAAGGCACCGTTGCATCATTGATGTAATGAAAACTTGTTATGGGTGCATCTCCGGCATTAATCCATGAAGTGTCGCCTATGGCGCCCGCATAGTTGATCACGCCATGCGCTTTTGAAGAATAACCCGCGTTGCCGCTTTTCCCCTCAATACCACCCAGCCCTGCGGTGTCGTTTGCGAGATACTCCGGTATCTCCGGCATCTGATCGAGGTAAGCAGCCTGCACAGCCGTAATAGCGCCTGCCGATATTCCACCGATAATTATCCGGTTGGTGTCAATGCCATACGCATTGCCATTGGCGGCATCTTTCCGGAAAAAACGCACTGCCGCTTTCATGTCATGCATCGCGTAAACCACCGCCAGCGTTGTAATCACCTCATCGGGCGGAAAACCTGAAAGCCCCACGCGGTAATCAATGGTTGCCGCCACATATCCCATCCGGGCAAATGAATTGCAGAGAGGTGCGCACTCATCCTTGTCTCCCCCGATGAAGCTGCCTCCATGCGCGAGGATTATCAGGGGGCGGTTAACCAAAGAATCTGCCTCCGGCTCATAAACATCAAGCCGCAGGGTTTGAGTAGTTCCGCTGCCGGCCGGCTTATTGGCGCCATACGCCACGTTTCGCGTTACCTTGATATCCGTGAAATAAGCAGCGCTTGCATAACGGCCGCCATCGCAGTCGGACTGGGCGGACAACGTGCCGCAGATGAACGCCAATGAAACGTTCATCAAAAAGAATTTGGTTGTGGTCATAAATGAAAATTTGGATTGTAAAATTAAAAATTTAACCGGGAGCGTCTTAATCTTTGCCGCCTTCTCCCTTAAACTGGTCTTCCTTTCTTTTAAAAAGGATGTTGAAGGTAGTTAAACTCCCGTAAATTCTTGTGACGTACTGCTGCAAACTCACCTTGTCTTCATCGGTAAGAACTTTATGAGCATTGATATGCTGTTCGAGCACGCGCAGCCGGTCGCGCAGCATTACAATTTTGTGGAAGAACACGTCAATCGGCACCTCCTTCGACTGCAGCTTGGCGTCTGCAGGCTGCAAAATCATCTTCCCCCCGATCCAGCGTTCACCAAGGGGGATGATTTCGTCAAAATCAACAAAGCGCTTCAGCACATTTTCGAGGGCCGTTTCAACGGCTTCAATGCTGAGCGATGAGTCAGAAACAGCCGCTTCCATCACTTCAAGCCCCTCGTAGTTGCGTGATATCTCCTTGTCACCAATGTTGCGGAAAAAGATTTTGTATGATTCGAGGTCCATGCCGCAGATGACGCCATCGCCAAATGCTTCATGTTTCACGCGCGACCCGATGCCGAGGTTGGGGTTTGCCATAATGTTTGTTTTTAATCGGGGCAAAATTATATAACCCGGGTTTAAAGTTGACTCCGCTCTGAAAGGTCATCGTTCAATGTCCAAGGTTCAAAGTTACGCCCGATTGGTTAGAAGGTTGAATGGAACTAACTTTAACGTGAGTTATGGATTACCGACAAGATAACTTATTGAAATTCATTGCCGTCCGCTTTAGCGGACGGGAAAAAGGCATGAGGCTATGAGGCTTTAGCCAAAAAATTTGAGTTAGGGGCAGTTCTAAAATTCTACCACTTTCTCCCTCTTCTTCTGGAGCCTTATGGAGAGGGAAGGTGTAAGGCGATAAAAGAGCAATTTTTAGAACTGCCCTTAGGATTTTGGCTAAAGCCCTTTTGCTCTTGATTCTCAACCCGTCCGCTTTAGCGGACGGCAATGAAGACAGTTGCGAAGTAGTTTTGAATCCATAACTCACGTTAACTTTAGACTTTGAACATTCAACTTTAGTCCTTTGCGAACAATGAATACTACTCAGCAACATCACTCGATTGACGAAATCCAGGAGCAAATCGTGCAGGAATTTGCGATGTTTGAAAATCCGGTGGACAAGTATGAGTATCTGATTGACATCGGGAAACAGTTGCCTGACTTGGATGCGAAGTATAAGACGGATGAGCATCTGGTGAAAGGCTGCCAGTCAAAGGTATGGCTTCATGCGGAGCGGGATAATGGTTGCGTGAAGTTTGAAGCCGACAGCAATACGGTGATTACAAAGGGAATCATTGCACTGCTGGTAAGGGTACTTTCAAATCAGAAGCCGGAAGATATTTTGAAGACGAATCTTGAGTTCATTGACAAAATTGATTTGAAGTCGCACCTGAGTTCGCAGCGCACCAGCGGGCTGGGAGCGATGATAAAATATATGAAGGCGTATGCCAATTCGATGATTTGATAATTCGATGATTCGATAATTCAATAATGAATTGAAAGTTTAAAGATGTCCGAACAGCAACCTGTAAAAACTTTTGCGGAAATGAGAACAGAAGTGATTGACGTTCTCAAAAGCTGCTACGACCCTGAAATTCCCGTTGATATTTATGAACTGGGGCTGATTTATGAGGTGAATGTGGACCCGGCAAACAACGTGCACGTGCTGATGACGTTAACCTCGCCAACTTGTCCGGTGGCGGAAACGCTTCCTCCCGAAGTGGAGCAAAAGATAAAGGGTATTCCGGGAGTAAGCGATGTGAAAGTGGAATTGACCTGGGAGCCGCCCTGGAATCAGGAAATGATGTCGGAAGCCGCCAAGCTGGAACTCGGATTTTTATAGTCGGCAAGTTTGCGAGTTTTTGGTTGCGAGTTGAACTTTGGAAACTAATTTTGCATTTATCCAAATACTCAATACTAAAATCTAACTACTAAAATGTATCCACCAGAACTCGTAGCCCCCATGAAAGGAGAATTGACCGAAGTCGGTTTCAAGGAATTGCTAACCACTGAACAGGTTGATTCAGCATTAAATAACACAAAAGGAACAACGCTTGTGGTTGTGAACTCCGTTTGCGGCTGTGCAGCGCGCATGGCGCGTCCGGCTGCAATACTTTCGCTGCAAAACGCCAAAAAGCCGGACAGGCTCACAACGGTGTTTGCCGGAGTTGACCGCGAGTCAACGCAGCGGGCGAGGGAATACATGCTCCCCTACCCGCCTTCATCACCTTCCATCGCGCTTTTTAAGGATGGCAAGCTTGTGCATTTTTTAGAACGCCATCATATCGAAGGACGACCTGCCGAAATGATTGCGGATAACCTGAAAGCAGCGTTTAATGAATATTGCTGAGTTCTGCTTGGTTTTCTTTGTTCGCCCGGTTATCATTGCATCATGAATATTGCAAAGCATCTCAGTTGGTGGCGCTTCAATCAACACTTGTTGTGTGAAGCAGTCGCTTGGTAATGCGCTAAGTAAATCCTAAACTGAACGCCTTCCCGCCTGCGGGAGGGCGTTCGTGTTTTATGGCTGAACCAAAGTTCCATATCAAAACCACTTGCCGCAAATTGCTGGCTGATACCTACACGCCTGTTGGTGTTTACGCCCGCCTGCGCGAGCATTTTCCCGTTACGCTTTTGCTCGAAAGCTCGGATTATCACTCGTATGAAAACAGCCATTCCTTCATTTGTGCTGAACCAATCGCATCAATCATCCTGACGGAGGATGACTTGCAGTTTAATGTTGAAGGAAAGGAAGTGAAGAAAATTTCACTGAAGAAAAACACCAGCATCCCGAAGGAGGTTGATGCGATACTCGGCTCGTTTCAGCAGACTGAGAAACTGCATGATGCTCCGCATGATGGATTTTTCGGGTACACCTGCTATGATGCTGTGAAATATTTTGAAAAGATTGAACTGAAATCCGAGTCAAAGAATGAAATACCGCTGCTGCAATATCACCTGTTCCGCTATGTGCTGCTGTTCAATCACTTCAACGAGCAGATTTATTTGTTTGAAAACAAAGTAAGTTTTAAAGAAGCCGAAAAACAAAGAAAGAGCGCAGGTCACCCTGAGCGGAGTCGAAGGGTGGCGCGACTGCCTTCCCGCAATGGTTCGACTTCGCTCACCATGACCACACGCGAAAGCGACAATCTTGACTTCATCGAAGGATTAATTAAAAACAAAAATTTCCGTGCCTATCCGTTTTCAGCAAATGGAAAGGTTGATTCAAATCTCAGCGATAAGGTTTTTAAAGAGAACGTATCGAAAGGAAAAGGACATTGCCAGCGCGGAGATGTGTTCCAGGTGGTGATGTCGCGGGGATTCAGCCAGCCGTTCAGCGGTGATGATTTCAATGTTTACCGCACCCTGCGCTCTATTAATCCATCCCCGTATTTGTTTTATTTCGACTTTGGCAGTTTCAGGATTTTCGGCTCATCACCGGAAGCACAATTGGTGATTAAGAAGAACAAAGCATACATCAACCCGATTGCAGGCACGTTCAGGCGCACCGGCAATGATGAGCGCGACCGTGAATTGGCGCAAAAACTT
>CAZCXH010000243.1:0-4903 GCA_964502525.1 uncultured Chitinophagaceae bacterium
CAATTATAGGATTTATCCGTAAATTGTTGAAGTTATTTTGGAAGCGTTACTAAGTATGCGCCACATCACCCAAATAAAAAACCCTCTCCGTTGCCTGAGAGGGTTTTTGTTTCAAGCTTCCCTGATGATTACATCATTCCGCCCATTCCGCCACCACCGGGGGGCATCATGGGCGCCTTTTCTTCTTCCGGCTTGTCAACCACGATAGCTTCAGTGGTCAATAACATGCCTGCGATGGAAGCGGCATTCTCAAGGGCAACGCGCGTGACCTTGGTGGGGTCAATGACACCGCTCTTGTAGAGGTTTTCATACTGGTCGGTGCGGGCGTTGTAGCCGAAGTCGCCTTTGCCTTCCTTCACCTTCTGCACCACGATGGAGCCTTCGATGCCTGCGTTTTCAACGATCTGGCGAAGCGGCTCTTCAATGGCGCGCTTGACGATTTGCACACCGGTCTTTTCATCATCGTTGGCAACATCCACCTTGTCGAGCGAATTCAATGCGCGGATGAACGCTACGCCACCACCCGGCACGATGCCTTCTTCAACGGCTGCGCGTGTAGCATGGAGCGCATCATCAACGCGGTCTTTCTTTTCCTTCATCTCGATTTCAGTGGGCGCGCCTATATATAATACCGCCACACCGCCTGACAACTTAGCCAGTCTTTCTTCGAGCTTTTCCCTGTCGTAGTCGGAAGTGGTTTTTTCAATCTGCGCCTTGATCTGTCCCACGCGGGCTTTGATGTCGGCTGATTTGCCTGCGCCCTTCACGATGGTGGTGTTTTCCTTGTCAATGGACACCTTTTCAGCGCGGCCGAGGTAAGTGAGGTCTGCATTTTCGAGTTTGTAGCCTCTTTCTTCGGCAATCACGGTTCCGCCTGTCAGAATTGCAATGTCTTCGAGCATTTCCTTCCTTCTGTCGCCAAAGCCGGGAGCTTTCACTGCGCAAACTTTCAGTGTGCCGCGCAGCTTGTTCACCACGAGGGTGGCGAGGGCTTCGCCTTCGAGGTCCTCAGCGATGATCAGCAGCGGGTTGCCGCCCTGGGCTACCTTTTCCAGCACGGGGAGTAATTCCTTCATGTTGGAGATCTTCTTGTCATAGATAAGGATGTAGGCTCTTTCCAGCTCGGCTTCCATGTTGTCGGCATCGGTTACGAAATAGGGGGAGAGGTAGCCTCTGTCGAACTGCATCCCTTCCACTGTTTCGCTGTAGGTTTCGGTGCCTTTTGATTCTTCAACGGTGATAACGCCTTCCTTGCCAACTTTCTGCATGGCTTCGGAAATGAGTTTACCGATTTCAGCATCATTGTTTGCTGAAATGGAACCTACCTGTTCGATTTTCTTGAAGTCATCGCCCACCTTCACGGATTGCTTCTGGAGGTCGGCAACAACGGCTGTAACAGCCTTATCAATGCCGCGCTTCAAATCCATAGTGTGTGCACCGGCAGCCACGCTCTTCAGCCCTGAGCTGATGATGGCCTGAGCCAGGATGGTGGCGGTGGTGGTGCCATCGCCAGCGATGTCGGAAGTTTTGGAAGCCACTTCCTTCACCATCTGCGCGCCCATGTTTTCGGTGGCGTCTTCGAGTTCGATTTCTTTTGCCACGGTAACGCCATCCTTGGTGATGTTGGGCGCTCCGAATTTTTTGTCAAGCACCACATTGCGTCCTTTCGGACCAAGGGTGACTTTCACTGCATTGGCGAGGGTGTCAACGCCCTTCTTGAGCGCTTCCCTTGCTTCGGTGTTGTACTTTATCAGCTTTGCCATAGTTATTGGTTTTTGTTGGTTTGATTGTTAAAAAAAATTAAATGACGGCAAGGATGTCAGACTCCCTCATGATGAGGTAATCTTCACCTTCAATGGTGATTTCCGTGCCGGAATATTTGCCGTAGAGGACAGTATCGCCCACTTTTACGGTTACGGGTTCATCCTTTTTCCCTGTGCCAACCGCCACTACTTCGCCTTTCTGGGGCTTTTCTTTAGCGGTGTCTGGAATAATGATGCCTCCCTTGGTCTTGGTTTCGGCTTCCTGGGCTTTCACTAAAACCCTATCAGCCAATGGTTTGATGCTTACTTTCTTTGACATAGTTTTTTATTTAAGTGTGCAAAAATAGAAATTCTGTTCGCCATATTTGCATATACCGTACCAATAGTTGGAAAAAAGTCATTTTTTCAGTTGTGTCGGAAATTATTTCGGAAAAAAGATGACAGCAGGAAGGGAGGGTGACAGAATTTCATTGATTATCTGTTATCAGATAATCTTTCCGGTGTAAAATTGTTGACAGGAAAAATCAAATCCCAGTCTTTACACATAAATCTTGGACATAATTACTATTGTAAATTTATCAAGTATCTGGAATCGAGTATCTTAGACACCTCATTCCCAGCACCCAGCACCCAATACTCAACACCCAACACTTTGCCCGATAAGAAAATCATAGGCGTTGTTGGCGCAGGCAACTTCGGGGTTGCGCTGGCAAACCTGATTGCGGAGAATCATCCGGTCATCTTATATGCGCGAAGGCAGGAGGTGGTGGAGCAGATGAAACTTACCCGAGAGTTTGCCAAACAGAAGCTGGACAAAGCTATCACCCCAACCAACAACCTTGAGGAGGTTGCCCAACAATGCACACTGATTTTTCCGGTGATACCTTCCGCTTTTTTCACGGAGGTGATGGAGAAGATATCGCCCTATCTGCGCCCCGACCATATTCTGATTCACGGCACCAAAGGTTTTTTTGTGAAGCTGAAAGAAGGAGAACAACTTGACAATATAAAAGAGTTGAGCCGCGATCAGATTCAGACGATGAGCGAACTGATACGTGAGAAGACGGTGGTCGTGCGCGTTGGATGCCTTTCCGGACCGAACCTTGCCACAGAACTGGCGCTGCATTACCCGGCAGGAACTGTTATCGCCAGCCATTTTGATGAAGTGATCAAAATGGGCAGACAAACGCTGAAAAGCATGCGCTTCCAGGTGTTCGGAAGCCACGACCTCACCGGAGTGGAGCTGGCAGGAGTGCTGAAGAATATCATCGCCATCGGATCAGGAGTGGTAATGGGCCTTGAGTTGGGTGAAAATGCGCGCGCCCTTTACATCACGCGCGCGCTGAGCGAGGTGATCCGCCTCGGAATAGCGTTAGGCGCTGACGTGAAAGCATTTCTCGGACTGGCGGGAATTGGTGATATCATCGCTACGGCATCGAGTCCGTACAGCAGAAACTATACAGTTGGAAAAAGGCTAGCCAAAGGTGAAACGCTGCAACATATTATTGAAACATCGGAAGAAATTGCCGAAGGAATTGCTACCGTTCGTGTCACCAAGCTGCTTGCTGATCATTACAGGGTGCGATCCCCCATCCTCAGCATCATGCATCGCATGTTGTTTGACGGGTTGAGCGCGGAAGAGGCGCTGGAATACCTGATGCGGTATCAGTTTGAAGGGGATGTGGATTTCCTGTGAAACCATCTCAAAACAAAAAACCCCGAATTACTCCGGGGTTTTGGTAAAAGCAAGCTTTCTTATGAATTATTCAAACACGATTCTCTTGAACGTCTGCTTTCCGCTTGTGAAATTGATATTCACAAAGTAAACGCCCGGTTCAACTCCATTTCTTTTCAGCGTGTGCTGAACAAGATTCTTCACTTCTTCGGTTCTGACTGTTTTTCCGGCAATATCAATCAACTCGATTGACTTGATTGTTTGAGCCGCATCGTTCACGCGGATGCTGATATCAGCCGCAGAAGGATTGGGGAACAGTTCTACATTCACATCATTGACTTTAGTTTCATTGATGCCGACACAGGGATCGGTATAAGAGTCATCAATCAGCAGGCGGTAAGCACGTGGGAGGAAGTAATCCATGATGGTGTCAATATACGCCATGCCTCTTGCTCTTGAAGCATTTGGATTAAGCGGAGTTGACGCGGAATACCATCCCCATGGTTCGAAGCCAGCTCCATAAAAGGGATAATTGCCTTCGTAAACATTGCCATCATTGCTGGCAGGCCCCCCGCAGAAGGCGCCACCCTTTAATGCATCCTGGTTGCCAAGGGCATCAGAGATGGGCATCACATCCCCCGGGCCACTTACTTCGATAACTTGTCCTCCCGTTGCAGCTACAATTACCACAGCGGTGTTATAGGGTGATCCGGGATCAGCCACTCCATGAAATGCGATAATTGGAGGCTCTCCGGCCTCAACCCAGCTTGTATCGCCAACATCACCTCCCATGGTAAGTACTGCCTGGAAGGTTGATGATGCGGCTGGACTGTTGGCAGAATTATTCAGCGATCCGCCAAAGCCGTCAAAATTTCCCCAAAGCGTGGTATCAATAAATGAATTGCCTAAAGAATCAAGGAATTTGATATTGTTGATTTCATTGGGCTTGTTCAGGTTGCCTGCCAGCAACGCAACGTAGGCACCCGAATTTGATCCGCCTAAAATAAATTTATCCTGGGCAACGCCATAAGTTGCAGCATTCGTTTTCAAATAGCGTATCAAAGCCTTGGCATCCTGATTGGCTTTGTAAACAGCAAGGATAATGGTCTTTGCCCTTGTTTCCTGGACAGACGCAAAGGGGTTCCATCCGAGACGGTAGGAGAAAGAAACGGCAACATATCCTCTCTTTGCCAGGCGTGTGCACATCTCAATCAGGCAACTGTCGTTCTTAGTGCCAAGTGGCAAGCCGGTTAATGAATTTGGCAGAAAACTTCCGGCATGGCTGAGTAAAACCACCGGACGGTTAGTTGCAGTATCACCCGTGGGGGCATAGATGTCTGCCACCAGCGAGTCAACATAAAATTTTGTTCCGGGCATCGGCTCGATGCCGGTGGTGTCTTCTGCTGTTCTCAGCACAGACCAGTTCCATCCGTAAACAACATCGCTCGTTTTGGTTACGTTGGTA
>CAZCXH010000244.1:0-4802 GCA_964502525.1 uncultured Chitinophagaceae bacterium
TTACTTTTCAAGTAGCTCCTTTGCCCTTGTCCTATTTTTGATGCGATTGCCCTGACACCCTGTCCAATCTAAACTGAAAGTTTTTTATCTTTGGGCTGAAGCTTTCAGAAAACTTTTCTTGCCTACAACTTCTTTTATGAGATTTCTCCTGCCTTTTGCGCTGATTGCCTTCGCGTTCACTTGTTTGGCGCCTAAAAGCGCGAGCGCAAGCCACTCGATGGGCGCTGACCTCGCCTATGAATGTCTTGGCGGTGACAGTTTCCTGGTGCGCCTGAACTTCTATCGTGATTGTGGCGGCATATTGCCATCAACCACCACCACTATTAACATTGCATCGGCATCATGCAGCCAGCTTCTGAGCAACCTTACCCTTGATTTGGCTCCTTCCACGCCAACGAATCCCAACCCGCGCGAACTGGACAAGTTGTGCCCAGCGCAAACGGCAATGAGCACGTGCAACAGCGGCACCATCCCCGGTGTGGAGGTATGGACTTATGAGGGGATAGTTGTTCTGCCAGCGCAATGCGCTGACTGGATCATCAGCTATTCGCTTTGCTGCAGGAATGACTCCATCAAAAACCTCTCCACGCCCAGTTCCTATGACATTTATGTTCAGGCGTTGCTGAACAATACTGCGGGCTTGTGCAACAACTCACCGGTGTTCACCACCGACCCGGTTCCGTATGTTTGCCTCAGAAACACATTTTATAATCACGGGGCGGTTGACATTGATGGCGATTCGCTGGTATATACGCTGATCAACCCGCTGTCGGGAAATTCTCCCATACCCTATTCGAATGCGGGCTTTTCACCCACAAATCCATTCAGCACCGTCAACGGTTTCTTATTCAATCCAATCACCGGGCAGATGGAGTTCCAGCCTACAAGGCGCGAGTCGGTGGTGGTGGCAGTGCTGGTTGAGGAATACCGCAACGGTGTGCTCATCGGCTCCACCATGCGCGATATTCAGATAGTGATATTCAATAATAGCTTTTGCAGTACACCCATCGTTTCAGGTGCGGGCAACCTGAGCGGTGGCGTGATGATTGACAGCGTGACGATTCAGGCCTGCCCGCAGGACCAGATATCATTTGAATTCACCA
Source organism: uncultured Chitinophagaceae bacterium (assembly GCA_964502525.1). GTDB lineage: Bacteria > Bacteroidota > Bacteroidia > Chitinophagales > CAIOSU01 > DATLYB01. The sequence goes on from CAZCXH010000244.1 coordinate 1,104, forward strand.
TCTTCGATTCGATAATCACGCAGAATGTTACCGTCACTTCCAACATTGCGCAGGCGATACCGGGCGCATCCCTGACTTTCACCGGCAGCGGAAATGCATACACTTATTTTTTCTCATGGACGCCCACCGGAGCGGATACCGCGGTGAATGTGTTTACGGTGACCGCAAAGAATGACGCCTGCCCGATAAGAGGCGAGGTGAATGTGGCTTTTCAGATATATATATTGGCGGGAACGGATGCCGGCCCCGATCTGAGTTATTGCCCGTCCGGGGGTCCTGTTCAGTTAAATGTTGTAGGCGGAAGTTCATTCATCTGGCAGCCTGCGGCAGGGCTGTCTGATTCAACAATAAGAAATCCGCTCGCCTCCCCGGCTGTCACCACTGATTACATCGTTACCAGCAACCTGACGGGCCAGTGCAACAATATTGACACCATGACGGTGTTCGTTGTTCCCGACTTCGTTTGGCAGGTAAGTTCGCCTGATACGATATGCCTTTACGGGTCAACGGTGCTGAATGTGACAACGGATCCGATGTGGGCGCCTTACACTTATTCATGGACGCCTGTTGCCACCCTGAGCAATCCTGCTTCCCCAGACCCCATTGCTTTCCCTGATGTTACAACAACTTATTATGTGCGCGTAACATCGGATACGGGTTGCACGGTGCGCGACAGCACGATTGTTGTGCTGTCGGGTGTCGGACCGATAGTGGAAGTTGCTGCCGGCCGCAATTTCGTGTGCCCGGGTGATTCAGTACAATTGGAGGGGATTGTGTATCCGCTTGCCTGCGGTGAGTCAATGAATGGCTGTTCGCCTCAAAATCTCCCCGTGCCCAAAACGTTTGGCACCGGCAGCGCTAGTACTTATTACGCAACGCCTTTCTTTGGCTCCAGCGAAGATTCGAGGTTCCAGATGCTTTACCTTGCTTCAGACCTTATTGCCGAGGGTATTACTACGGGAACAATTACGAGGATTGAATTTGATGTCGGCTCAAAGGCAAGCACAGGGGTTTACCAGAACTTCACCATCAAGATGGGTTGCACGAATGCAACGAGCCTCAGCACGAATAACTGGGAGGCGGCTTCCACAGTGGTTTACGGTCCTACCGTTTACATCACCTCACTTGGCAGCAACAACTTTCCGTTCAGCACCCCGTTCGACTGGGACGGGCGCAGCAACCTGGTGGTGGAGGTCTGTTTCAACAATCCGGATACGCTCAGCGCCAATGGTGACGACCTGCTGATGACGGTGTCAACGAACTACCTGTCATCCATGAGAAATTATGATAATGGCGTTGACGGATGCATGCTCAATCCTTTTATCACTTATTCGCGCATTCCTGTAACAGTGTTCCATATATGCGATCCGCTACTGACCGGCTATACTTTTTCATGGTCGCCAGCGACCGGATTATCAGACCCTTCCGTCATCAATCCAAAAGCCGAGATCAATGGGCCTGTCACTTATACGCTCACTGTAGCCGACATCTCCTGCGAAGGCTCAGGCATCATCACGCTCGACATAGATAATTCTTATGGAATAGATGCCAGGCCCGACACCACTATTTGCGGCAACAACCCCGTGCAACTCAAAGCGGTTGAGCTGGGATCGCCACCGTTCAGTACGCTCCCCTGCGGGGTGAACGGAACGCAATGCGCCAATCCACCCGTCACAAAGCAAATCGGTTTTTCATCGCTCAACACTTCCACCAGCACCCCCTACCGCGGGTTTTACACTGACGGCAGGGTTCAGTTGCTGTACCTCGCTTCCGACCTGCGGGCAGCGGGCATTTCAGGTTCAGGCACCATCAGCGCGATAGCTTTTTCGGTGTCAGCCAGGAACAGCACGAGGCCTTATGCGGACCTGACGGTAAAAATGGGCTGCACTACTTTGAGCGAACTGCCCTCATCCTTTATTCCGGGATTGACTGTGGTCGCGAATCCTGTTTCATATAACACTACTTTAGGATGGAATAGTCACGTGTTCGATAATCCTTATGACTGGGATGGCATGTCGAACATCATTGTGGAAGTGTGCTTTGACGATGAGTATCCCTATACTTCCTATGATCAGATAAATTATACAACAACGCCAGGGGCGACAACCGTGCTGCAGGATCAGCAGGATAATGACATTGGATGCTCATTGAACTTCCCCATTACATCAAACCTGCGGCCCAATATCCGTTTCACATTCTGCGCTGCGCCTCCGGGAGAGACCTCTGCCGTTTGGAGTCCGGCAGGAACGCTGGATGATCCCAATAGCAAAAATCCTGTTGCGCGACCATCCGTCACAACAACCTATACCGTTGAATATACTTTTATCAACGGCTGCACCCGCATTGATTCTGTGACGGTGAATGTGGGCGCCTTTGTTGCCTCTGCAAGCGCTGATACAGCCTTTTGCACAGGGGGAAGCGCGCAGTTGCATGTTACGGGCGGTGATTTGATTTATTGGGACTCCCTTCCCGGATTAAGCTGCTATGCCTGCCGCAGTCCGGTTGCATCTCCCGATACATCCACGATGTACACCGTTACCATCACGGATGCAACGGGAAACTGCATCAGGCGCGACACGGTCAGCATCACTGTTTTCGAGCCGCCTCCAATCAAATTTTATAATGACAGCATATATTGTTTTGTCACTTCTCTGAATCTGGATGCCGGTGGCGGTTTTGCATCGTATTCATGGAGCACGAATGCAACAACAAGGAACATCATCATCACAAGTCCGGGAATTTATTCCGTAACAACCACCGATTCAAACGGGTGCGTTCAGTCTGATTCAATCCTGCTTGAAAATAATAATCCTCCAACGGTTGATCTGGGAGGCGACAGGATCACATGCATGGGCGATTCCATCGCGTTCAGCGCAGGTGGCGGGTATGCTGCATATGCATGGAATACCGGATCTGCTGATAGCGCTATCACGGTTTATGCGACCGGTGTTTATGCCGTCACCGTTGCCGATGCCAACAGTTGTCCGGCAATTGACACGGTGATTGCAACATTCAGCACACCCAATGTTAATTTCGGACCTGATGTCACGCTATGCGCGGGCGATACGCTTACGCTGATTGCAGGGCCTTCAGTTCATGATTATACATGGTCGGATTCGTCAACGGATACTTTCCTGGTCGCAACTGCGGCAGGGCTTTACTCAGTAACCGCCACGGATTTGCTTACTTGCGTATCTGTTGATTCAATCACCCTTGACTATCATCCGGACAATGCAGTGGACATCGGTCCGGACAAAACAACATGCAACGGAAGAACAGTGATGTTCAATGCCGGCAGCGGTTATCAATCCTATGCGTGGTCTGACGGATCTACAGGCCAAAGCATTGCTGTTTCGGCTGGCGGCACATACAGCGTGACAGCGGTGGACGTCAATAATTGCGCCTACACGGATGCTGCGGTGCTGACGGATGAAACACCAATCGTCAATCTTGGAAGCGATACCTCCATTTGCCACGGACAAAGCGTCACTTTCGATGTTTACAACCCTTCAATCAGCGATTACCAGTGGAGCAATGGCTCGGACTCCTCCCAAATCACCGTTTCCACCAGTGATGAATATTCCGTCACCGTGATGCAGGGGAATAACTGCACGGCAACTGATGAGGTCCGGCTGACGGTGATTCCGCGTCCGCTACCCGATTTGGGGGCGTCAGGGGTTGTGTGTCCGGGTTTCATAT
>CAZCXH010000245.1:0-4785 GCA_964502525.1 uncultured Chitinophagaceae bacterium
AACTACTCTTTATCCCACCCCACCCCACCCCACCCCACCCCACCCTATTCATATCCACCCTTCCTATAATTCCACCCCGCTAATCGCTATTTTTGCACTCCAATTTTCAAACCTATGTCCAAAGAAATCATCTTCTCCATGAATGGCATCAGCAAGACGGTGCCGCCCAACAGGCAGATACTGAAAGACATCTACCTCTCCTTTTATTATGGCGCCAAAATCGGCATTATCGGCATGAACGGCTCCGGTAAGTCAACGCTGATGAAAATCATCGCGGGCATTGACGACAACTATCAGGGCAAGATTGAGTTCAACCGCGACTTTTCGGTGGGCATGTTGGAACAAGAGCCTAAGCTCGACCCCACCAAAACGGTGATGGACATCGTGCGCGAGGGGCGCAAAGAAATCTTCGACATGCTTAACGAGTACAACGCCATCACCGAAAAATTCAGCGACCCCAATGCCGACCAGGACAAACTGATGGCGCGCATGGGCGAGTTGCAGGACAAGATTGACGCTGCCAACGCCTGGGAGATTGATACCGTGCTGCACCGCGCCATGGATGCGCTGCAATGCCCCGAGCCTGAGGCGCTCGTGAAGAATCTCAGCGGAGGCGAGAAGCGCAGGGTGGCGCTGTGCCGCCTGCTGCTGCAGGAGCCGGACATCCTCTTGCTGGACGAGCCTACCAACCACCTTGATGCCGAGTCTATCCTCTGGCTCGAACACCACCTCGAACAATACAAGGGCACCATCATTTGCGTAACGCATGACAGATATTTCTTAGATAATGTAGCAGGATGGATTCTCGAGCTTGACCGTGGCGAAGGCATCCCGTGGAAGGGCAACTATTCATCATGGCTCGAGCAGAAACAGGAACGACTGCGCGTGGAGGAAAAATCGGAGAGCAAGCGGCAGAAGCTGCTGCAGCGGGAGTTGGAGTGGAGCCGCATGGGCGCGAAAGGACGCCACGCAAAAGGAAAGGCGCGCCTGGCGAACTATGAGAAGATGCTCACCGAAGATGTAAAAAAGCAGGACGAGAAGCTGGAAATCTACATCCCGCCAGGTCCGCGCCTCGGTGCGAAGGTTATCGAAGCGAAGAATGTGTCAAAGAGCTTTGGCGATAAACTGTTATATGAAAACCTGAACTTCAGCCTGCCGCAGGGCGGCATCGTGGGCATCATCGGCCCGAACGGTGCGGGCAAAACAACATTATTCAGAATGATAATGGGTGAAATCAAGCCCGTCAGCGGCACGTTCACCATTGGCGACACCGTGAAAATCTCCTACGTTGATCAGGAGCACACCGAGATTGACCCCGAAAAAACCGTGTGGGAAACCATCAGCAACACCGATGAGTGGATTGTGCTGGGCAAACTCAAGATGAACTCCCGCGGATACGTGGGGCGCTTCAACTTCAATGGCGCTGACCAGCAGAAGAAGGTGAAGGTGCTCAGCGGTGGCGAGCGCAACCGCCTCCACCTCGCGCTCACGCTGCGCGAAGAAGCCAACGTGTTGCTGCTGGACGAGCCTACCAACGACCTTGACGTGAACACCATGCGCGCCCTCGAAGAGGCGCTCGAAAACTACGCGGGCTGTGCCGTCATCATCTCGCACGACCGCTGGTTCCTCGACCGGGTATGCACGCACATCCTCGCCTTCGAAGGCGAAGGGCAAGCCTACTACTACGAAGGCGGCTTCAGCGACTACGAAGAGAACCGCAAGCAGCGACAGGGAGAGGAAGTGAAGAAGTTCAGGTATAAGAAGTTAGTTGTAGGATAATTTGGGCGTGCCCCCGCGGCAACGCACAAGCATAGCGCGGGGTCGCGTGCTTCACTGCAAGTCCTCGCGCAATCACACAAGTCCACACATCGCTCCGGGCTTTCCGTTTCGCCCGCTCACGCGAAATTTCTAAGTCGACAAAAACCACAAATGTTATTTTTGAAGGGAAACAAATATGGCAAACAATGAAAACCTAGACGATTTTCTGGGTTCTTTGAATAAAGAAGCTGAGGGATTGAGAAAACGTGACGAATTGATAAAAAAGCAAAACGAAAAAATAAAAGAGAGTTTCTCAACTTGGTTTGAAAAAATCACTACTCGCGAAGTTTTACCAATAAGGAATAAAATAAGTAAATATGGACATGGATTTGAAGATAATTTCTCTGAGCATGAATTTTATATTTTCGTAAATGGTGATCAAAATAAGTATTTAAGAATAAAATTTTGTTGTGATTACTTTCCTTTAGTAAATGTTGTAACTGATTGGAGTGCCAAGATTATACCTGACGCTATATCCATTCGGACAGGTTTCCAAGTCGTAACAAAAAGTTCACATTTGTTTGATCCAAAAATAGAGGTAAATAAAATTGCCTATGAATTCATTGTTTCAAAACAAAATGAAGAGTACAAATTCTTGTCTTGGGATTTACTCAATATGTCTGAATTTTTTAGGCTTATTGGGATAGGTAGTGTTTTTATAACATGCAGTGAAGCGCTACATAATGGCAAAATAAACAACCGTATTTGTGCAATGCTAAAAGACTCAAGCCTCAATAAGTATAGTGTTCGATATGATAATCCAAACGATCTAATTTCTAAAACAAGATTGATGGCTATTATGCCAGTTGTTGGGTTTCAATATTCACCCCTCATGTCAATTATTTCAGGGAAAGGGATTGAAGATATGATACTTAGCTCATTAAAAATTCTCAAAGAAATAAACCTAATTTGAAAGCTTAATAACTGTGCGCTCCTCGCTCTAATGTTCGCCCGCTAACTCGTCCCTCGTCCCCGGCATCATTCGTAAGCCCGCCTATCCCCCGCTGAGCGGGGTAAGGGTCATTCTAACATTTCGTTATTTTAGCCAACGGTTTTCTTTTTCACTATTATGAAGTTTACCTTTTCAAAACACGCCTTGACGCAAATGAAATTGCGCAATATCAGTCCGAGCACCGTCAGGCGTATTTTGAAAAAGCCCGACCAAATAGTTCAGCAAAAAGACAAGAAGGTGTATCAGTCAATCATCCGCTCTGACGGAACTCCGAAGCACTTAATCCGTATCTTTGTTAACACGGAGAAAAATCCCAATCTGGTTATCACGGTGTACATGACATCAAAAATCGCCAAGTATTATGAAGGTAAGATATGACAAGCAAGTTGACGTGCTCTACATCACTTTCAGCGAAAAGAAAGTCAAGGAAAGTGATGAAGACAAGCCGGGTATTATCCTCGATTATGCCCAGGACGGTTCCATTGTTGGAATTGAAATCCTTGATGCCTCAAAAAAGATGAAGCAACCCGCCAAGGTCGAGTACGAAGTCGCATAGCCAATGTCCGCTCGCTAGCTTGTCCCTCGTCCCGGCATCATTCGTAAGCCCGCCTGTCCCCCGCTGAGCGAGGTAAGGCTTGCAGGGTGGCTTATTTTTTCACTACTTTAGCATAGATGGATAGAAAGAAGAGATAGCGTATTGATTCGCTTGAGGAGCGTAACTCAGAACTTGCCAAAGAAATTCTGCTGAATGAATCAGCCCTCTATCATGTGAAAAAGGAAATCAACGCGATTGACGCAGGCATCATTGACCACGAGCATATTCAAAATCAAATCGCACAAATAGAAACTTTGGTTGCGTGGAGATTTTCGAAAACGAACTCGAGATAAAAAAGCTGAAAGATGAATAAGCAGCAAAAAATAAAAGAAACAGAAGCCAAACTCAAAACCCACATTGGCATTCTAAAGGGGCGTCTTGCAAAAACCAAAGAAGCGAGCAAATCTGTTAAGAAAGTGAGGAGAGATATTAGAGTGTTAGCCAAAGCTGGCAGAAGCTAACTTGTCCCTCGTCCCCGGTATCATTCGCAAGCCCGCCTATCCCCCGCTGAGCGGGTGAGGCTTGCAGGGCATGGGTTCTTATCTTTATAAAGAAAAAATACTGAACATAGCAGAGCCAATCGTTATTTTGTATGCCGCCAAAATTTGAATGGGATTTAGGAAACATCATGAAGAGTGAATTAAAGCATCACATTACAGCATCAGAAGCCGAATCAATTTTCAATGACAAGGGAATGATTGTATTCTTCGACCCCAAGCACAGCGAAGATGAAGACCGCTACATTTGCATAGGCAAAAGCAATGCAAACCGTATTTTATTCGTATCTTTTACCTTCAGAGGAATTGACTTAGTGAGAATCATTAGCTCAAGAATCGCCAACAAAAAAGAAAGGAGCATTTATGAAAGCTACCGATAACAAAAAGGTCTTCGTTAAGGAAATGCCTGATGAAGACACCTCCAAATACATTGATTACTCGAAGCCTCTCAACTTCAAGCATCTGATGAAAGCCAACAATGCTTCATTGAAACGGAAGCGCAAGAAGGCAGCCTGAACTAAGCCATGTGCGCTCGACTAACTTGTCCCCGTCCCCGGCATCATTCGTAAGTCCGCTATCCCCGCTGAATGGTAAGGCTTGCAGGGCTGCAATAAAGTGCTTTGCGTAAATTTGAATCACAAAGAAGCATTATGAAAACACGAAACTTCACGGCAAGTATCCATAAGGAAGGAAAATTTTACGTTGCCACCTGTGTCGAAGTCGGAACGGTGAGCCAGGGCAAAACTCTTGAAGAAGCCCTCAAAAACCTGAAGGAGGCTACGGAACTTTACCTCGAAGAATTCCCTGTAAAAAACGCAGAGCCTATCTTCCTGACCACCTTCACAACACAGGTCTATGCCAAAACTGCCTAAGCAACACTTTCAAAATAACTTCCGCAAAACAGGCAGTTGTTCTAAGAAAGG
>CAZCXH010000246.1:0-4704 GCA_964502525.1 uncultured Chitinophagaceae bacterium
AAATCCCGGAGTTGCGCTCACCTGTTGCGAAGTGGCAAAATCTTCGTTCACCGAATCATTGCCGCTCAATGTAAATACAGGTGCGTCATTCAGCGGATTCACAGTAAGCATGAATGTCTGTGTAACAATATTATTCTGCGACTGTCCGTCATTGGCGGTAACGGTGAACAGTTGCGAACCGTTTCCGTTTGCAGCGGCATTGATGGTTACTTTGCCTGTTGAATTGTTAATCGAAACATTGGCAAACGCAACTGAAGCAGGCGATAAACTATACGTAACAACCTGACTCATTTCTTCTGCGGGAACATAGCCCGGAGTAACCGTAATTTGCTGGGCAGCGGCAAAATCTTCATCAACCGTAACAGCGCTGGAACTCAATGTAAACTGAGGAGCATCATTAACAGAGTTCACGTTCACGGTGAAAGTTTTGCTGGTTGTCAGGCTGGCGTCAGTTACCGACACGGTGATGTGCGCTACGCCCGACCTGTCTGCTGCCGGTGTGAAGCTCAGCGAGCCTGTTGCGCCCGGGAAAGTATAATTGAGCGAAGGAGTTGGAATCAGCAAAGTATTATCTGAAGATACATTCACTGTAAACAACTGGTTCTCGCCTGTTCCTGCGGAGATGCCGCTCAGATTCACCGTCTGCATTCCCGCATCTTCATTTATCGTTACATCCCCAATCGCATTCAATGTCGGTGGGTTATTGACATTGTTCACAGTGAGCGTGAAGGTTTGCGTGTGCGTATTATTGGACGACATTCCATCATTGGCAGTGACGGTGAAAGCCTGTGTGCCATACATATTGTTGATGGATGTAATGCCCACTTCACCCGTAGAACTGTTGAAAGAAACACTCGCAAACGCAACCGAAGCGGGTGACAAGCTATAAGCTACTACCTGGCTCTGCTCGTCAGCCGGCACCGGAGCAGGGGTCGCAGTAACATCCATTGTCCCGAAGAAATTTTTATTCACGTTCACATCACCGCTTAGCGTGAATGCCGGCTTATCGTTCACCGCAAGCACTTTCAACTGGAATGTTTTCGTGGCGATATTATTTTCAGCCTGACCGTCATTCGCGATGATGGTGAAAATCTGCAAGCCGTTTCCATTAGGAATTGAATTGATGCTTACCTGTCCGGTTGCCGGGTTGATTACCACATTTGCAAACGAACATGATGCCGGTGATAATGAATACGTCACCACCTGCGAGAGTTCATTCGGCATCACCGAATCCGGCAATGCGTTCACGAATTTCGTGCCTGTGAAATCTTCGTTGTGCGTGGGATATGCATTTTGCACCTTGAACGTAGGCGGAACGTTCGGCTGAATTGCAGCTTTGATGGCATTGACTTTCGCCTTGCCAGCGATGTCAACGAATTTGATGTTCAACTCATTGTCGCGCAGATAAACATACCCCTCGTAAACATAAGCAGTCTTGTATCCCACAGCAGCGATGATGTCGAAATTATTCAGCACTACGCTGTCTTCAATCAGCACTTTGAACACGCGCTCACCGGGATTCACCACCGTTCCCTGTTCCGCAAAATACAGCGATACCTTGTAGAACTTGCCGGGGTCGGCTTTCAGGTTATAGGTGAACGAAGTGGTGGAAGAGCTGTTCAGGCGCTCCGACTTAAAGAGGGCATCATCATCGGTATTGAGGATGTCGCCTGTGTTACTGAAATATTTAGTGGAAGTGTTTGAAGGTTTGTACAGTCGGTCAGATTCAAACTCATCACCATTCACTGCCGTGTACATCGAGCCACCGCAATTGATGTTCAACGCATCCAGCAAAGCGCCATCGTCAATGATGCCGTTGCAGTCGTTGTCGCGTCCATCGAGAATTTCAGGAGCGCCCGGGTAACTCTCTGCATGATTATCATTGCAATCCTGGTTGTTCCAAATCCAGCCCGGCCCCGGCTTTGAGAATGACTGAACGGTAACATTCGGGTCTCCATAATCATCCAAATCTTTATCGCGGTACCACGTGTAAGGCGTTTGAGGGCAATCTTCCCAGGGTGATTGCGGAGGATTAGAACCGCAAGCCTGCCACTCAGTGTATTGATCCATTTTGTAGAGAACCATCCTGTCAATGGTGAAATATTCCACGCGACCGGCAAGGTCAACGTAATAGATTCCCGGGTCTTTGAATTCAACATAAATTTCCCAGTAAGTGCGCCTGCGGCCAAAACTGTTATAAGTCCATGCGTCAGCGGTAGCCATGGATAAAATCCAATATCCTGTCCCGGGTTCCTCCATCAACTGACCGTTTTTTTCAAACGTGCAGCCGTGGTCAGGAAAGCGCACCCAGATATCGTTGAAGTGGGTGGGGTCGGGACCCGGGTGGCGTGAGCGCAGCCTGAAACGGTATTTGCCGGGGTTGGTAATCTTGAATGCGTAACGCATCTCACCGTGACCTTTTTCAAATAAATTATTCGGTCCCTGCCACGTGTAATATTCTGTTCCGGTGTAATTCGGGAAAGCCGCATTGGAAGTCCAGTACTCGGTGGGCTTCTGTGATTCAACTTCCATCACGACCAGGCCGTTCTGCTCCAGAAAGTAGCCGCAGGGTTCTGACGTGGAGGAGCCGGTTCCCTTCAGCGGAATGCTCAGGGTGGTGTTCATGCCCGTGTTGACCACGTTCATCGTTGCAGTTTTGAGTCCTGATGTGTTTGGCATAAATGTTACCGTGAAGGTTTTCGTTGAGCCCGGGGGCAAGGTTGTTGTCGCTGCTCCATAAGTCTGGGCAAAATTTGCCGCATTCGTGCCGGTGATATTCACGCTGGTGATATTGAGCGATGCGGTGCCTGTGTTGGTGAGCGTAACCGTGATGGGATCAGAACCGGCATTCAAATCAGTCTCCGGAAATTCCACCGGCATGGGAACCGAGGTGAGAATACCCTGGGTAACCGCAGCCGGAATCAATTCAATCGCTGACACTCTTGCATTGCCTGCGGTTCCGATAAAATCGAGATTCATCATTTGATCAGTAACGGGAATCGTGAAGGTGCGCGTGTAAGCAGTGTTCAATCCTGCCGTAGTGAAAAGGTCAAGCCCGGTGATTTTCGTTGAATTTTCAATTCTCACGTCAAACACGTTAATGCCCGCCACCGCGTTGCCCGCGATTTCAGCAAAGTATAAATTCACCGTATAGGTGTTGTTCTGTACCGGAATACTATAGCTGAATGCGGAGCCGGAGCGTGCTGTCTGATACAGGGCGTCATCGGCAGTGCCGCTGATGGGTTGTGACGTTGAAAGTCCGGTGGTGCCGGGGAGATTGTAAAAATCTTCAGAGAACGTGTTGTCTGATGCGGTAACCTGCGGACCGGAGCAATTGATTCTCACTGCCGTCTGCTGCGTTACGCCCGTGCCCGTCAGCCCGAAGCTGGTGTTGTCGGCATCGGTGGCTGTGTTGGATGCATACAAAGTTCCGTTAATGACACCTGCGGAGTTGGGGCGGAAGGTAACCTGAATTTCTGTTGAATCTCCCGGATTTACTGCGTAGGGCGGTGTATATGGATAGGTAACGGAGTAAAAATTTGATGAATTTGAAGCAATCTGAATTTTTGTAATCACCATCGCCTGTGCGCCTCCTGTATTTTTTAACCAAACGGGTTTTGTGGAAGTAGTGCCGATGGGCACTTGTCCGAAGGAAATATTGGCGGATGGTATTTGCGCAGAAATGCCTTTTGTGATTGCTGCTCCTGATGGCGTTGTTGTGCCATACGGGTAAAATACTTCCATCGAACTAAGGTCAGGTGATTCACCGCGGCTGCTGGTTCCGCCTACAATATAAATAGCATAGTTGTTTACGATGGCTTGGGTGCCTTGTCGCCCGGTATTCAGACTGGCAACTGTTCTCCATGTTTTGGTTTTCACGTTGTAAGCTTCGGTAGTATTGAGCGCAGTAGCTTGCGAAGCATTTTCACCGCCAATCACAAAAATTTCATCACCGATTAACGCTACAGAGGCGCCAGCGCGTGGAGTGGGAATATCACACTCGGGCGAAGGAAGCGTGCTCCATGTTTGCTCTTCAATATCATACACATCGGTTTGCACCACCGTTTCGGCATAGGTACTGCCGTTAAAACCGGTTTTTCTTCCGCCAATGCAATAAATTTTTCCATCATGCACCACAGCCTGGAAGTGGTCGCGCTCATGCGGAGCATCGGGAAGAACGGTCCATGTGCTCGTATAGGGGTCATATACATCTAAGTAATTTGTCCAGCCGGAATTGTGACCGCTCTTTAATCCGCCAATGAAATAAATCTTTTCATTATAGGTAACTGCTGCTGCCGACCCCCTGCGCCTTTCCGCTGGAATCACCACGCCCGTGTGCCAAAGGTTGTAGGGTGGGTCATAGAAATACACGTTATCGGCAGGGATATCATTGGGCGTAACACCCGTGAGCGCGCAACCCAGATAAATCATTCCCCTGATTTGCACCGCCTGAAAGTGATGCAGCGGAATAGGAGGCGTAGCGTCCCGGACATCCGCACCCACAGACCATATTTTTGAGGAGTAATTATAATATTCGGTGTAATTGTTGTTTGTCTCATGCCCGCCAAGCAAAAAGAAGCGCGAGCCATTTTCCACGAAACCGCAGTCATGGCGGGCAACGCAGGTATTGTTCGTGTTAATCGTCTGCCACTGACCGTTGCCGGTAATCGGCTGCACGGCAATGTTGTCCCATGAAGCTGAGAA
>CAZCXH010000247.1:0-4703 GCA_964502525.1 uncultured Chitinophagaceae bacterium
TCAGGCATCCCGAATTACTTGGGAGCAACTTCAAGCGCGGGCTTGACTTCACAGCTATACCTCGCGCAAGCATCCGCTTTGTGCGAACCACAGTTGCCATTGAAATGAACAAAGCCATCCAAACCCTTACCATCATCACCGTTATTTTCATTCCGCTTTCGTTTATCGCAGGCGTATATGGCATGAATTTTCATTACATGCCCGAGCTGGAATGGCGGTGGGGCTACCCAGCCGTCATTTCGCTCATGACAGTCGTAATGGTGAGCATGCTCGTATATTTCAAGCGCAGGCGATGGCTTGAATTTTAAGCCGCGTTGGTGAAGAGAAACTATTTGTTGCCGTGGCTGCAGCCAACGGAGATGAAAGGGGCGGGCATCCCTGACTTTAGTCCAATAATTCTTCAGCCGTTGGCTGAAGCCAACGGCAATGAAAGGGTTTCAATAATTTGCTACCCAGCGCTTCCTGTTTCGATTTCTCCGACAATCAGGGGATTGCTCCGTGAATAGCTTCGTTCGGCACCATGCTTTTGTTCCCTCGCGCTGATGCTTTAACTTGGTTTTTAAAAGAACTCTATGAAGTAATCGTAGTTTTGAACTCCTAACTCCTAAAAAAGCAGCTATGAAAAACATCTTCCTTTATTTTATTACGCTATTGACTTTTACAACGGTTGTTGCACAGCCCGGAGTGCTTGACAGCGATTTCAGCGCTGACGGAAAAATATTAGATTCCCTTGGTACGGGCAGCGACAAAGGAACAGGCATAGCCGTTCAGCCCGATGGAAAAATACTGGTTGGCGGGCGAGCGGATATTCAGGGCGATGTGGACTTTGTCATTATCCGCTACAATACAGATGGTTCGCTCGACAACAGTTTTGGCAGTTACGGAAAAACATCAGCGAATTTTGGCTCTCAGTATAACGATTATGCCAATGAAATGCTGCTGGAAAGCGATGGCAAAATTACCCTTGCAGGGCATACTGACCTGGGTTCATCAAACACTTCTATCTGCCTTGCCCGCTTTTTACCCGATGGCAGCACAGACCCCAGTTTTGGCAACAGCGGAATGGTGATTACCGATTTAGGCAGCATCTCCGATTACGGATATTCACTTGCACAAAATGATGAAGGTAAATATGCCGTAAGCGGTAAATCAGCAGAAGATTTATATGTAGCCATGTACACTGAAAACGGAACCCTTGATGCCGGCTTCGGCACAGGAGGCATAGCCAGAATTCTTGCCCCAAATGGTTTTGTTTACTATGGCTACGACCTCGCTTTTCAGCAAGACGGCAAACTGCTGGTTGGCGGCACCTATGGTGAAAACGGCAATATCAATTTTTTTGCCGCCCGTTTCAACACCGATGGTTCGCTTGATAATACTTTCAGCGTTAACGGCATGGTAGATACCGACTTCAGCAACAATTCGGCCGACTGGGGCTTTACCATTGAAATAATAAACGGTGGAAAAATTCTGCTGGCAGGCTCAACCTACTCAGCAGGCAACGGTAATGACATAGCGCTGATACGCTATAACAGCGATGGCACACTGGACCAGAGTTTCAACGGTTCGGGAAAACTGAGTATAGATTTTGGTAACGATGAAAGAGCCAATGCCATGCTGCTTCAGCCCGATGGAAAACTGCTGCTGGGTGGAACAACCTACAACTCAACGCTTGACGAAACTAAATATATGTTGACGCGCCTGAACAGCGATGGCACGGTTGACAATACCTTTGGAACCAGCGGTGTTACCTACACCACTTTTGGCACCTATACCTATTACGACTTTGAAAACATTGCCCTGCAACCCGATTTGAAAATTGCGGTAACAGGCGGTGCAGGCAATTTTGGTGCGCTGCTTGATATAGCCACTGCCCGCTACCTTTCGGGGCTTAACGTTGGCGTTATAAATTTCAGTGCCGCCAACTTAATGCCTTTGGTTTATCCGAACCCGGTGCGGCAAACGGAGGTGTTGGAATATACCTTGTTACAAAACGAAGTAATAAGCATTGAACTGGTTGACATGAACGGCAAACTTGTTAAAACATTTGTTTCGGCTGCGCAGCGCAACGCAGGCAAACAGCGCGAAACGCTTGAATTTCCGGCTAACATGACCTCTGGTAATTATATTATCAGCCTGCGCAGTAACACAGGAAAGCAGGATGTTCAGCTGGTGAAAAATTAGTACCCCGTCCCGCTCTGGCGCAGGCACAATGTCATTATTATATTAATAAGTTAATAAGTTCATCATTTAGCGCATATTTTTCAGGTATTAGCTTTAAGCCACTGGCTTCAAGCCTCAAGCTGGCCAAAACTTGCAGCTTGTAGCTTGCGGCTTGAAGCGGAATGAATTATGTACTATTTCTTGCTCCCATTAATAAGTTAAGGAATAGCGTCATTCTAATCAGCATATGATGCGTCTGTTTTTGAACTGTTTTGCTTGGTGCGTTGGCGGTACTTGTCAACGTCACGCTGATTTTTTCTACCGGGTCTTACTGGTATCACATTGGCGATGAACAGTTCTTTTAGTTCTTCGGTTAGTTTTTCAGTTTCGCGTTTATAGGAATACATTTGAATGAGCCGCTCTCGGATGAATCCTAATGCCAGCGAACGGTTTCCTTTGTATTCATACCTTCTGTCGCTGTATTTTTCTTGGGCTTCATTTTCGGCATCTTGTGTTAAAATGGTCTGCATATTGCTCATATTGGAATTTTCGGCAAACCTCATATAAAGCGCACAATTAAATTCCTGCTGAATAAATTGATGACTGGTTCCGGAGAATTGTTCAACCCCAATGATGTTTTTAAACCTGTCATAAAATGTTTCCACTTTCCATCGCTTGAAATACAGATCCTTGAATTCTTTGTGTGGAAATTTCTGTTTGTCCAGCAAGGATGTCATCAGGATTTCAGTTTCACCGGAATCGAGTTGAATGCGCAGCAATCTTACTTGCAAAGTGGTGTGCTGATGATAAGACAACCCTTTAAACGATTTTTTCTGTTTTGCTTTTATCGCTGTAATTTCTTCTTGCCTGCCTGATTCATAAAATGATTTCACTTCATTGGAAAACGCAGCTTTTCATCGAAACAGGAAATCAATTTCCTGTTGCCGCAAGAATGAGGCGTTGGCGCTGAGCGGTGAGCCTTCTTGTGGCTTTTCATTCCGGCATCCCGAATTACTTGGGAGCAACTTCATGCGGGGGCTTCGCTTTCCAGCCCGCATTTGCATCCTACCAGTCCCTCAAGTCCTTAAAAAAATCCCATTTCTCCAATCCCTCAAGTCCTTCGCAGTCTCTAAAAAACCAAAAGGAAACCACTCATTCACCTCTGCATGCCGTAAAACAATCTGAAGGCTTCATCCCACGCTACGGAGCCGTGTAATACAAATTTTTTTCGGCACCATTAATGATAACATCAATATTAATGATAGGATTATAGGTTACGAGATGTTGGTCGGCACTCATAAAAGTTACCTCCACTGTGCTGCCACCCAAGGTATCTGAAAACAAATCGGCAACAAATCCCTCTATATACATATTCGCACGTTGGGCATCATTAATACTTGCGGTTAACGTTACCCCCAGATTTGCAAAATTAGTAATAGAAAACTCAGTAGTATCCGCATTTAAACTCATTACCGATGTGTGCGTGTTTACATAAGTTCCGGTTTCATACAACTCTGCTTTTTTTGTTTCACAAACCACGCGGCCGCGCCAGGTTGGGCAGGCGCCCGGATTTACTGCTGTAACGTAAATGTAATCATCGCGCGATATGCTATTAGCGAGTATTTCTCTATTGCTGTTTTCGTAAGTTACCGATAAGGCTACCTTAAAAGATCCAGGGGTGAAATACTTAATAACGGGATTCTGAACTGTCGATGAATAGGGCGTTCCGCCTTCAAAGGTCCAATGCCGAGATTCTATTCTGGTTCCGTTTGAAATTGTTTGATGTAAAATCTTACTGAGTCGCCCACATTTATGGAAGTATGGTCAGCTTCAAACTCGGGTTCAGCTACATTTGATTCGTCCTCACAGGATTGTAAACTAATCATACCCGATACAAGCAACCAAAAAGCAATGAAGTTTATCAGGGAATTTTTCATAAAGTAATTTTTGTTGTAAGCTCATAAAAATAAGAAAAAAACGCAACCTTGCAACTCAGTATAAAATATCCTTGTGAGTCATCAGCATTTCGCGCATTTTCACAAACACCTCAATAATGCGGATGCTCATCTTTCGCGCCCGCTTGCTTTTCAGTACATTTGCGAGCTGCAATACACCGTGTTCGGTAAAAGCATACGGCAAGTATCTTTGCCCTCCTCATCTTGAGGTCGCAAATTGCGACCTCAAGATTTTGTACTCATCCTCTGTCAATTCAAACATAAAATGTACAGGGAAGATGTCTATGTTACGTTTCGCTTGTTCTTTTAGCCTCTTCGTTTCTACGCCATAAAGTTCCGCAAGGTCTTTATCCAGCATCACTTTCTGCCCGCGCACATAATGAATCTTGCTGATGACCAATTCATCAGTTACCATAAGGCTTTTCGTTATTGCTCGAATTCAGTTTTTTTTTTGTGAAAAGACAACGGTAATCAGGAAACATGTAAACCGTAAACCTTTTATCTGACATAAAGCACTTGACGCTGCACATAGCAGGGCAATCGCATCAAAAATAGGACAAGGGCAAAGGAGCTACTTGAAAAGTA
>CAZCXH010000248.1:0-4655 GCA_964502525.1 uncultured Chitinophagaceae bacterium
ACACGAGAACCTGACGCTCATGGCTTGGCTACATTCTCGCGCCAGTTAAGGGGCGATTGCCTCCTCGTGCCATATCATCGTTCCGTTTAATGTAAGTTAATTATTTTACCGATTGGCTGGACACGAGAACCTGACGCTCATGGCTTGGCTACATTCTCGCGCCAGTTAAGGGAAACAACCAGGACTGCAAGTTATTATTACCGATTGGCTGGACACGAGAACCTGACGCTCATGGCTTGGCTACATTCTCGCGCCAGTTAAGGGCATCCATTTCCTGTACCAATCAAGCGCCTTGCGCTGCTCTTCGGTGGGCATGGGCTTGAAGCCGCGGCTGATTCGGTGATTCGATGATTCGGTGATGTGTTGGTTAGCGAGTGGGCGCGCATCGCGCATGCCCCTCTGTGTGTCCCCTGAGCGGGGAGAAGTCTGCACTCCGCTGCCGGTTTTATTTTTAATTTTCAATTGGCTGCCGTCCACCACCGCCAGTCCTTTCACCTTTTCTTTCAGCAATAAGTAAACCTGATTTGACGGATGCAGGTGCCACATCCTTTTCCGCTGGCTCCACCGCGCCCCGGGAATGGATTTTACGGCTGCTATCAGTTTCGCGTTACGCGGGAATTCGGCAAACATTCGCTCCCTGCCGTCATGCTCCAGCAGGCGCAGGCGGATGGTTACGAGAGGGGTGGGAGTGGGGGCAGAACGTATTTCTCCTGCCACCCGTCCCCCGCCACCCGGCACCCGTCCCTTGTTTTCCATGCCGCTAATATAATAACCGGGCAGCTTGAAATTTCAGCAACGGGCAAAAAAATCAGATGCTTATCCAACACTCAACACCCTGTCTCGCAATGATGGAAGTTTTTCAACGCAATAACCAGCCCCGCTGTGCGTTTTTTCGCCAATTCTTATCTTTGCAACCATTTGTAATTTGTATAACCCGTCATTCGTCATTCGTATCCGATCTCCTTTCTCATTCGTCATTCGTCATTCGTCATTCGCCATTCTTGTCATCGTTTCCTCCTGCAACTCCTACCAGAAGGTTTCCAAGAGCACCGACCCTGAGTTCAAATTCGCCAAGGCGAACGAATATTATGAGAAGGGCGAGTGCCTGAAAGCGGTGCCGCTCTATGAGGAGCTGATACCTGTTTACAAGGGCACCAAGAGCATTGACGACCTCTATTATAAATATGCCGACTGCCATTTTCAGCAGGGCGACTACCTGCTGTCGTCATTTCACTTCAAGAATATCTATGACTCATATCCAATGAGCGAATATGCCGAGGAATGCCTTTACATGTATGCCTATTCTTACTACATGCTGTCGCCTGACGTGAACCTTGACCAAACCTATACTGAGAAAGCTATGGAGGCGTTCCAGCTTTTTGTCAATGCCTATCCCGACAGCAAGCGGATGGCCGAGTGCAACAACCTGATGGACAATCTCCGGAAGAAGATGGAGAGCAAGGCGTTCCGCAACGCGCGGCTCTACCTGAAAACGGGCAAATACCGGGCTGCGGCAGTGGCTTTTTCCAACATGCTGAAAGATTATCCCGACACGCAATATTCTGAAGAAGCCGCTTTTCTTATCGTAAAAGCTTATTACCTTTATGCCCGGCACAGCATCGCCTCAAAGCAGATGGAACGCTACCGGAACGCCATAGAGGCATACAAGGATTTTATTTACCGGTATAATGGAAGTAAATTTGCAGGCGAAGCGGAGGAACTGAATCAATCAGCCATTGACAACATCGAAAAACTTAAAACCCCTAACTGAAAATATGAAAAAGCCAAACGTGTCCGTAACTTCACCCTTCATTGAAACCAAAGACCTGGATGTGATTGCTGAAGCCACCGGCAACCTGTATAAGTCCATCAGCGTGATCGGAAAAAGGGCGAACCAGATCAACCTCAAGACAAGGGAAGAGCTGCACTCCAAGCTCAGCGAATTTGCCACTGCCAGCGACAATCTGGAGGAGGTGTTTGAAAACCGCGAGCAGATTGAAATATCACGCCACTATGAGCGCATGCCCAATCCCGCGCTTGTCGCCACCAAAGAGTTTCTGGAAGGTGAAATTTATCACCGTGAGCCGGAAGCACCGGAGCAGCAGTAGTTTACTGTTTACAGTTTCCGGTTTAAAGTTGAATCTCTCAACACTAACCGTAAACAGGTAAACCGTAAACCGTAAACTAAACAAATGCTCAAAGGAAAGAAGATACTTTTAGGCATTTGCGGCAGCATAGCCGCCTACAAAAGCGCTTACCTCGTGAGGACGCTGGTGAAGGAGGGCGCTGCGGTGAAGGTGGTCATGACCGGTGCCGCCTGCAGCTTTGTTGACCCGCTCACTTTCTCAACGCTCTCGAAAAATCCCGCGCTCACTTCGTTCTCAACGGATGAGCAGACGTGGAACAGCCACGTTGAACTGGGCTTGTGGGCTGATGTGTTCGTGATTGCCCCCGCATCTGCCAACACGCTGGCAAAGATCGCCTCCGGCATGTGCGACAATTTGCTCACGGCAACATACCTTTCCGCCCGATGCCCCGTTATTCTCGCTCCCGCAATGGACCTGGATATGTGGAAACATCCCGCAACGCAATACAACCTGAATGCGCTGAGACGGTTTGGCAACGAAATCATCCATGTGAATTTCGGTGAACTTGCAAGCGGCATGGCGGGCGAGGGCAGGATGGCGGAGCCGGATGAGATTGCGGATTATCTGAAAAAAAGGTTTGAGGTTCAAAAAAAAAGGGCTGACTACTTCAAAAAGATAGCAGGCAAGCATGTGCTGATCACTGCAGGTCCCACGGTGGAATCCATTGACCCGGTGCGCTTCATCAGCAATCATTCTACTGGAAAGATGGGATTTGCGATAGCGGAGGAACTTGCTTCGTTAAGCGCGGAAGTTACATTGGTGAAAGGCCCCACGTCATATAATCCTGAAGTGAAAGGAATAAAAATCATACCCGTCACCAGCGCGGAGGAGATGTATGAAGCATCGGTGAAAATCTTCCCGAAAGCCGATGTGGCGATACTCGCTGCGGCTGTCGCTGATTACCGGCCTGTTACCATTGCAAAGGAAAAAATCAAAAAGAATGGAGAAACCCTTCACATTGATTTGGTGAAAAATCCCGACATCCTTGAAAGCCTCGGCAAGAAGAAGTCGAAGAAACAGATACTCGTGGGGTTTGCGCTGGAAACGGATGATGAGATTGCCAACGCAGGCAAAAAGCTGAAAAACAAAAACCTCGACATGATCGTGCTCAACTCCCTGCGCGACAAGGGCGCGGGCTTCGGGTATGACACCAACAAGATCACCATTCTCAATAAAAAGGGCGATAAAAAGTCCTATTCCCTCAAAGGCAAAGCTGATGTGGCGCGCGATATTATTGATGAAGTAATCAACCTGATAGATGCGTAACCGGAAACGAGGGACAGGGGACGGGGGACGGGCGACAGCCGTCACTCCGGGCGAAGTCGAAAGTTGGCGAAGGCGCTTCCGCTTGTCAATGGCGGTTGGCTGCGCGTTGTCGCTTGTCTTGTTTTCCATTGCGCTGCCCGCCCAGGAACTCAACTGCAAAGTGGAAATCACCTCCGCCAAGCTGCAAACCGCTGACCCCAAGATATTCCAGACATTAAAAACTTCTGTTTATGAGTTCATGAACAACCGCAAATGGACCAACGACAACTTCAGGGTGGAAGAAAGGATCGGGTGCAGCATGTTCATCAACGTCACGGAAGAAACCAACGTGAATGTTTTCAAAGCGCAGGTCAACGTGCAGTCTTCACGCCCTGTATTCAACAGCGATTACCAAACCGTGCTGCTGAATCACATTGACAAGGAGTGGGTGTTTGAATACACCGAGTTCCAGCCGCTCGATTTCAATGAAAACGATTTCATCTCCAACCTCACTTCCATGCTCGCCTACTATGCCTACCTCATCATCGGACTGGATTACGACTCCTATTCGCTCAATTCCGGGACGCCATTTTACCAAAAGGCGCAAACCATCGTGAACACTGTGCCGAGCAATCTAAGTTCCGATATCGTCCCCGGATGGAAGCCGTTCGACAATGATAAAAACCGGTACTGGATCATTGACAACCTCCTCAGCGCGCAATACGCTCCATTGCGCGAAGCGCTCTATCTCTACCACCGCAAAGGTCTTGACGTCATGTATGACAATCCGAACAACGGCAGGCAGGTGATTTTGAGCAGTCTCGGAAAAGTCGGAGAAGTGGCGGAGGAATATCCCAACGCCATCGGCATCAAGCTTTTCTTTAATTCAAAAAACGAAGAGATCGTCAACATCTTTGCCGGGGCGCCTCCCAATGAAAAAGCCGCAGCGGTGCAAATCCTCTACAAGGCAGATCCCGCCAACAATGCCAAGTATGCGAAGATTATGAAGCAGTGAAGGGCAGTTCTGAAAATTCCTCCGCTTCCTTACCTCTCCGGACGGAGGGTGCGTGTTTAGCGCTTGAAGCACATCCTTTAGAGACTGTTTAAAATCAGGAATAGAACGCAGATGACGCTGATAAATATGATTTACCCGGACGAAAATCTGTGATTATCAACTGAGTTCGGGATAAGCAAATTGACAAAAAAGATCGCCCCGCTGGGGCTTGAATATTTTGACGAGAATATTTTCTACCAAAAGGTCGC
>CAZCXH010000249.1:0-4509 GCA_964502525.1 uncultured Chitinophagaceae bacterium
GTACAGGGACCTCCGGTGATTACATTCCAATTGGTGATAATTTCCTTGTGTTTCATCATGGTTGAAGTTTTGAAATACTCCCACACAATGCCGAACATTCCTCCATCACCTTTTGCAAGCGGGGCGGATTGATGCCGATGCTTTGCAGCGCGGAATGATTGCGGTGCAAGGATTTGCACAACACGATTTTTCTATCTAATAGTTGCTGTTTTTCCTTTTGAGTGAGTGTAGTGAGGCAGGTGATAGGATGCAAACCGGAACTGTCAATCCAGTCCTTCAGCGATTCGTTGCGCGGGTAATCCCATCCGACAAGATGCAAGCCCATGCACCTTCCGTATTGCAGCGCATCATCGGAAAAACGGGTATTGGTTACCAACCAGCCCTGGTGAAATTTTGTGGCATGTCCGTCCAACTGCTTCCATTGCTTTTCTACATCGAGAAAACGCGACTGAATGTAGAGCGGGATTTTCACATCGGAAACGTAACCCTGCCGGTTGTGGAACTTACATTCAATCATAAAATGCTGCTTGTCTTTTTCTGCAATCACATCAATTTCATGCTTCACGCAATGCCCCTGCACCGTAATGCCAATCTGTGTTTGGTAGCCTTTGTGATTCAGCAATTCCGCAACGAACTGCTCAAACGGGAAACCGGAAGGACCCAACTCCATGATGGCTTGCTTCAACTTATATCGTGCTGCTGCCGGACGCGAAACAGTTCTCAACAAACGGAACGCTGTCTTGTAAATCTTGCGGGTGGACATTCCCTCCTCCAGCGTACTCATTACTTCACTCACAACTTCGTCCACCTGTTCGATGCTTGCTCCCGAATGCAAGAGCGACTGTTTCAGCTTCCCTCTGTTGAAAGGAACTATCTGACCTGATGCTTTGGTGATATTTATGCCCTCCGGTTTAATCTGCATCATGAATGAGTTTGGCGCGTTTTAAAATTTGAATGACCACCAGAGAAACTGTTGCGGAAACAAAAACAAGCAGCCAGTCATCGGCTTGGAGCGGCTGAATGTTCAGGGCTTTACGAGCGGGCGCGATAAAGAATACTGCCACAAGGATGAAGACGCTGACGAGCAGCGCATACCAAACATAGCGGTTGCGGAACACTTCTGACTTGAAGAAAGACGTTTTAGCCGATGCCATATTGAACACATGAAACAACTGGCAAAGAATAAGCGTGAAGAACAAAATGTTGTTGCACAACTTCGGGTCAAAGCGTTCTCCCGTGTGAAGAATAAAATGACTGGTGAAAACGGCTCCAAGCGTACACGCGGAAATAACCGCTGCATAAATCCATACCGCATACCATTGTTTTGTTTTTAAAAGCGGCTCGGCAGGATTGCGGGGCTTGCGCCTCATCACATGAGGGCTGCCTTTGCTCACTCCCAACGCAAGCGCGGGCAACACATCGGTTACGAGATTGATAAACAGTATTTGCAGCGGGACCAATTGAAAATGCAGTTTGGATAATGCAGTAACGGAAACCACAAAGAGTTCGCTCATATTGCAGGAAAGCAGGTAGATGACGAACTTCTGTATGTTGCTGAAAATAACACGTCCATGTTTAATTGCATGTACGATTGATGAGAAAGCATCATCCTTCAATATCATGTCCGCGACTTCCTGCGCGACCTGCGTTCCGCGCTTTCCCATTGCAATGCCAATGTCTGCTTTTTTCAGAGCGGGGGCATCGTTTACGCCATCGCCCGTCATGCCTACGATGTTTCCTTTTTCCTGCAACACGGTTACCAAATCCAGTTTATGCGCGGGAGTTACTCTTGCAAAAACAGAAGTGTTGAGCCAAAGCTGTTTTTCTTCCTCGCTTAATTGCTCAAAGGGCTTCATGTTTTTTCCGATGACAGGCTGATTATTTCCGGAAATGCGGAGTTGGTTGGCAATGTAATTTGCGGTAGCGGGGTGGTCTCCCGTAATCATCACCACGCGGATACCTGCTTGCTTGCATTCATTGATAGCCTCAAACACATCTTCGGCTGGCGGGTCCATCATGCCGTAAAGCCCTGCGAAAACCAAATCAGTGGTAAGCGAAATATCATTTGTTGAAGTTTCTCTGTATGCGCCTGCAATCACACGCAAGCCAGATGCAGCAAGCTGTTCCGATTTTTCTTTCCATCGCTGTTTTGCTTCTTCATTCAGCGATTGAATTTCAGAGCCGATAAGAATATGCCTGCATTGTTTTAGAATTTCTTCCGAAGCGCCTTTCGCAAAGACAATAAAACCGTTGTCATTCCTGTGAAGCGTTACCATCATTTTTGTTTCGGATGAAAATGGCACTTCTTTGATTTTAGGGAATTGCTGCCGCACTTCTTCAATGCCGTTTCCGTTTTTGTGCGCATATTTCAGCAAGCCTGTTTCAAGCGGGTCGCCAATTTCCGTAATCTCATTGCCTGAAACATGAATGGACGCAGTGTTGCACAAAATGGCAATCTGCTGCAACAACCGCTTGTTCTCTTCTGAACCATCATCTGCCACAATCACATCCGTAACCTCGATTTTGTTTTGCGTGAGCGTTCCGGTTTTGTCGGTGCAGATAACGGTTGTTCCGCCAAGCGTTTCCACTGCCGAAAGTTTTTTTACAATCACGTTGTGCCTTGCCATTTTCAACATGCCCTGTGCCAATGCAAGCGTGGCGACAATGGGAAGCCCTTCGGGGATGGCGGCTACGGCAAGCGCAATGGCGGTTTCGAGCATTTCCACATAATCGCCATGCGTGAATATGCCCACAATGAAAATCAGCGCCACCAAGCCAACCGTTATGTAAATGAGTTTGCGGCTGAAAACCTGCAACTTTTTTTCAAGCGGTGTGGCTGATTGCTCCGCCCGCTGCACCAGGTGAGCGATTTTCCCCAATTCGGTTTGCATCCCCGTTGCAGCTACAATAGCGTTTGCATTTCCGTTGGTGACGAATGTGCCTTTGTGCAACATATTCGTTCGCTCGGCAAGAGGCGCATCGCGTGCAAGTTCACTTGTATTTTTTTCAACGGGCATGGCTTCCCCCGTAAGCGATGCTTCGTTGACTGATAGCTGCGTTGCGGAAATAATTTTGGCGTCAGCGGTAATCATGTCGCCCGCTTCCACAAACAACAGGTCGCCCGGAACTACTTCTTCCGATGGAATTTCAGAAAGTTTGCCGTCCCTGAAAATTTTTGCCGGAACGCTTGCCATTTTTTTCAGCGCATTCATGGAGCGTTCCGCCTGCAACTCCATCCAAAAGCCAATGATGGCATTGATGAGTATGACAAGCAGGATGGCGGTTGCATCCAGATACTCCTGAAACCAAAACGACATAGCGGCTGCAAACAGCAGCAGATATACCATGAGGTTATTGAACTGCGCCCATAGTATTTTCAAGGGATGTTTTCCCTTGTCGGCTTCAATCCTGTTGTAGCCGAATTTGTGCAGGCGCTGTTTTGCCTCGTGGGATGTCAGTCCGCCTTGTGTCATTTCAATTGCCGTTTTAAAAGCTGTGCGTTGAAAGCAACGATAATCGTACTCAAACTCATCAGCACTGCACCGACAGCGGGACTCAACATGATACCCCATTTGTAAAGAATGCCTGCCGCCAGCGGAATAGCGATGATGTTATAGCCAGCCGCCCACCACAGGTTTTGCAGCATTTTGCGATAGGTAGCCCTGCCGAATAAAATCAGATGCGCGATGTCGTTGGGATTGGAATTGACAAGGATGATGTCGGCTGTTTCAGCGGCAACGTCCGTTCCCGAACCCACGGCAATGCCAACGTCAGCCTGTGCCAACGCGGGCGCATCGTTCACACCGTCACCCGTCATGGCGACAAACTCCCCGCGCTGCTGAAACTCTTTCACCTTCTCCAATTTTTCATGCGGAAGCACGTTGGCAAGAAAGCCGTCCATGCCGAGTTCTTCGCTCACTTTCTTTGCAACCCTTTCGTTATCGCCCGTGAGCAACAGATTTTTGATGCCTTCCGCTTTCAATGTTTTGATGGCTGAGAATGATTCTTCGCGCACTTTGTCGGCAAAAGAAAAATAGCCGCATACTTTGCCGTCAACCAAAACAAATACGATTGTTCGCGCATCATCATCCGCGATTTCCCGATAAAGAATTTTATTTTCTTTCAAATAATTGGGACCAACCACTTTGATTTCCATTCCCTCCACAATGCCTTCCAATCCTTTGCCCGGCAAGTAATTGAATTTGTCCGCTTTCGGAATCGTGATTTGCAATTCTTTTGCTTTGCGGAGCAATCCGTTGGAAATGTAATGCTCGGAATGTTGTTCGATTCCACCCGCTAATCTCAGCAACTCATTTTCCAAAAAACGATTATCCAGCACAACCACTTCCTGCAACTCGTGCGCTCCTTTCGTGAGCGTTCCGGTTTTGTCGAAAATGATAGCGGTAATCAGCCTTGCGTTTTCAAAAGCGGTGCGGTTGCGAATGAGCAAGCCCTTTTGCGCGGAAAGGGAAGTTGACACCGCCACGACTAACGGAACCGCCAAGCCCA
>CAZCXH010000250.1:0-4464 GCA_964502525.1 uncultured Chitinophagaceae bacterium
TTTCCTGTCTTGATTGTGAGAATCCTACAGCCGTAATCAATTCTCCCGAAGAGTTTGTATTGCACATAACTGATGAAAACGGCTGTTCCAGCAGCGATGCAATTAAAATTCTGGTGACAGGTGTTTGCGAAGACAACATTTTTGTTCCGAAAGCTTTTTCACCCAATCATGATGAAGTCAATGACAAGCTTTACGTACGCAGCAATCATATTGCCGATCTGAAATATTTCAGGGTGTTTGACCGCTGGGGAAACCGCGTGTTCGAAACTTCCGAGCAGTCGGAAGGCTGGAATGGGGTATATCACGGCAAAACCTTGAATCCCGGTGTATTCGTATATGGATTAGAAGCTGTGTGTACGAATGGTAAAACAGTTAGAATGAAAGGAAACGTAACATTAGTAAGGTAGTTTAAAGCTGGTTTTTGAAGCCAAACTTTAGACTGCTATAAAGAGGCTGTTTGGTTTTTTGGTTGAGAGCGAAGAACCCCGCTGGACGGATTATCCAGCGGGGTTCTTTGTTTTTGGGCATTAGTTGGTGATTCCATCTATACTGTGAACGGGATAAATTGCGCCATTGAGCCGTTTGCAGTTTACGGTTTGACATTTTTGCAACCGTAAACCGTAAACATATAAACTGTAAACAGAAATAGAAAATGTACGATTTTATCCCGCGAACAGTTATAAATACCCTAAAAAAATGTACTCTTTTGTTCCCCACAATGTTTAATAAACTCATAATCATTAAACCATGCCCGTAGCTGTTTGGGATACTTACGCAAAGAAGAAAAACGGAAATGTATTGCATTTTGACATTATCGTGCCTGAAGGATTTCAGAACCAGAATGCTATCTACCGGTTCGGACAATCATTTCTTGCCAGCAAAGGCGAGTCGGAGAGCGTACTCAATGCGGAGCGATGCCGGTTCTGCCACATCGAAGCGCCCACCGAAGAAATGAAGCAAGCCATTGACAGTAACGGGCATTATATTCTGGAGATGGATGAAATTCCGGCAAAACTTCCTGAGAACCCGTCAAGGCGCGATATTATTCTGCATCTGAGGGCGCATTATTCCGAGTACCGCTTTGCTGATTTGAAAGGAAAATCGCTGGAGCAGATTCGGCAAGTGCTGCAACTGCAACCCGATGGAAAACGATAGCTGTTGAGGCTGCCGATTATAGATTAACATGAGTTATGGATTACCGGCAAGATAACTTATTTGAAATTCATTGCCGTCCGCTTTAGCGGACAGGAAAAAGGCATGAAGCTATGTGGCTTTAGCCAAAAAATTTGAGTTAGAATTTTGGCTAAAGCCTTTTTACTCTTGCTTCTCAACCCGTCCGCTAAAGCGGAAGGCAATGGAAGACGGTTGCGAGGTAGTTTTGAATCCACAACTCACGTTAGATTAGAAAGGAGGAGCAAGAATGAACTCGACTTCCATTCAGCAAAATGTCTTGAAGCAATTGATAAATAAGCCTGACGCTCCCCGTATTGTAAAAGCTCCAGAGCGGTTGTATTAACCGCAAAGCCCTTACTTCTTTGCAAACTCCTCAGCGCTCATCACTTCGATTCCCACAAAGTTTTCCTTCCCTTCCACCCATGCATCATGCCCCGGTGGAATGGTGTAAGATTCACCGGCTTTGATGGTTTTCTGAACCCCGTCATTCATGCGCACGGTGATGCTGCCCGAAAGAGCATGTCCCACATGCGATAGCTGGCAGGATTCGGTGTTAACAACGGGCTTGATGCATTGTGACCATTTCCACCCAGGCTTGAGGTTAAAACGCCCTAATGTAAACCCTTCCAGCCTGACGATTTCAAGTTTGGTCTTTTCCGGCTGCCTGACTTCATCAGGCGTTCCGTGAGATTTGGTTTCAAATTTTGTGACGGATACAGGTTGCATGATAATTAGTATTTGTTTGCCTACTCTTGTCGCAATATGCTGGGATTTTCGGCATTTCTCCCTATGTCGTTGAAATCTTTTTTCGATGAAAAGTAAAGCAGGTTGACGAAATAAAAAAATTATTAAGAATTTTTAACTACGTCTAAAATGCGACAAAATGCTGCATTTTCATAGCCATATAATAAAATGGTAATCAGCGCCAATGGGCAAACTGAATATCATCACCCCTCGGTAATGAAACTTTAACTGCATCAATACGTTTGACTAATCAAACTGAAACGATTATCTTTGGCTAACTAAGAGATATTGATATGAAGATTTTATTCAAATATTGCCCCGCATTCTTCCGCAGGCATTGCGCCAGCAAGGAGGCAATATGCTTTTCCTCCAACAGCAAGGACTTTCTCAACTAACTCCTCCGTTGCTTCTGACTTAACGGAGGAGATTCATCCTTCTTTCTTTCTTTTTTAATTCATTTATGTAACTGCGCGGTAGGTTTTTTCTGGTACGCGCGTTTTTTTGTCACTTAATTACAAGCAACATGAAAACAATGAGTCAATATAAAATTCAAATTCCGCTGAGACCGTTTGTGCTGGTATGGATGGTTGCTATCATCCTGATGATGCTGTTCAGTTTGCTGGTGGCATCGCACCTGTTGCCGCAGGCATGGCTTTTCGTACCGCTGGCTTTGCTGGCGGTGGTGGCTTATGACACGTTTCAGAACAAGAGTTCGCTCCGTAAAAACTATCCGCTTGTCGGCAGGCTGCGCTATCTGTTTGAGTCGGTGCGTCCCGAACTCCGGCAATATTTTTTTGAAGGCGAACTGGACGGCAAGCCGTTCAACAGGCGGCAACGTTCCATTGTGTATCAGCGCGCGAAGAACGAGAAGCAGACGATTTCATTCGGCATGCAGGATGACCCGAACCGCATCGGCTACGAGTGGGTGGCTCATTCAGTTTACCCCAAAAAGGCTAACCCTGCCACTTTCAGAGTAATGATTGGCAACCGCCAGTCAAGGCAGCCTTATGATGCGAGCATCTTCAACATCGGGGCGATGAGCTATGGCGCGCTGAGCAAAACTGCCGTGTCATCATTGAACAAGGGCGCAGCGATGGGCGGCTTCGCGCATAACACGGGCGAAGGAGGCATCAGCGATTACCACCTGCATGGTGGCGACCTCATCTGGCAATTCGGGACCGGCTATTTCGGCTGCCGCAACGATGACGGAAGTTTTTCGGAATCGCTGTTTGCGAAAAATGCCGCATTGCCGCAGGTGAAAATGATTGAGGTGAAACTGTCGCAGGGAGCAAAACCCGGGCATGGCGGCTTGCTGCCTGCTGAGAAGAACACTCCGGAGATTGCGCGAATCAGGAACATCGAGCCGCACAAAACGGTGCATTCGCCAGCCGCGCACAGCGCATTCAGCAACGCAACCGGGATGGTTCGTTTCCTCGGAAGGCTGCGTGAATTGTCGGGCGGAAAACCTGTCGGGGTAAAAATCTGCATCGGCAGGGAAGAAGAGTTTGAAGACATCCTGCAGGCAATCGTTGAAACGGGAATCATTCCCGACTTCATCACCATTGACGGTGCGGAAGGTGGAACAGGCGCAGCGCCCCTGGAGTTTATTGACTACATGGGCATGGCGCTTGCCGATGCGCTGGTGCTTGCGAAAAATTCGCTGAACGAATACGGGCTGAAGGAACATATTAAAATTATCGCTGCCGGGAAAATCATCACCGCATTTGACATCGCGAAGGTGATGGCGCTCGGGGCGGACGCCTGTTACAGTTCAAGAGGGATGATGTTCGCGCTGGGATGCATTCAGGCGCTGATATGCGACAGCGGCAAATGTCCCGTTGGCATCACCACGCAGGATAAATCGCTGTACATGGGCATTGACGTTGCCGATAAAAGCGCGCGTGTTGCCAATTTTCACAAAAACACGATGAAAGCGCTTGCTGATTTCATTGGCGCGTGCGGCTTTGAAAAGCCGGGAGATTTGACGCCTGATGTTTTCTTCAAGCGCACGGAACAAAACAGGAATCAAAGTTTTGCTGAATTGTATTTCGGCAGGCGCATGAACCGGAGAGAACCTCATTTTATTCATAATTAAAATATTTATTCACAATTAAAACCATAAAATCATGAGACCTACATTAGCATTAACAGACTACAACATTTTACGCAGGATGCTTCGCACCGCAATTCCCACAGGCACCGGAAAGGAGGCAACAATGCTTCAGGAAGAATTAAACAAAGCCACTGTGCTGGATGATGTGCGGCTGGGCGGAAAAACCGTCAGGCTTAATTCACGCATTAAAATTCAGGACGAAAAATCGGGCAAAACCTCGATGCTGCAAATCGTGCTGCCGGAATTTGCCGACCTGAAAGAAAGAAAAGTGTCGGTGCTGGCTCCCATGAGCATTGCGCTGCTCGGATTTAAGGAAGGCGACAGCTTTGACTGGCAGATGCCCGGAGGGATGAAGCGCATCCGCATCATCGGTGAGGAGAATGACGAGCCGGATATGGCGGCATAATATTTTACTTTAAACGTGGCAGGCTTTC
>CAZCXH010000251.1:0-4392 GCA_964502525.1 uncultured Chitinophagaceae bacterium
AAATCAAGGGGTCAGTCTGAATTTTGGGCGCGAAAGTGTCAAAGTCGAGAAAAATATAATAAAATACTTTCGTCAATAAAGACCCTTTCCTTTCAGGAAATCTTGTAGTGTAGCACAATTTCCTCAAGCGCCCTGATATCCGGAATCTGAATATCGCGCTTGTTTTTTATGATGAGTCTTTCCTCTTCAAACTCGGTGAGCTGCCGTGAAACCTGCTCGGAGGTGGTCCCTGCCAAATCTGCAATATCCTGCCGGCTGAGAGGGATATTCAAGGTTTTAGTTGCAGGGTTCAGCCCGAATACTTCATTGAAATAGACAAAAGCTTCAGCGACCTTCTCGCGCACATTCATTTGGGATTGAAACTTCATGCGCAACCCCGTTCTTCCTAACTCATGGGCGTAATGCAGCATGAGGTTGTATGCTAAATCATTGTTGCTCCGGCACAGGTTGTGGTACAAATCGTTTTCGATAAAGCAAACCGTTGTGTCGGTAAGCGCAACTGCATTGAAATAGTACCGGCTTTTGCCGAGCGCGCGGTATCCCAGAATATTTCCGGGTTTGGAAAGGCGGACAATTTGCTGGCGCCCGTTCAAATTGTCGGAGATAACTTTTACGCCCCCATGCTGGATGAAGTAAATTCCAAATACCGTGTCGCCTTCCCGGAAAATGTATTCGTCTTTTTTAAAACTGGTTGTATTTTTTTCCGTTTCTACCTGCCTGATTTGCGGGGGGACGCAATACTGCCTGATAAAACAGTTGATAGCGCAATGGCTGCAAAGAATATTGGTTTTCACTTTATTTTTTTAGCAAACCTAACTATCGCAATTACATCATTAGCACAGCAGCTCGCAGTCTTTTTTATTGTAACAGTGCGCCATGCGATTTTTTTACCTTCCGTTTCCCGGAAGCGATTGTCTTCCGGTTCCCATTTTTCAAGCCATGTCATAGCGATGTTTTATCCGTTCAAAAAAATCAGTTACCGTTTAATGTTTCAAATTTTCCTTTCGTTTGCGGTGCAGCCGTATCCGCCATGTGCGTGATGACGCTATGCATCCACAACAGGCATACCACTGAAATAATAAATAAAAAAATCCACATGCTGGTCCATAAGCCCGTCCATTTCAGCAGGTAGCCGAAAATGATGGGAGAAAAGAATCCACCCAGCCCTCCCAAAACGCCCACCATGCCGCCTACCGCGCCCACATCATTCGGGAAATAATTTGGAATGTGCTTATACACCGCAGCTTTGCCAATGCCCCAGATAATGCCTACCATAAAAATAAAGAATGTTGCTATCCAGATATTCGCCTGAAAAGTGATGTTGGTGGTTCCGCGGGCAATCACCTGCTTTTTTGCCACCGTTTCACCATCCCTGACCATCGGAACCTGCCAGTTTCTTTTTTTGGGAAACGCAGCGAATTTGATTTCTTCGTCAGCAGACTCCTGCGGCTTTTTGATGAGCGGGTAGCGCAGCCCGTCAATAACGATAAGCGTATCAGACACCAGCGTAACCGTACCCGCCTGCTTCGCCATGACGCCTTCTCCGGGAGAATCAATCACCATTTTTGGAACAATCAGCAGGAAGCACAGCATAGCTGAGGCGATGAAAATCCAGTACATCACTTTTCTTGCGCCAAACTTGTCGGACATCCATCCCCCTAAAATCCGGATAAGCCCCGATGGCATACTGAAGACAGTCGCCAGCAACCCGGCTGTTACCAGCGACACGGAATATACATTCAGATAATAAGGCACCAGCCATTGCGACAGCGCCACGAAACATCCGAAAACCAGGTAGTAATACAATCCAAAGCGCCACACGCGCATTTGCTTCAGCGGAAGCATCATCTGCGCAAAGCTTTTTTTTGCGGCTGATTCCGATTTTTTATTGCTTGTCAGCAAAAAGAAGACAACCGCCATCGCCACAAGCGCTGTGGCATAATACTGGGGAAGCTGGCGCCATCCGTCCATGTTGGCTCCATTGTCAGTAAGTTGCTTCAGAAGGGTGGGAGCTACCAGCGTGGTAACGCCCGCTCCGAAGTTGCCAGCGCCAAAAATGCCCAGCGCCCTTCCCTGCCATTCCCGCGGATACCATACAGATACATAAGCAATACCTATGGAAAATCCCACTCCGGACAAACCGAACCCAAAACTGCAGAGGGCAAATTCAAGGAAGTTGTCTGCATAGCTCATCAAAAACATCGGAATTGCGCACAGCAGCAATAATCCCGTCAACATCCACCTGCCTCCGTATTTATCCGTCAGAATGCCTCCGAACAGCCTGAATACCGAGCCGCTCAACACCGGAATGGCAAGCAGCCATCCCACCTGAACGGGACTCCATTCATACACATGGTTGTCCACGAGGAAAGCCACAAACACGCCATTGAACATCCACACTGCGAAGCAAAGCGCGAAAGCAATCGTGCTGATGGATAAAATCCTATGCGATGTGGAACTTACTTTTGTTTCCAAAGCTTAAGATTTATTACTCACAAAAAAATGTTTGAAGATGTATCCTTATCATAAATCATATCTGAAAATCGGTTCCATGTCTTTCACGGAACTTACTTTGTTGTCTATTTCCTTTTATTAGTCAGTTATTGCAATCAAATATCCATGGATGAATCTGGAGCGAGCCGTTTTTCCATGCCCGCTGCACGATGCGCGTCTTAGCGAAGGTTTGTTGGTTTACTCCTGGTTAACCATGCTGACATAGTGAAATTATTTAAGAGTTAAGTTTATTTTTGTAAAAAATGCCTTATGTACAGACAAATTGTGAAACCCGAAAACACGAAACTCGTTCTTCAGATACCTGCATCGCTCGTAGGGAAAGAGATTGAAATCACTGCTCAGGAAACGGGGAATCATAAACCCAAAAAGAACAGAAGCAAAAGGCGCATAGAACTGGAAAAGTTTTATGGCAGATATGCCTTTGATGTTTCCCGGCTTAAACTTACCAGAGAGCAGGCGAATGAAAGATAGAATATACGCGGATTCCAATGTATTCCTGTATGCGTTGGATAAGGACGCAGTTAAGAAAAATATTGCGCTGGATATCATGGCGGATAAGCCAATCATCAGCACCCAGGTCATCAATGAAAATATCAATTCAGCAGTCAAAAAGTTCCTCCCGAAGGAAGAAGCCATTAAACATGCCGAATTGCTCATCAGGATGTGCCATGTTAAAAACATTTCCGTTAAAACCATCCGAACTGCCTGTTCAATTTCAATCCGCTATCAGTATTCCTATTTTGATTCATTGCATATTGCTTCCACTTTAGAAAACAGATGTTCCCTGCTTTATTCAGAGGATTTACAGCACAATCAAAAAACAAACTCTCCATCGTAAATCCATTTATTTAGAATTCCTTACTTCTCCGTTTGATGTTTCAATATTTTATTCCACCGGTTTATTAAAATCCATCCTGCCCTTGCCGGGATATTTCTTCGACACGCGCACCTTGTATTTCCCGCCCGGCACCATTATTTTATCTTTTGGCACCGGATGATACGTGTTGCAGTTGGCATATTTCACCCCATCCAGTTCATACTCAAACTCAATGGCTGCGCCCTTGGCAAATTCCTGGCAAAAGCCTTTGGTGATGCCTGGAACATATTCAGAATGATTCAGCAGGTTGCCTTCAATATCAAACCATTTTATTACGGGTGCGGCAATAAGAACAAGGGCGATGGCGAAGATGCCGGTGAAAATCCTCTTTGCGGTTGTTTTTGCCTTGAAGAACCTGTACAGATTGAACAGCGCTCCCGAAATCAAAATCAGAATAAAGATGGACTTGACCGCCTGTGAAGCCGTCAACTCCAAATCAGTGTTTACACTAAGGAAGATGAATTGTTGAATGGAAATATCGCTGCTCACTCATCTCCGGTTTTTGCTTTATGTGTTGGTAGGTCTTTGCAACGTCCACTTGGTGTCGGGGTTTCTCACCTGCTTCCTTCCCCAATACCACGTCACCTGCTGGTAAGGCCTCCACAAATAATTTAACGGATACACTAAGAAGTGGGTGAGGCGCGAGAACGGAATCAGCAACACAATCAGGTAAGCGCCCGCGATGTGCAGGCGGATAATCCACGGCAGCGCTGCTACGGCTGTCGTGTCGGGCTGCAACTTGAAAATTGACCACAGGTAGGGCGTGAGCACGGAAGCAAACCACGATGAGCCCCAGCGGAAATTATATGCCACCCACAATCCCGTGATTACCTGCGTAATCAGCAGCAATTCGATGAACACATCCATTTTGCTGGTAACCACTTTCACGCGGTCATTGCTTGCGCGCCTTGCAAACAAATTGATTAAACCGATTAACACCGCAATGCCGAAAATGAATGCCGACACTTCAATCACAATCAGCCGCACCGGATGGCTGTTCC
>CAZCXH010000252.1:0-4379 GCA_964502525.1 uncultured Chitinophagaceae bacterium
CGGCCTCTAAGTACCCGTGCGCCTCACTGAGCAAGCGTTTTGCGCCCAACGTTCCGGCAGGCAAAGAAAGGCGGGCATAGAAACCACCAATCTTTTCCCTGCGATATAAATATAATGAATAGTTCAACACTTTACTGACGTATTTCCCGCCCGCTTTTCTTTGCCTGCCTGTTAGGGGCAGGGGCATCCCCGCTAATTCGGAATACTCTCCGTGTTAACCGATTCAGTTACTTCAACGGCTTTCGCTGATTGTGTCTCTGTTGGCTCAACACTCTTGCCACTTCCCCTTTTCTTCTTCGATTTCCTCGTTGTTAGATGAGTTACATTGTCTAACTGTATCGCCTCACAAATAACCCTGTCCAGTGCCCCACTTACTTCCTCGTCCGAAAATTTATTTTTAAACTTCTTCTTTAATGCTCTCTTTAGAAAGTTGGTTACAGGTTTGTTGTAAAGAAGTCCTGCGATTGTTGCAGGGTCTAACGCAATGCACTTACCCCAAAGTGTTGCAAGTCCCTTGTCAGCAACAGAAAGTCTGTGAATGTATTGAAGAACTTCTACGCTTTCTTTAAGTTTTGGAGCATCACTCACGTCAATGGAAAAAACTTTCCTTGCTTCAATCGGTTTATTAAAGAGTATTTTATAAAAGTCGAAGTTCTTGCCGTTTGTCAACAAAGCCCATTCAATACCTTCATTTGCTCCGTAGTTGGTTGCTTGTCGTAAGTGCTTCTCTGAAAGTTCCAACGACAAGGCTTTCACTTCAACAAGAAAATGGCGAACTCCTCTCGTTTGGATAACATAGTCCGCATAAGTCCCGCGTATCATGTACTCCGTTTTCACCTCGTCAATCGGGGCAAATCCCAACACATCGGTGAGAAAGGAGTTAATCATCAGTCTTGTGCCGGACTCGTCAAGGTCAGCAAGTTGTTTGCCGAGAAATTTCTTGTGATACGCTTTTAGAGCGGCAAACAGTTTATTCTTTTTGCTTTTGGTTAGCATAACGTAAAGTTTTCAAGTTAAAAATAATAATTCCACTCATTCAACGGAACACGGTTCATTTTGCCCTTGCCCCTAACGGTTCAGGGTGCAAAGAATGAACGGGAATGAATACATACGAACCTATCCAAAAGTAAAAAACTTTAGAGAGAGTACAAAGTGGAGTGATACCGATTCGCCCCGTTTTTTCTTTGCAGCCTTGTTACCTGCTGCCCTATCCTCCAATGTTTTGTTGTCAGTTACGGGGTAGTACGGAATTGTCCTCTGTGGGGTTAAGGGTGTCAGTTGGTGGTGCGGGGGGCTTGCGGGTTGGGTATTTTTATTTTTGAGCGGGGCAGAAAAAAAATTGAAGTTTTTACTTGGGTTGGCAGAAAAGCACGCTCTTTTTGCAAGCGGTGCTATGGAGCGTTTGCTTTGCGGGAGCTTGCAAAATGTGCGTGATTTTGTCGCGGGGGCTTGTATTTGGTTCTTTGGGGTTAACCGAAGATCATCTTGTTGCGGTTTTCCTGTACCTCGTTGAAGTAGAGAGGTCGTTGTTTGCGGAGACATTGTTTGAAGTCGGAGTAGTCCCTGGTGCGGAGGGAGTACGCGCCACCACCACACTTTGCTAATTGGTGAGAGGATGGGACAAAATGGATATGAGGGACGCGAAAATTTTTCCCGGAGGTGGTAATTTTTTCCCAGCCGGAGGTGATTCCGTTCCCGCCAGAGATGATTGTTTTCCCAGCGATGGGGTTTTGGTTCCCGCCAGTTGGGGTTTTGGTCTCGGAGGAGCTGATAATTTTCCCGGAGGTTGTGATTTTTTTCCCGCGAGACGGAATTTTGTTCTCGTCAGCGGTGATTATTTTC
This sequence comes from uncultured Chitinophagaceae bacterium, assembly GCA_964502525.1. GTDB lineage: Bacteria > Bacteroidota > Bacteroidia > Chitinophagales > CAIOSU01 > DATLYB01. Next base: position 1,843 of record CAZCXH010000252.1, read on the forward strand.
CCAGCGAATTGAATTCTTGTCACGCCAGTTCGGTTTTTGTTCCCGCCTGAGGCGATTATTTTCCCGCCAGTGTGAATTTGGTTCCCGCCAGAGTTTACAATTTATTGATTTTCAATGGGCAACGTCCCCCTCGGAGGGGAGAAGTTGTGTGACAAGCCGGGGAGTTAAGCGCAAAAGGGGCAAAATCAAATTGGGAAAAGTGGACTTGCCATTGGTGATTTTGCCGGAGGCAACTTAGTTGGCACTTTCCGGCACTTATCTGGCGGTGCGGTTATCACTGTGCAATCCACCCGCCATCAACCGCAATCGCATCGCCTGTAACGAATGATGCGGCATCCGAGCAGAGCCACACGACTGCATTCGCTACTTCCTCCGGCTCGCCTAAACGCCCGATGGGTTCGGCTTTGATGAACTGCTGCTCGGCTTCTTTCTTTTTGCCGGTGAATCGGTCAATCATCGGGGTTTTGATGACACCGGGACAAACTGCGTTCACGCGGATGCCCAGCTTTGCGTTTTCGAGAGCGGCAGTTTTTGTGAGTCCCACCACGCCATGCTTAGTCGCCACGTAGGCGGGCAGCCCCGGAAATCCAACCAATCCCGCGATGGACGCGCAGTTTACTATCGCTCCCTTGCCTTGCTTCCGTATGTGCGGGATTTCATATTTCATACACAGCCACACGCCTTTCAGGTTCACCCCGATGGTTCGGTCCCAATTTTTTTCCGTGCAATCCTGCGTGATGCCGGACACGCCTTCTATTCCAGCGTTATTAAATGCATAGTCGAGCCTGCCGAATGTTCTCACGGTTTTCTTCACCATCGCCTGCACATCCGATGCCTTAGAAACATCACATTTGATGAACACCGCTTCACCTCCCGAAGATTTTATTCGCTTGATGGTTTCTTTATCTTCCACCACGTCCACCACAGCCACTTTCGCGCCTCGCTGGGCAAAAGCAATGGCAGTAGCCCGTCCGATTCCAAATGAAGCGCCCGTGATGATTGCAGTTTTGTTTTCAAATATTTTTTCCATAGCACAATTTATCGCTGAAGTGCCGGGATGATTTGTCGCAGCACCTTCATTTTAAAAGTTGAATTTGTGCAAAGCTAAAAACTTTTGCCGGCAGGGATGATGACAAGCATCATTGTTTCGCGTATTCCCCAGGACTATGTTTGTAGTGTTCATTTATTTTCTAACCTAAAACATAAAACAATGACACTGTTAAGCAGAAGATTTCCGGCATTGTCAAATATTTTTGATGAGCCATTTTTTAATGTTGACTGGAATGGAAACAAATCATGGATGTTGGATGTCCCGCCTGTCAATATCGTTGATAAGGAAGGCGAGTTCGATGTCGAAATTGCCGTTCCGGGTATGAAAAAAGAAGATTTCCATGTGACCTGTGAAAACGGGTACCTGACCATCAAGGCCGAGAAGGAAGAAAAAAAAGAAGAAAAAGACAAAAACTACAGCCGCAGGGAGTATAATTACAACTCTTTCGAGCGCTCCTTCTCTCTTCCCGAAACGGTAAAAGCCGATAAGGTGCAGGCGAAATATGAAAACGGGGTGCTGAAGATTTCGCTTCCCAAGAAGGAAGAAGCAAAGGCAAAGCCGAAATTGGAAGTGAAGATTTCGTGAAGGCGCGATTTTTTGATTTACCGTCTGAGGCGGGGAATGCGCCCTGCCTCAGATTTTTTTAACCGTAGGTTATGACGACTAAACTTCCTTTAAAGATTGCCGAATATATCAATGAGTATTTCCCGGGGAAAAATTTTATCAGTTTTAAGATAACGGAAGAGAGGGGTATGATATATTACGATGTTTATCTCCATGATGATGAGAACCGCTACAGTTTAAAGTTCAGCGATAAAGGAAATTGTGTTGGGCAGAAAACCGAACCGCTCTACTCTGATTATCAGGAGCAGTATTTTTAACAGGGTTACGGGGGTTCGTGGCAAAGAAAGCCGAGGAGCGTGGCTTTACTCCAAAAATTATCAGCCGGTATTTGACGGGATAAAAAGAATCTGAGTTTCTTTAAAAGTTGAATTTTTCTGTTTTTCCCACTTTTAGATTTTCTGCAATCTTTTGTGTTGCTTCGTCTGAATAAATGCCGTATCCGTTTACCAGCAATCCCTTCCTGTTTCCTTTACGGGAAGATAAGGCATATAAAACGGCTTCATCATCAGGGTTGGTCATTCCTTCAAAGCGGTAAGCCTTGTCAATCGCAAATTCATCAGGATTTGTGAGCAATGCTTCCCTGCCGGGACTTTTATTAAAATCTTCCGTATATCCGCGCTTGCGAAGCGTTTCCATCACATTAGACAACGGTTCCATCATGGATGTTTCGGCTTTCATGATTTGAAGTTTCTAACAAGTTAAAACGCTGGCACCCCTCCATACTGCTTTCCTAAATAGAGGGATGAAGTTCAAATTACAATTTTCATTCCGTTTTTCTTCGCGCACGATGTTGGCGGTAGTTTCATTCTTAATTACAAGTAGAGTTCTTTGAAAAACTACCGTCATTGCGAGTGAGGCTTTG
>CAZCXH010000253.1:0-4219 GCA_964502525.1 uncultured Chitinophagaceae bacterium
TTACTTTTCAAGTAGCTCCTTTGCCCTTGTCCTATTTTTGATGCGATTGCCCTGCATTAGTTTGGCTTCTTTAAAAAAACAATGAAATCTTCTCTTTCACTCATAAAAACCTTTCAGTCATGAAAAAAATGATTATTGCCGCTATCTTCCTGATGAGCGGCTTCTTATCACCAGCGCAAAATATTTGGACGCAGAAAGCCAACTTCGGGGGAGCGGCAAGAGAGCAAGCTGCAGGCTTTAGCATCGGCACCAAGGCGTACATAGGTACTGGGCGAACTGGTGGTCCTGCTTTTAAAGATTTTTGGGAATATGATCAAAATTCCAATACGTGGACACAGAAAGCCAACTTTGGGGGAACGGCAAGACAGAAAGCCGTTGGTTTCAGCATCGGTACCAAAGGTTATATCGGAACAGGACAACAGGATGGTGGTGCCGGCAGGGATGATTTCTGGGAGTATGACCCCTCTGTCAATGTATGGACCCAGAAAGCCGATTTTGGTGGAGCGTCAAGAAGTAGTGCCACCGGCTTTAGCATAGGCACAAAAGGTTATATCGGTTTGGGAGCCTTTAATGGATTAAAGGATGATTTTTGGGAGTATGATCCTTCTGCCAATACGTGGACGCAGAAAGCTAGTTTTGGAGGAGGAGCACGAGGCTTAGCTGCTGGCTTTAGCATTGGCACTAAAGGATATATCGGAACCGGGACCGATGGCTCCGGCTTTAAAAGTGATTTTTGGGAATATGATCCAACGGCCAACATCTGGACGCAGAAAGCCAATTTTGGGGGAACGGCAAGAGCTCAAGCTGCCGGCTTTAACATTGGCGCTAAAGGCTATCTCGGTACCGGATATGATTGGAGCAGCTATAAAAATGATTTTTGGGAGTATGATCCATCCGCCAATATATGGACACAGAAAGCCAGTTTTGGCGGAGGAGTACGAAGAAATGCCGTTGGCTTAGGCATCGGTACTAAAGGCTATCTCGGTACAGGATATGATGATAGTGGTAGCCCATGGAAGAATGATTTCTGGGAATACAGCCCTGATGTAGTTTCTGCCGTGCCCACCCTCTCTGAATGGAGCCTAATCATCCCCTCGCTGCTCTCGCTGGCGGTACTAGCGGCAGTGGTGTTCTCGTTCAGCGCGCAACGCTCGCTGGTGCCGGCAGGCACTGCCGCAGCGGCCGTGCCTGCTGCCTTCGTGCGCTCCATGCCGCTCAATACAAGGCTGCTTGCAAGAGTGTTGATGTATCTGCTTCCCTTCACAATGGCAGGTTTTGTTGCCGTGCATTATCTCATTGGCACCAATGGCGCGCTCGACTTCACGGGTACGCTGGCAAGCGCGGTAATCGTGGGTTACATCGTTCATCTCGTTGTTGCGAAGCGTGATTAAGCACCGTCATTACGCTTTGTGAACTGCTGCACTTGCCGTGATATTAGATTACTATGGGCAAACGCATTCGCAATAGAAAACAGTCGCAAGCAAACTCATTGACCATCGGCCAGCTTTGGGAGGAGAAGAAGCAGATTCTTCTGCTCGCTCTCGGCTTCGCAGCGTTGATGGGCATTTTTTATAGCTTCTGGTTTTCCGAAGTTTTCACGGTGAATATTTTAGAACCCGTTGTGAGAGCGAATGCGATGGTGGCAAGTAAAATCCTGAACATCTTCTGTTTCGGAACCCTCGTTTCCGGCTCTGACATTCATTCCTCCTCCTCTTCTTTTTCAATCAGCATCAAAAATGGCTGTGATGCGCTGGAGCCCGTGGCGATATTCTCATTTGTGGTATTACTGACTCCGGTTTCATTGAACACGAAACTTCCCGGCATGGCAATCGGCATTCCCCTGTTGTTAGTATTGAACCAGCTTCGCATTATCAGCCTCTACATTTTTGGAATCTATTCAGCTTTTCTATTCGACCTCATGCACGTGCAGGTGTGGCAGGCGATTTTTATTGTCATTACATTGATGATTTTGGTGTATTGGATTGTGTGGGCCGTAGGCAGGGAAAAAGTTAAAGCGTAATGGAATGTCGTCCATGAAACAAAGCCCGCTCTTCAGGCATCTCCTTATCTTCTTCCTGAAATTCATGGCCGTTTATATATTCCTGATGCTGCCGCCGTTCAAGAGGGCGTATGCTGATTTTTTCAAATCGCAATGTGAGATGTGGTTCAGTTCATTTGCCGGGAAGGGAGTGGTGCTGCTTCGGGAACCGGAGAACAAATCGAATAAAGATGCAATGCTGGATATTATCCTTCTTAATGGTAAATCGCTGGAGGGAGCAAGGCAACGGGGACAGTCGCAGGCAGTGGTGAATGATTATGGCACAGTTACCTGCAACTGGTATTCCTACATGTTGGTGGCATATATTGTTGCATTGGTCGCAGCCGTGCCAATAGGGTGGAGGCGCAAGCCGGTTGCCCTGATTGCGGGATTGGCGCTCGCTTATGCTTATATGATTCTCATGATGAAAGTGTTTTTACTGCATTGGTTTAACGAGTATTCCACGTTGCAGGTGCTTCGTTTGGAAGGGTTTGCCCAAAATATTATTGAACTTGTTTATCCCGTCATGGTGCTTAATCCGGGAACACTGGTGTTTTTGGCGTTGCTGATTGGAGGAATTGTTATGCTAAAGAAAGGAGATTGGGAAAATATTTCTCGGGCAACTATCAGTACTAATTAATCCCCATTCTCCCGCGAGATTGCATCTCGTGGGAGGGTTGCGGCAAGTTTGCAACTTCATGCGAAGGCTGGTTTATGTCGCTTATCTGCATAAATTGATAATTCATCACATCTGTCCCAAACCCTCGGTTGTTTCAAGTCTTCCGAAGGAGGACTTGGCACAAAAGATGGCAATCTTTCAACCGTCCTCCCGCTCTCATCCAGCAAATGTTTTGCATTTAAGACTTTACATCGTTAACGGTCTTTACTATCTTTGAATAAACGTATTGCAATGACGCGCTTACTTGAAAAAGCAATAAAAAGATTGAAGCAACTTCCCGGCAAAGAACAAAACCGATTTGCCAGCATCGTACTGGATGAAATCACATGGCAGCAGCTTTTTGAACAATCACAAAATCAGCTGGACAAGATTGGGGAACAAATGTTAAAAGAAATAAAGCAAGGCAAATTCAAAAAAATCAGGCGATAGGATGCCGGGCTTTCAATCGTATGCCAGCGGTTCTTTTTGGAAATGCTACAATGACCTTCCGAAAGAAATTCAGCAACTTGCCGACAAAGCCTATCTGCTCTTTAAAGAAAATTCCTCGCACCCTGGTTTGCAGTTTAAAAAAGTTGGAAAAAAGCAACCGGTCTATGCGGCAAGGGTAACGGATTCTTACCGCGCATTGGGAATTTTGAAAGAGAACAAAGTATATTGGTTTTGGATAGGCGATCATGATTCTTATCTAAAGCTGATAAAAAGTGCATAGCTTAAATGCTGGAAAAGTATGTCTTGGTTTGTTCTAAGTTGTGTCAATGTTCCGCGCTTGCTTTGAGCTTCTCCGCAGTTCGCGCAAGTCTTCAGCGTTTGCTCTGCGCGTTAGCTGACTTGTGCGTTTTCAATAAGCGGAAGTGTTTCCACTTCCCGCAGCCGTGCCATCAATGCTACACCGCTCGGACTCCCTCTCCTTTGGAGAATTTGGAGAGGGGCGGGCTGAAAACTAATCGGACAAGCCCACGCCACACAAAAAAGCCCCTCCGGTTTCCCCCGGAAAGGCTTTCTTTCATTCGTCATTCCCTCACATCCGCTCATCCGCTAATCATCACATCCGCTAATCCGCTAATCATCACATCCGCCAATCCGCTAATCACCACATCCGCTCATCCGCTAATCATCACATCCGCTAATCCGCTAATCACCTCATCACCCCTCACCCTCCCAGCAACCCCACCAACTGCTTCAACTCCGCATCCGAAATCGTTTCCCTTTCCGATTTGTCGTAAATCGCCAGCAGGTAAACCACGCCCTTCACAATCTTCACGCACGTAATCACCCGTGCGCCACCGCTTTTCCCCTTCCCTTTTGATGCAATCGCAAGGCGCACCTTGTAGCAATCCTTGCCCAAATTGTCTCCCTGCTGCAGATGCTCTTGTAATGAATTTACTAATGCAAGCAAGTCTGCCGGAAGCGACTTGTGTTTCTTTGCCAGCTTTTTGAATTGTTTCTCAAAAGCCTCGGTGCGGACAACCTCAAAGCTCATTCAGCATTTGTTTTGCTGACTT
>CAZCXH010000254.1:0-4212 GCA_964502525.1 uncultured Chitinophagaceae bacterium
GCTGGATAAAACCCTTGCCCTCTGATATTCTAAAAAGATGTGTGCATAGGCAAGCCTTCTGGAGAGGGAAGGGGTGAGGCGATAAAAAGAGCAATTTTTAGAACTGCCCTATATATTGAGTTTTCTGCCTTTTGATACAGCATCGAGTAAGCGGTAGAATTTTTAGGACTGCCCATATAAAAGTTGTTCTATTTTTATCGTCAAAGACGCTTGAAATGAAATTGACAACAGGAATGCTTTTGATTTTTATGGCATCCTATTCATCGCAGGGGCAGTTGCTCGTTGATGAAGAAAGCGATCCCACCCGCGCTGACACGCTGAGAGGAACGCTTTCTCCCGCCAGGTCATGCTATGATGTGCTGTTTTATGATCTCACGGTAAAAGTTTTTCCCGACAGCCAATCTGTCGAAGGCACAGGCATTATGATATTCCGGACGCTCGATGATTTCGAGACCATGCAGATTGACTTGTTTTGGAACATGGCAATCAACTCAGTCACCCTGAATGAAGTCCCTGTAAAATACAGGCGCGAATACAATGCGGTTTTTGTTGACGCAGGACAAACCGTCAAAAAGAGAAGCGTCAACATGCTGAAAGTGGCTTATTCAGGCAAGCCGGCAGGGGCCAAGCTGCCACCGTGGGACGGAGGATTGGTGTGGAGCAAAGATCCGCATGGCAATCCCTGGATTGGCGTTGCCTGCGAAGGCACAGGCGCCAGCCTTTGGTGGCCCAACAAAGACCACCTCTCCGATGAACCTGACAGCGTGAAGATTCACATCATCGTTCCTGATACGCTGGTGGCGGTTTCCAACGGCACCCTGATGGGAACGCAAGACATTCCCGGTGGCTGGAAACAATATGACTGGCGGGTGACCTATCCTATCAATAATTATAATGTCACTTTGAACATCGGGAAATATGCTCATTTTTCAGATACGTATTCGCGCGATGACGGCAGCCGGCTTGCCCTTGACTATTATGTGCTGCCTGACAATATTGACAAAGCAAAAAAACAGTTTGAGCAGGTGAAGCCGATGATGAAATGCTTTGAGCGTTATTTCGGAAACTTCCCTTTCCCGCGCGATGGCTACAAGCTGGTTGAAGCCCCCTATCTGGGCATGGAGCATCAGAGCGCCATCGCTTATGGCAATGATTATCAAACGGGGTATGCCGGGATGGACTATTCCCGCATCGGACTTGATTTCGATTATATCATCATCCACGAGACCGGGCATGAATGGTGGGGCAATGCCGTTAGCTGCAAAGACATTGCCGACCTCTGGATACACGAGGGATTCTGCACCTACGCGGAAGCGCTCTATGCCGAGTGCATACACGGCTACGATACGGCTCTCGCCTACGTGAACGCCAAAAAGCCACATGTTGGAAATGCTGAACCCGTCATCGGCACTTACAACATCAACCGCGAAGGCTCCAAAGACATGTACAACAAGGGCATGCTGATGCTGAACACGCTGCGGCATGTAATTGACAATGACAGCCTGTGGTTTCGCATCATCAGGGGCATCCTTGATGATTTTTCTTACAAAACGACCACGAGTGCTGAAATCGAAGGCTACATCAGCAGGAAGTCAGGAATGGACTTAAAATATTTTTTCGACCAATACCTGCGTCATGCCGCTATTCCCGTTTTTGAATATGAGATTAAGAAAGGGGTGCTGCGATACCGATGGGTAACTGACGTTGCCGGATTCAAAATGCCGCTTAAAATAATGCTCAGCCCCGGATCATACAACTGGATTCACCCCACTACGGCATGGCAGGAGATGGAAACAGCGCTGAGAAGAAAAGAGTCGCTGCCGGTGGCTGACCATCTTTTCTATGTGAATATCCTGAAGAGGTAAGCAGGAGGCAGCCGTGCATTGCTTTTGTAATATTTCGAGTAATTCAAACAGGATGGCATTTGAAGCTTGCTTTGCGGAACAGGATTATCCATAACCGTTGTTCTCCCTGTTCTTAACAAACCTCCATGTTATCCGTGGTTTCGCGTTTACAACAGAAACCAGTCATTGAAACATTTATTTTTATGCTGACAAAGCTGCAAGGTGAACTCAAAGAATAAACGGGCATTATTTATTTTACTTGCTTCAATTTTATTTGGGTGGATTTGTTATGCCCTGGGCAAACGCAATTCCTCTAGAGAAATAAAGAGGGCGATCACTGAATTCAATAGCAACCTGACACGAGCAGTTCAGGAGATCAATAATAATCAAGCTAGCAGCATGAGTGAGTGGCTTTACAAATCGGTAACGCTCGGAGTATCACCTTCAAACATTGCGCTGGTGGAGCGCAATAAAACCTGGGAGCAGTTACTCCCTGATATAAAAAAAGAGCTTTCACTTTGCCATGACTGGTTTGATACAATTAACACATTAAGCGTGTGGCTCTATCAGAATACCCGAGTAGGCTGCGCGGAATTCAATATTGAAAACGTTTTTGGAAATGATTTTAATAAATGGGTGGATACTGTCAAAACACTCAATTCCAAGTGGTTTTATGAAATCAACAGCAGCGACAGCGTGGTAAGCGACTGCGGATCTCATTGTTATTTTGCCTCACAACTTTATAAGGAGTTTGGAATAAAGTCATACCATCTATCATTGCGAGACAAGCATGGTAATTCTTATGACGGACATCTCATCAACGTTCTCCAAAACCCTCATAATCATAAATGGTATCCGGTTGATAACATGTTCGGGATAAGATGGATCGCAAAGGGGAAGATGCTGGATATGGAAGCCTGCCAAAAACTCTCAAAAAATCCTGACAAGATTGACATAGAGCGGTTTGGCGCTTTCAAGTTTCACATTTATGACTCACCTTTCACTACGAATTGGGATTGCTGTTACGAAAGCGCAGAAGTGGCGCTGGTTGAAGCAAGTAACCACAAAAATTATTTCCGGATTGTAGCCCCCTATTCTTTGAGAAGGCAGTTCCGCTATTACAAACCGATTTTTGATACAATCGCGGCAAGCTACAACCAGCCTCCACATGTTGACTGGATTGACCTTGCCCGAAGGATGCCGATGTATGGCACAAGATTGTTTTCTCCATTAAATTTTGAGGAACAGTCTTATGCCGATTCGCTGCTGGAAGCGTGGAAGAAGCAATAGAAATGCAAAGATGCAGAGATGAAAATGGGTTTTGGGTAGTCCGGCAGGGCAACTCGTATTTAAGACAGTCTGATTATCAAACCCTTTCATTGCCATTGGCTTCAGCCAACGGTTTAAGAATTGAGAAATGAACAGGCTTAGCCAAATTTTTTTGTTTTTGGCAAGGTTGGGCTAAAGCCCATCATTCTCGCTCTTTTCATCTCCGTTGGCTGAAGCCAACGGCAATGAAGCTATCCAACATTTTAATGCGTGTTGTCCTTATTATAGATTATAGAATCTTCTGCCATAAGGTCGTCTCTTTGGGGCTTTGATGGCATCAGTTACTCATTTTTGCGATGACACAAAAAACAAAACCCTTCCGGACTCCCGGAAGGGTTTTGTTTCTTTTCATGACTGTTTCTTTATTGTCCTACAACCAGCCATTGCGAACCATCACAAACGACTTTCATATAGTCATATTGAACGGCAAGCGAACGGGTTGCAGCCCCATCAATTGTTTCAGCTCCGCTGCCATCAATGTTCACGGTATTTCCGCTGGCATCCATCCTCTTGATGATGTACATTCTTCCGTCATTTGAAGCTGCAGCAGGAAGCGTAACTGTTACGTTGCCGCTGCTGGCGTCAACCTGGATTACGTATTCATTGGCGGCAGTGTAATCAGCGGTGATTGCTTTTTCCTTAACGGTTACCGCGCCATTCACCGTGAGTTCTGTTTCAACCGTTACATCCTTCAGCTTGCTGGTGTTATTCGGATCAATAGCATACGTGTTGTCATCCCAGTCGAACAACCAGCCGGAGATATAAATATCCGAGTTAGTGCCAGCGGTTTCACCCACGAAGAAGTTAGTGCTGGCGGTAACGTTACCATTGGTGCCGATCCTGATCCCTTCGTTGTCTCCATCATTTGAGATGTAGTGCGTAACAATTTCGATGTTCTGAGTTGCAATGTGGCTTCCGAGATCGTCAGCATCCAGGTAGCTGCTGAGGTCAACGGTGGTCGCATCACCCGTTAAGCTCAGCGTATTGCCTGCTATGGTCAGGTCCTGAGCATCGGTGTTATCCAAATATGCGCTCAGGT
>CAZCXH010000255.1:0-4153 GCA_964502525.1 uncultured Chitinophagaceae bacterium
CGCCAGCGCGTAGCTCTTCTGCTGGAATGCCGCGTTGCCATCCTTCACTTTTTGAGTGGTGGAGCAGGATGAGATAATAAAAAAACCAAGTGCGAAAAAGAAAGTATGTCTGAGAATTTTCATCGTTTCTGATAAACGCTTTTCTTCAATGGAAGTTGCGGTAAAGTTATGAAAAGCAAGTTGCAGGCTGTTCTGTTTATTCTTGCCAAATTTGCAGATATTCAGAATCAATATGCACCCATGGCATGATATTTCACCCGGGGAGAAATCTCCCGAACTCGTCACAGCGCTTATAGAAATTCCGAAGGGCAGCAAGGGAAAGTATGAGATTGACAAGGCGAGCGGCTTGATAAAACTTGACAGGGTTTTGTATTCATCGGTGCATTACCCGGCTAATTACGGCTTCATCCCGCAGACTTACGCTGACGACAAGGACCCGCTCGATATTCTTGTCATCTCGCAAATTGAACTGCCGCCACGCTGCCTGGTTGAAGCCAAGGTCATCGGTGTGATGCGCATGAAGGATAGGGATGAACTGGATGATAAAATACTGGCTGTCGCCCTCCATGATATAGCGGTGAACCATGTCCATGCGCTGGAGGAGTTGCCGCCCCACACCACCGTTGAGATAAAAAGATTTTTCCAGGATTACAAAATCCTTGAGCACCGCAAGATCGAAGTGGAAGAATTTTTTGGCAAGGAGAAAGCTTATGAAATTATCATGCAAAGCATCAGGGATTACAAAGCAAAATTTAAAAAAGGCATGGCATGAATGGAAGTTTAATGATCCCGCTTATCTTGTTTGCGATAATTGGTTTTTCGCAAGGCAATTCAGTCAATCTTGCCGCTATCGCGTGGGAAAAGGGGCATTTCGATAATGCATGGGAAAATGCCAACTCGGCCTTGCAGGCTTCCGAAAAGCTGGATAACCAACTGCTGCATCAGGCCTACAGCATAAGGGGAATGGCGGGGACGCGCATCGCGTATAATGCGCTGACCAAAATGGAAGATGAAAACCTTGAAAAGTATGCCGGCATGGCGCTGCAATCTTTTAATGATTTTAAAATGATATTGGACGCTAAGGATTCTGCGGTGATACGGGATGTTTCAAAGGAGTTCTATAAGCTCGGTCATGCGTTGCTGCTGAGCGGAACGGATTATGAGGCAATCAATGCGGACAGGGAAAAACCGGATTCCGCGCTTATTGACAAGTCAATTGAGTGTTATTCATCAACCATCGAATTGTGGGAACTGGCGGGCAGGGAGAAGTACAAGCCTTATTACTACCGGGGCGATGCCTTGCTTGCCAAAAGGGAATACGACAAAGCGGTTGCCGACCTGGATAAGGCAATGACCATGTTTATTGCCGCTTCGCGCAAGCAGCCGGACCTGGGCATTGGCGATCTCGGCTACAGGCTTGCCTACACGCAGGCCGGAGTGTTCGGCAACAAAGAGGCAGCGCTGAAAACCATTGATAAAACGCTTGAACTTCTGGATGCGGAATTGCAGCTTGCGGAATCAAAAAAGGATAAGTCTGCCGAGCAATATGAAATTACAAAAAATGAATATGACGTTTTGACCGGGGAGTTGAACAGCCTCAAAAGTTCCGTTGCCGAATCAAAGCCGGGCATGCTTCCCGCTCACGCACCGGACAGGAACTGAGCGAGTTTATCCAGCGCAATTTTCCTGTGGCTGATTTTGTTCTTTTCCCCTTCTGCCATTTGCGCGAATGATTCATTATAGCCTGCCGGAACGAAAACAGGATCATAACCGAAGCCGCCTGTTCCGGTTGGCGCAGAGAGTATTTGTCCGTTGATGATTCCTTCAAAAGAATAATGACTGGCGCCCAGCATCAATGCGATCACCGCCCTGAAGCGCGCCTTCCGGTTTTGAATGCCATTCATGTTTTTCAGCAGCAGGCTGATATTGTCGCGGCTGTTTTTCCCTTCCCCGGCATATCTCGCTGAGTAAACTCCGGGCGCGCCATTCAGCGCTTCCACTTCCAGCCCGGTATCCTCTGCGAAACAGTTCACTTTATATTTTTTAAAAACGTGCTCAGCTTTTTCCAAAGCGTTTTCTTCGAGCGTGTCATGCGTTTCAGGGAGTTCGTCTGCGCAGTTGATTTCATTCAGACTCAGCAGTTGAATGGCGGAAGGCAGAATGCTCCGGGCTTCCCGCAGTTTGTGCGCGTTGTTGGTGGCGAATACCAGTTGCCCTTTGTGCATGCTCAGAGAAACATTTTCTTCAATGCCTTCCAGAGCAAAGCTTTGGAGGTTTCAGATGCCTCAAGGGCGCTGAGGCTTTCGCCCGCGAGAATCTGAGCGCCCTGCAAATCAACGGAGCGGTAGTTGCTGTGAGCGATGTTCAAGCCAACATCGGATGGAGATACGCCAAACAAGAGCAGTTTGCTGAAGCCCGCTTTTTTCAGTTGGCGGAATGCCGGAGCATTTTCCAAACTGACCAGCGCCACATCGCTTAAGTTCAATTTAACCGAACCTAAAACCTTGCCGAGAAAAATTTTTTCTTCGCCCGTCAGATTGCCGCTGCATATTATCAGGACATTGCTGCGGCTGCCTTCCAGAGAAACCATTTCACCCGTATTCTCCCTGATGGAAAACAACTCTGTATTTTCAAAGAGGCCGTGAATGCAATTCAAGGAGCAAGGTTATGTATTAAGGTTGTTAATCATGGCAAACCTCACCAGTCCGGCTGTGTTTTTCACTTTCAGTTTTTGCAGCAGGTTTCTGCGGTGGGTGTCCACGGTGCGCGGGCTGATGCCGAGCGCCTCCCCGATCTCAACGTTGGTTTGTTCCTCCGCTATTCTCCGGATGATATCCTTTTCCCTCTTTGTAAGCGAAACGTTGAGCGGCTCATCGCTGGCTGTCTGAAGCAGGGTTCCTTCAATAATATGGGACATCATGATGTCCGAAACCTCCTTGCTGAAATAAGTATCGCGCCCTGCAATTTTCGCAATGGCATTGAGCAGATCCTCCTTGCCGGCATTTTTCAGCAGATACCCCTTTGCCCCCGCCTTCATCATTTTCACAATGTATGGCTGCTCGTCAAACATGGACATCGCCAGCACCTTCACTCCGGGATAGTTTTGCTTTATTTCGCGCGTGGCTTCGATGCCGTTCATCACCGGCATTTTGATGTCCATAATGACGAGGTCATAGTTATTTTCTTTCAGCTTATCCAGCGCCTCTTTCCCATTCGTGGCTTCGTCAACCACGCTGAACATTCCTGATTCCGTAAGCATTTGCCGTATTCCATCCCTGAAAAAGGGGTGGTCATCGGTCACCATGATTCTTAGCTTTTTCATTTTGCAAGAGGTATTTCAATTGAGGCAATGGTTCCATTTCCGGGCGATGAATCCAGATTAAATATTCCGTTCAGCGCTTTCGCCCGCGATGTAACGCTGTTAATGCCCAATGTCTTCTCAAAGTTCGTTTTTTGCGGATTAAAACCTATCCCGTCATCTTCCACGGTGAGGATAAGCATTTTATTCCTCTGAAACAACTGAACGGTTATTTCATCCGCGCGAGCATGTTTGAGCGCGTTATTGATCAGCTCCTGCGCCATCCTGTAAACACCGAATTTCACCGGCTTGTCAATGGCACCCTTCACGCCATACGCCTGAAATGTTACGCGGGTTGAACTTGCTTTGCCACTCTTGCTGCACAGATTGCGGAGGGCATTGGATAATCCGAAATCTTCGATCAGGGAGGGCATCAGGTGATGAGAAATATTTCTCACCTCTTCAACGATATCATCCAGCATCGCGCTCAGTTTTTCTGCATTCTCAACGGACGAAGCGCCTCCTGCGGTGCAGGTGGATTCAACAAAAATCTTAATGGCTGAAAGTTTTTGCCCCAGGCTGTCATGCAGTTCTTCGGCAATCCTGCGCCTTTCGGTGTCCTGCCCTTTCACCAGCGCGCTCATGATGCGCGCATCCGCCAGTTTCCGTTCGGTGATATCTTCCGAGATTCCCAGCAGGAATTCCGGATTGCCGCGCTGATCATAAAGGGGGATTTTTTTGGTGTGCAGATACCTCACGCCTTTATTTCTGGTTTTGATTTCATCATCTGGGATGCCAAGGATTTTGCCTCCCTTAAGCACCTCCCGGTCTTTTTTCGTGAAGAAATATGCTTCA
>CAZCXH010000256.1:0-4132 GCA_964502525.1 uncultured Chitinophagaceae bacterium
AGCAATTTGATCTTTTGCCAAAAAGCGTCAAGATTTTACTTTTAAGGTACTAACAACTGGATAAAAACAAAAGGATGACCGCTTTCAAAATGAATAATTTCTTTTGCATCGCTATTGTGACGCTACTGTGGTCATGTGGCGAACAATCAAACAATCAAACAGCACAAGGCATCAATATGGATGATTCGACTCAAATAGCACAGCTTGTCGCCCTGGATAAGGGTTCTATTAAAGTAGAAGCTTTTTTTAAGAATCCGCAGCGAACGGCATACCGGATTTCTCCCAACGGAGAATATCTGTCATACCTGGGTCCTTACCAGGCAAGGCTGAATGTGTTCGTGCAGAAAATCGGTTCCGCAGATGCACCGGTGAGGATCACCAATCAAACCGGGCGTGATATTGTTTCCTATTTCTGGGCGAACGATAATGCGCTCGTCTATCTCCAGGATAATGGAGGTGACGAAAACCATCATATTCATATTGCGCAGAGAGACGGCTCGGGTGAAAAAGACCTGACTCCATTTGACGGAGTCAAAGCAACCATCATTGATGATCTCGAAGATTTCGAACATGAAATGATCGTAGGGCTTAACAAACGCAATCCGCAGTTGTTCGAGCCGTATCATCTCGACCTGCGGACAGGCGAGTTGAAATTACTTGCGGAAAATACGGATGCGATGAACCCCATCACAGGATGGGTTGCCGATCACAATGGAAAGATCCGCGCTGCAACTCAGGTGACGGGCGGAGTGAACACGAGTCTGCTCTATCGTCCGACAGAGAATGATTCTTTCCGCTCCATCATCACTACCAGCTTCAGGGAATCGCTGAATCCATTGTTTTTTACATTCGATAATAAAAATGTTTACGCGCTTTCCAACCTCGGACGCGACAAGGAAGCGGTGATAAAATATGATATCGCCAACGGAAAAGAGTTGGAGGTGGTATATGAAAATTCTGATTATGACATGAGCGCGCTGCATTATTCGCACAAGCGAAAAGTGCTCACAGCGGCATCATTTGTTTCATGGAAGCGCGAATATAAGTTTCTTGACAAGGAAGCTGAACAGATATACAGCCGCATCAACCGCGATCTCGGCAAGTATGAGGCGGTCATTACGGACCGGAATAAGAACGAAGACAAATTCATTGTGCGCACTTACAGCGACCGTTCTTTGGGTTCGTTCTATTTGTATGATTTGAAAAAAGACGAGCTGACCAAGCTTGCCGATGTTCAACCCGAATTAAAAGAGGAGGATATGGCCGAGATGAAACCCATTCAATACAAGACGCGCGATGGGCTGACTGTTCACGGATACCTTACCTTGCCGAAAGGCGTTGAACCGAAAAATATTCCGGTGGTGGTGAATCCGCATGGTGGCCCGTGGCACCGCGATGTGTGGTCATTCAATCCTGAAATTCAGTTGCTTGCCAACCGGGGGTATGCGGTGTTCCAGATGAACTTCCGCGGTTCAACCGGCTACGGCAGAAAATTCTGGGAGGCGAGTTTCAAACAGTGGGGGCAAAAGATGCAGGACGACATCACCGATGGCGTGCGGTGGCTCATCAGCGAGGGTATTGCCGACCCGCAGCGAATAGCCATCTATGGCGGCAGTTATGGCGGCTACGCCACGCTGGCAGGCGTCACCTTCACGCCTGACCTTTACGCCTGCGCGGTGGATTATGTGGGCGTGTCCAACCTTTTCACTTTCCTGAAAACCATTCCGCCCTACTGGAAGCCGTATCTCGACATGATGTATGAGATGGTTGGAAATCCGCAAGCCGACAGCGTGATGATGGCTGCGGCTTCGCCCGCGTTTCACGTTGACAAGATACAGGTGCCTTTGTTCATCGTGCAGGGCGCCAAAGATCCGCGCGTGAACAAAGACGAATCTGACCAAATGGTGAAGGCGCTCCGCGAGAAAGGAATCAATGTCCCGTATTTAGTGAAAGAAAATGAGGGGCATGGTTTTTTAAATGAAGAAAACCGCTTTGAGTTTTACAAGGCGATGAGCGGATTTTTCAGGAAGAATTTGATTTGATAAAGAAGCGTTATATCTTATATAATAACAATAACCTTCAATGGAACAAGTGGTAGAATTTTAGAACTGCCCTTGATGAAAAAGTTTGCTGGACGGGTTACTCTACCGTCACCGACTTTGCCAGGTTCCTCGGCTGGTCAACGTTGCAGCCGCGCATCACGGCTATGTGGTAGGCAAGCAGTTGCAACGGCACCACCGAGAGCAGGGGCGTGAGCGGCTCCTCGGTTTCGGGAATCTCTATGACGAATTCCGCTAATTTCTTGATCACCTCATCGCCTTCCGAAACAATCGCTATTACCCTTCCTTTTCGCGCTTTCACCTCCTGTATGTTGCTGATGATCTTGTCATAGGCGCTCAGGTTCGTTGCGAGGAACACCACGGGCATCGCTTCGTCAATAAGGGCGATGGGACCGTGCTTCATCTCGGCAGCGGGATAACCCTCGGCATGGATATAGCTTATTTCCTTCAGTTTCAGCGCGCCTTCCAGTGCCACCGGGAAGTTGTAACCCCTGCCGAGATATAAGTAATTGGATACATCTTTGAACGTGTCGGCAATCCGCCTGATGTGATCGTTGTTTTGAAGCACACGCCTGATTTTGGTGGGGATGGCATCCAACTCGTTGATGAGTTGCAGGTAGCGCGATTCTGAGATGGAGCCGTTCTCATAGGCAAGCGACAACGCCAGCAGGGCCAGCACCGTCACCTGCGCGGTGAAGGCTTTTGTGGATGCCACACCAATTTCAGGCCCCGCATGGGTGTAGATGCCAGCGTGAGTGGTGCGCGCGATGGATGAGCCTACCACATTGCAAATACCGAGGATAGTGGCGCCCTTTGCCTTTGCCAATTCGATGGCAGCAAGCGTGTCGGCAGTTTCTCCCGACTGCGATACGGCCAGCACCACGTCATTGTCGAATATGATTGGATTGCGGTAGCGAAACTCGGAAGCGTAATCCACCTCAACGGGGATGCGGGCGAGGTCCTCGAGCAGATATTCACCCACCAGGCAGGCGTGCCATGACGTGCCGCAGGCGGTCATAATGATGCGGTTGGTTTTGAGCAGCTTTTCGTGGTAATCTTTTATGCCACCGAGCGACACTATCCCGCGCTGGGCATTGAGCCTGCCCCTCATGCTGTCGCGCACGGAGTCGGGCTGCTCGTAGATCTCCTTGAGCATGAAATGGTCGTAGCCGCCTTTTTCGAGGGCTTCGAGCTGCATCTCCAATTCCTGCACGTAGGGAGTTTTACTTTTATTCTGAATTGTTTTAATGCTAAGATTGCCCGTGTTGGTCACCACCGCTATTTCCTCATCGTTCAGGTAAACAACATTTTTTGTGTGTTCCACGATGGGCGTTGGGTCTGAAGCGATGAAAAATTCATTGTCTCCAATGCCGATCACGAGAGGGCTTCCCTTGCGGGCGGCAATCAGCTCGCCCGGGTTGTCTTTGGAAAGGATGACGATGGCATAGGCGCCTACCACCTCATTCAGCGCCATGCGCACGGACTCAAGCAGGTCAATCTGCCCGTTCTGGCGGATGTCATCAATGAGATTCACCAGCACTTCGGTGTCGGTGTCGCTCGTGAAATGGTGTCCTCGGCTGATAAGCTCCTGCTTCAGCGGGTCGTAATTTTCAATGATGCCGTTGTGAATGATGGTGAGGTTGCCCGACTCGGAAACGTGCGGGTGAGCGTTGACGTCATTGGGAACACCATGCGTGGCCCAACGTGTGTGTCCGATGCCGATGGTGCCGCTGGTGTCGCTGCCATTGATGTGCGCTTCAAGGTCGCTTACCTTGCCCGCGCATTTGTAAACCTTCAGTGTTTTATTGAGCATGGCAACGCCAGCGCTGTCATAGCCCCTGTACTCAAGGCGCTTCAGCCCGCTGATCAGGATCGGGTAAGCCTGCTTGTTGCCAACGTATCCTACAATGCCGCACATTCCGGTTGTTTTTAATTTTTCAATTTATCTGTAATAGCTTGTACTCGATCTATCAGTTTAAATCAAGGTTTTTAGTTTGTCTGACACTTAACCCAACGGTTTGTTTCTGCTCTCAAAGATGCGTTTTCTGAGGCATTTGGAACAAAGATGTAAT
>CAZCXH010000257.1:0-4108 GCA_964502525.1 uncultured Chitinophagaceae bacterium
ATGGGACAGAGACTACCTTCTCAAGATTCTTAAAATTTAGATGCGATTGCCCTGCTGCACATAGATACGCTCTTAAACTTCTGCCTAATTTTTGTGGTTTTTTTGCCGAAAATCACTTAAGTTTTCTCTATTTTATGGTGCTTTTCATTCAATCTTCTGCCTATGAAAAAATTTTACGCTCTCTTTATTTCCGCAACTCCCTTTATCGCAATAGCCCAAAATGTTGGAGTCGGCACATCCACGCCCCAGCAAAAACTGGAAGTAGCGGGATGGGTTGAGTTGGGAAATGAGTCGGAAGGTTCAACAGGTACTGCCGGAACTATCCGCTATTATACCACCGGGAAAATCCAGTTTCATAACGGTACCACGTGGGTGGATTTACTGTCAACGGATAATTCCGGGGATTATATCAAAAACCAGAATTCATCATCGCAAACCGCCAATTTCTGGATAAGCGGCAACGGTCAACTGGATGGCGACTTGACGGTGGGAGGCAACGACCTTTATGGGGTATCCACCGGTGATATTCTTTTTAATGTGAATAGCCGAGGCGGCATCCGCATGAAACTCGATACTGATAATGACGGCTCTGAGGATTTTGCTGTGCAAAACGGAACAGGGTTCAATGTCTTCACAGTGACCGAAGCCGGGGCATTCACCGCCAACAGCAACGGAACCCTTGACGGCAACCTCACGCTCACCGGAACGCCACGCACACTATCATCGGGCGATGCCTTTGATATATCCGGCTCATCGGGCATTGATATCATTCTTGACAATAACAATGACGGCACCTCCGCTTCATTTGACGTAAAGAACAATGGAACCACCAATATACTGTTCAGCATTCCTGAAGATAATCGTCCTGTGTCTTATCCTTATGGCACATCTGCCGGAAACACCGGAGGTATTCGCTTTCGTGAATTGGCTGCAAACGGCAGCAATTTTATTGGCTTGCGTGCGCCTGATGTGGTTGGGGGTGATTACACTTTTACGCTTCCGGGTACTGATGGTGGAGCAAACCAGGTATTAATAACCAACGGCACAGGAATATTGTCGTGGTCAAATGCATCCAGCGTGATGGGCAGCGATGCCGATGCAAATGACGGTTTAACTGTTTCTTACCCCGATATTGATCTGAATGTAAACAACGGTTTGAGCCTGAATTCCGACAATGTCCAGCTTGGCGGCACGCTGATTCAAAACACCACCGTTACGCAAGGTGCTTACAATATGGTTTACAATCTCACTGGCACCGGTGATTTTGATGTGCAGGACAATGGCAGTTCCGCATTGTTTGTGCGTGATGATGGATATGTGGGCGTTGGAACAAATGCGCCAAACTATAACCTTGAAACGCTGGCAGGCGGCACCATCAGCGTAAATGACGGATATGTAAGAAACGTGCGGGCAATGTATCTGAAAGACTGGGATGATGACACAGGCGGATCGGACGATACTTACCGCTTGCTTGGAAGAGACAACGCATGGATGTTTTACAACTCCGGTGTTGTTGTTGGCAGCTATTCCAACGGAACATGGGCATCGGGATTGGGTTCGGGAAATTTGGTTGTAGAAAGCACGGCAGGCATCGGCACCACCACCGTTCCGAAAGGAGGTGTCGGATATGCAAAACTTGCCGTGGAGGGAGCCTCCTCATCTGCATCTGGACCACATGTACAATACACCACTGCAACCGACAACTACCCCCTCTACCAGCAGTTGAACTGGACACATGACAATGTCGCTCTTTCTTTTGACGGCTATTATGACGGAGCGTGGCGGAGTGCAACAGCAACAGGCGGCAGCTTTCAACTTTACAAGATTGGCGGGAAACTGCAGTTTAATTATTCAAACGTAAGCACACAAGGCTCCGCAGCAAACTACACTACGGGGATGGTGATGGATAATACCGGACACATATCTATTAATAATAACGCAAATACCGATCCGAATTCATGGCTGTATAATTATCGCGGAAGCACTGACTATGGCGCCAACAAGGCAGGCATCTATGCATACAGAAATGGCACGTCAGGCGCAGCAAACGGGGGCACCGGATGGGCGCCCTACTCTGTGGATGCAGCGCTAAAAGGTTATTCCTATTGGGGAAATAATTATACAGCCGGTGTTTATGGCAGCAACTATGGTGATTACGAAAATTCAGCCGCTGTAATGGGATATATGTCATCGGGCAGCGTATATGGAGCGTTGGGCTACAAGGATGCCAGCACCTCATGGGGCATGTACACCAATGACAAAGCCTATGTCGGAACGTATCTGAAAGTGGGTGATGCCACTACTACCTCCACCACGCGCTACGGTGTTTTCGAAACCACATGGAACGGAACCATTTCGTTTGACTATGACGGATACCAGTACTACACCATTGGCTATTTTAATTTGCCGGCAAATGTTCCAAGCACAGTTACCATTACAAAATTGCTTTGGGAGGTTGACGGTTATCATCCTGACGGAAATGAAGACCACGGCATCTGGATGCAGGTAGCCAACAATAACGGAGGTCCCTGGTACGGCTTTTTCGAAAATAATGAAGATGGATTTGATGACATTGACTGGCATTCGATAAACACCATATCCCAATCCACCGCCAGCGGCACACCCATCAGGGTGCGCATACAGGATGATTGCTGCAACGGAGACTACATTGTTATTTTTAATTTTAATATAAAAATTTATTATCAGTACGACAAGGCAATTCAAACGGGCGATATTGCCGCTGCCGGCAGGATTTACGCCAACTCCACCTCCGATGTGGGCGATATGGCTGAATACTTTCCCGTGGAAGACGAATTTGAATATGGCGATATAATAAGCTTTGTTCCCGGCAACGATAATAAATACATCCGCTCTTCCAAACCTTACGACAGTTTCATTGCGGGTGTTGTTTCATCCAACCCGTCAGTGGTACTCAACAACCCCAATTCAGGCATTCCCATTGGGCTGGCAGGACGGGTAAAAGTAAATATCGCCCCTGACAGTCCACAAATCAAAAGCGGTGATTTCCTGACTTCATCCTCCTTTCCGGGAAAAGCCCGGAAAGCAGAAAAAGCTGGATCTGTTATTGGTTATGCCGTTACGAATCAAAAGCCCGGAGAATCATTTGTGGAAATTCTATTGCAGCCGGGCAGATACTATAACCCGAACAACGCCATCGGAGAAGAAACGGAAGAAGATGAGCCGGTAAAAAAACCCGGGCGCACGGTGGATATCATTCAGGAGTAGAGTTGGCGGCAACCATTGCAGCCAATGCGTACAAAGCATCAGAACATAGATGGCATTTATAGTTGAAATATTTAGAGTACCAGACAAGAGGGACGTTGACTTTAGAGTTCACAAGACCTCATGGGAGACATTACTGAACATAGCAAAGCAAGAAGGATGGAAACCACTTGGGACGGTAAAACCCCATGATAGGAATGACAATGAATTTGAAAACACCTACGAACCGGATTATGATGACTCGAAAATTGTATCAAAGGAAGATGCGCAGAACCTTTCAAACGCACTTGAGAAAGTATTGAGCAAATTGCGTAGGAGAGAAATTACTTTAACAAAAAAAGGACCTGTAATTATCAAGGAAGATGAGATTAATGACCAAGTAATTGTTTCAATACCAGCAATAACGGAAGACTTTTTAACTGATTTCGTTGAGTACTTAAAGCAAGGCGAGTTTCATTTTTGGTGGGACGAATGACACTCCATAAATAAATGATTATGAAGACTACTAGTAAAGAAAAATGGCGGCTTGCAACAGCCGCAGAAGCATTTGCAGCAGGACTTTTTGCCCGTCTTGGTTACAATGTTTCTGTGCAGTACGGTGCTAATCAACCGGAGTATGATTTGATGATTGAAGATGGCATAAATACCCGAAAAATCTCGGTTAAAGGAAGTAAAGACGGCTCCTGGGGTTTAACGCAGGGTTTTCTGACCAAAAAAAAAGCTGACTATCAAGAGGCTACCGACAAATGGCTTGCAGGTCATGCTAAAGATACCATATTTTGTTTCGTCCAATTTAAGGACGTTGGGATTTGGGTGCATACCAAATTGTCGCATCAGGCGGCTTTTTTTAAAGGGGCATTAATCA
>CAZCXH010000258.1:0-4018 GCA_964502525.1 uncultured Chitinophagaceae bacterium
AATCCGGAGAAGTGGAGATGACCGGTTCCATTCATCTTGGTGAATACATGACGGCAAAGTTTAAGGCCACCAAAACAAAGTACAAGGTTGCCCGCAGGCCTTTTATGATACCGGGTGGGCCACCGCTTTCCAGTTGAATTCAAGGGCCAAAATTAAGATTTCAGTAAATTCTGTTGAGATAAGTCACCCTTCACTCTTTCACTTAAAGGAGTAAAGGCCGACCCGCAAGGCCTTCGCCAATTTACTGTCTTATTATAAGTCTAAAACCTCCTGCATTTGCCGTATAATCACAGGCTGACTTGATTCTGACCAATAACCATTTTCTTCTTATTTTTAGAATTCATTAATTACCCATTCGCCGGAGGAGAAAAAGACCAATCTGCCGTGACCACGCCTGTTACCAGAACCATATGAAAAAGTCAAACTCCAAATCAAAGACGCCGGCTGCTGCTAAAAAGAAAGAGCAACAAAAAACAATGAGCCCGGTATCGTTAAAAAAAAGGGCATCTAAAAAGAAAAAAAGCGAATTAAAACCTTCAGGGGTAAAAGGTATACCGGCAGAAAAGGATTCCATTCAAAACCTTATTGAAGAAAACCAGCGGCTTGCCCGCGAACTCGAAGTAGAAGCAGCGCTCGAAAGAATACGAAGCCGTTCTATGGCCATGCAGAAAAGCGATGAACTGAGGGAGGTCATTCAGGTTGTATTTGAGCAATTACTCCAACTCAATTTCAAAATTGATTCGGCCAGTTTTCAACTGAATTTTAATGAAACGGATGACTGGACCCTGTGGACGGCTATCCTCCAAAGGACCTACCCGGTTCAATTCCATATTCCGTATTTGGATCATCCGATGTTTAACAGGCCGAAGGAAGAGATAGCAAAAGGGGTTCATTTTATTGCGGATCGTTTTACATCCAAAGAGGTAAATAAATTCTGGCGTCATTTCTTTATTCATTCCACTACCGTTTCAGAAGAACGTCAAGAATATATTTTGAATTGCCCGGGATTGGCGAGATCCCTGATGTATACGAATGATATTACCTTGTTTATCCTGAATTACCAGGGCGTCCCTTATACGCAAGAGGAAAATGGGGTACTGATCCGATTCGGAAAAGTTTTTGAACAGTGTTATACCCGATTTCTGGATCTGCAAAAAGCAGAAGCCCAGGTCAGAGAAGCTCAGATTGAAGCTGCATTGGAGCGAGTGAGAACAAGTGCCCTGGCAATGCAAAATACGGATGGCTTGTACGGTACGGCTGAAATAGTATACAAAGAACTTTTCAAATTGGGCATTGAAAGCTCATCCAGTGGTTTTGGTCTGATAGATGAAAAGGAAAAAATATTTTCTTTTTATGGGATCAATCCTGTTGATGGTAAAATAATCAGGCAGGCTAACCGTGTTCCAATAATCAAAGAATCAAAACCGATACAATCTTTATTTTCAGCCTGGAAAAAGCAGAAAGCCTCTCATGTTATAGAGTTGAACAAAAAGGAAACGCTGAAGCATGAGACGTACATTGCAAAATGTGCACTGGCATCCTTTAAAGAATATGGGATTGAAGCTCCTTTTACCATTGAAGAATGGCTGGCAAATTCACCGAAAGAAGTAAAAATATATGAATTCAGCTTTCGCCAGGGATGTATATACATTATACGGGAGAGCCGATTAACGAATGAGCAGCAGGAATTGGTGACCAGATTTACAAAAGTTTTTCAATTAATATATACCCGCTTCCTCGATCTGCAAAAAACCGAAGCACTGGCAAGAGAAGCTCAAATACAACTGGGATTGGAAAAAGTGCGCGCCAGAACCATGGCCATGCATAAAAGTCAGGAATTGGCTGAGGTGACCGTTGCGTTATATCATGAGCTCAAAACATTAGGTGTTACGCAAGCGTTTTTTGAATGCGGATATGTAGAAGTGGATGAAGTCAACAACATCCAGTGCGCCTGGTCAACAAGGCCTGATGGAAATTTTCTTGAAGAACCGTTCAAACTTCCGCTCCATGGCGAACCTGTCCTCGATGTCAGGTACGAAGCCTGGAAACAACGTGTACCTGTTTTTCACCAGCCGGTGGGCGGTGATGAGTTAAAAAGGCATATTGAATTTGTAGTTCCTTATATGGGCAACAGGGAGGCAGTTGAGATTACGACATCTTCCTTAGTTCCCGAAACGGTTCATTTCTATTGCGGCAATTTTGATCATGGTTATCTCAACATTAATTGCGGAATGCCCCTGAGTGTTGAAGCGGAGTCATTACTGGCCCGGTTCACTGTCATTTTTGAAATGACCTATACGCGCTTCCTCGATCTTAAAAAAGCAGAAGGACAGGCAAGAGAAGCAGAAATTCAATTGGCGCTGGAAAGAGTGCGGGCCAGGTCATTAGCGATGCATAAGAGCGAAGAACTGGGCAATGTAATTGGCGTGATGTACCAGCAACTGGAGATGCTCGGTATAGGCAATTGGGGTTGCGAGCTCATTCTGTGCGATGAAAACAAGGATGTACTTCAATACTGGTCGGCAACTTCGCTAAAATCAAATTTACCCGAACCGTTCAATCTTCCAAGATCGATTCATCCTTTTTTTGAAAAACAATGGCAAGGATGGAAAAATAGAGATGAACGACTGACGCTGGTAGTCGAAGGAAAGGAAAAGAAAGCCTATGATAAACTTCTTCTTGAGAAATCAGATTTCCAGAATTATCCCAAGGAAGTCCGGGAGTTTATACTGTCCAGAAATAAGGATGTCTTTACGCACGCCTGGCTGAAGTATGGTTGGTTGGAATCGGTAGGTGACGATCCGCTGAACGATGAGGACTTTTCCATACTACTTCGCTTTGCCAAAGTTTTTGAACAAGCCTACACCCGCTTCCTCGATTTGAAAAAAGCCGAAGCCCAGGTCCGCGAGGCTCAGATTGAAGCTGCATTGGAGCGCATCCGGGCAAGAGCGCTGGCCATGCATAGCTCAAATGAACTTACCGAAGTGGCCAATGTGCTGAGAGAACAAATGGGTTTATTGGGCCAGGCGGAGTTGGAGGTTTCAGCTGTTCATTTGTACAAAGAAGGTGCGGACACGTTTGATTCGTGGTGGGCCTTCCGGCCGGGCACCATAACCGACGGCCAAATCATTACGGGTATTTCAAAATTCAGAATCAACACTTCTCAACTGGCTAAAGAGTGGATAGCGCTTTATCAATCGGATAAAACAGAGTATTCAAGTTATGGGAGCGGGACAAAATTGAAGGAGTGGTTGGATGAGGTTTCTGCAAACGCCCATGAGATAACAAAATACTGGGGCGACAAAGCCCCTGCTGAACAATACTTTCATTTTTCTGATTTTTCAGGTGGTTCGCTTGCAATGGTTTCGCTGCAGCCGCCTGCAGAGGATACGAAGAATCTGCAGAAGAGAGCGGCATCGGTTTTTGATTTGGCGTACCGCAGATATCTGGATCTTCAAAAAGCTGAAGCACAGGCAAGAGAGGCTCAGATAGAAGTGGCTTTGGAAAGAGTACGGGCAAGAACGATGGCGATGCATAAAAGTGAGGAATTGAGTGAGGTGGCATTTGAGTTCTTTAATCAATTACATCCCTTGGGAGTTGCAAAGTGGGGAATTGCACTTTGGCTGTTCGATGAAGTCAAACTACAATTTGAAGTTTGGTTTTCAACACCGACCGATCGGCTGCTTCCCGAATCGTTTACGGTCCCGTTGGTGGATCATCCGATCATCAATAGAATCTGGTCTGGCTTTAATGATCAAATTACTCATTTCAATATTGAGTTGGCAGACGATGAAAAAACCAATTGGGACAAGTGGCTTTTTGAAAACACGGGCATGAGAAATTTCCCGGATGCGGTAAAAGAAAACATTCTTTCCTTCAAATATGTCCAGTTTTCATACTTTCCGATGCGTTATGGCTTAATTGCAGCTATTGATGTGAATCCCATTCCGGACGATCACAAATCAGTTGTGCAACGCTTTGCCAAAGTTTATGAACAGACCTACACCCGATTCCTCGA
>CAZCXH010000259.1:0-3999 GCA_964502525.1 uncultured Chitinophagaceae bacterium
CCTCAATCACATGCCTCGCCTTCTCCTTGGCATCCTTGTCGAAGCCTGCGCTCACCACCTTGTCAAGGTTCACCGTGTCAATGATTTGCTCGTAACTCTTCTGCACGTCCTCCACGTAATTACGGAAGTGCGCATTGTCAAACACCGAGCAGGCTTCCTTTATCATCGCTTCCTTCGCCTTGCCCACCTCGTCATCGGCAGGCTGTTTGTCTTTCGGCACGTTGAAGAGCTGCCGTGCTTTTTCAAGGTGCTTGTCGGGGTCGTAGGCGTTCAGAAGGTCATGCACCACATCGCTCAGGGCTTTGTCATTAGCCAGCCGTTTGAACTTCGCCTTCTCCTCTGGATTGATTTTTTTATCGAGCCGTGTGATGCGGTTTGCCAGCGAGGTGAGTGTATCTTCATCACGGTTGCCCATCACCACGTTCATCATCAGGTCTCGCGTGGGCACGGTGCGCTTGCGCTCCAACGGTCGGCTGTCGGTCTTCACCGACTTGCATACGCCCACCGCATCAATGATAACGAAATGGTCTTTGTTCGCATCAGCCGAGGGCGTCACCTTGCGCAGGTCGTCTTTGCCGAGGGTGCGTGTGCCGCGCCCCTTCATCTGCTCGAAGTAGTTTCTTGACTTCACGTCACGCATGAATATCAGGCACTCGATAGGCTTCACGTCTGTTCCCGTGGCAATCATGTCAACCGTCACCGCCACTCTTGGGTAATAGGCGGTGCGGAACTGCTGCAACACCTCCGAAGGTTTTTCCTCATCATTGCGATACGTTACCTTCTTGCAGAACTTGTTGCCCTCGCCAAACTCCTCCCGCACAATCTTGATGATGTCATCGGCATGGCTGTCGGTCTTGGCGAAAATCAGCGTCTTGGGCGCTTCCTTGCGGTCGGGGAATAACTCCGTTTCCACTGCCTGCTTGAACGCCTTGATGATGGTGCGTATCTGGCTGGGGTTCACAAAGGTCTTGTCCAATTCCCTCCCTGAATACTCAAGGTCTTCATCGGGCTGCATCCACTCCTTCTTGCGGGTGAGCCTGTCCCGCCTCTCCACGTACTCCTTCGCCTTGATGACGTCACCGTGCTGAGTGATTTCCGTCTCGATGGTATAGACATCGTAGCCCACGTTCACGCCATCCGCCACAGCTTCCTCGTGCGTATATTCGCTCACCACATTTTCATTGAAGAAACCGAACGTGCGGTTGTCGGGCGTGGCGGTGAGTCCAACCATGAACGCATCGAAATAATCCAACACCTGCTTCCACAGGTTGTATATGGAGCGATGGCACTCATCTATAATAATAAGGTCGAACAGTTCAATCGGCACTTTGGGGTTGTAGCTAACTTCCTTCGGCTTGCCGGTCTGCTTGAGTTCGTTCAGCGAAACATCTTCTGCGCTGGCATCCATCTCTTCGCCACGAAGGATGGAGTACATGCGCTGAATGGTGGAGATGCATACCTGCGCATGAGGGTCAATGAAGCCGGAGGTGAGTCGCTGCACGGTGTATAGCTCGGTGAACTTACGCTTGTCATCGCTTGGAGTGTATGCCTGAAACTCCTGCTCTGCCTGCTCACCAAGGTTGCGGGTATCCACGAGGAAGAGAACCTTCTTCGCATGGGTGTGTGTCAGCAGGCGATAGACTGATGTGATGGCGGTGAATGTCTTGCCTGCGCCCGTTGCCATCTGCACCAGTGCGCGGGGCTTGTTCTTCGCAAGCGACTGCTCAAGGTTGTTGATGGCTCGGTACTGACAGTCACGCAATCCCGCTTTGCTCAGGGTGGGGAAGTGTTGCAGTCTCGCCCTTAGCGTATCCTTCTCTGCCGCCATCTCTTTCAGCGACTCAGGACGGTGGAAGTGGAATACCTCCCGTGAGCGGGGGTTGGGGTCACGATAGTCAGTGAAGCGGATAATCTCTCCGGTGCTTTCGTAGGCGAATGACAACGGTCGGTCTTCGTTCTTCCATTTCAGCTTGCTCTGCGCATACCTGCTCGACTGCTCTTCCACGCCCAGCAGCCGTGCGCCCTCCTCATCCTTCTTCGCCTCTAGGACGCCAATGGGTTCCCTGTCAATAAACAGCAGGTAGTCGGCAGGACCCGTCTCAGTGGGATACTCCTTCACAGCCACACCAATTCCCGATGAAGGGTTGAACTCCTTCATCCCCTGCACGAGCCAACCCGCCTCGGTCAGCTTCTTGTCAATCTTCTGTCGTGCTTTTTGCTCTGGATTCTGCATCCCCCCTGATTTGGGAGGTGCAATTTAAAGATTTACGCTATGGGAAGTAACTACTATGGTTCTTTTTTCACACTTGTTGCAGGATACTTGCTACTTTGGCGGGTAATTCAGCAACTTCATGACAATCAGCCTCAGAATATGCAGAGTTGCAGCAGTTGGCTTCCTGATGATTCATTTCGCTTCCTGTTACTATTCAAAGGAAACATGCGTGAAATTATTAAATGATGCAAAAGCTGAAGGGTATGACATTATCGTAGTGCCCGGGGTTCCGTTTGAGAACGGCAAATGGAGCACGATCATGAAGGGAAGGGTGTATTGGTCAAAGTACCTTTATGAAAAAGGAATTGCCAAAAACGTGATGTATTCGGGATCGGCTGTCTATTCGCCTTACTATGAGGCCGTGATAATGGCGCTTTATGGCGAGGCAATCGGCATTCCAAAAGAAAACATTTTCACCGAAACCAAAGCCGAGCACAGCACGGAGAATATCTATTATTCCTGCAAGAAAGCTAAAAAGCTGGGGTTCAATAAAATCGCCCTGGCTTCAGACCCGTTTCAGACAAGAATGTTAAGAAAGTTTTGCAGGAGGAAAGTCAGCCCGGATGTCGGAATCATTCCTTTTGTGATTGACACGCTTGAGGCTATGGAGCCCCTTATGATTGATCCTGAAATTGACTATCAGCAGGCGTTTGTTGAAAATTTTGTCTCGCTCAAAGAGCGGGAAGGGTTTTGGAAGCGCTTAAGAGGCACGCGCGGCAAGAATATTGATTATAGCGCTTATGACTGAGGCGCTGCGGTCAGGCTGAAGCCGGTTTCAGATTCCAGCTTTTCACCCATTCGAATGTGACGAACATTGCCCCGACAAAAAACAAATCGCCAATCAACGTATAGCGGAAAAAAGGTATAGCCGCCACGTAGCAGGCGGTCAGCCCTTCCGGAGAAGCCGGGTAGTTGCCGGTCATCCATACGCCTAAATTTGAGAGCAGGAAGAATATCAGAGACGACAGCAGACTCCCGCCAATAAGCGTCAAGGGCTTTGTGTTTTTCAGCAAGCCTCCGATTACCACCACTGCAAAAAATCCGATATAGACATACGGCATGGCCGGGTGGAAACCCGGGAACTCCCGCAGGTGCATCCTGAACGCCAGTTCAAGCGCCACATCGCTGAGAAGCATGATAAGCATGGTCAGCGAGAAAGCCATTCGTTTGTTCCGGAAATAATAGCCGCCAAATAATGCCATGGCCGCTACGGGGGAAAAGTTGGACAAAGCGGGAAAATATGAAAAAACAACCCTTATCACTGCTGCTATCAGCACAAACAAGGCGGCAAGCCAGAACTTGGGGTACGAATCGAAGGTTCTCATGATTTCATTTGTTTAGGGCATAAAAATAAAAACTTCATTCAAAAGTTAGGTCAAAAATTTTAACCAGCGAAAGCAAGAATTAAAATTAAACACTGCTGTCCAAAACGTTTAGATTCTCAAAAGCTGCTATAGTGTTTACAGGCATTTGGGACAGATTTCTTGCGGTTTTGAAAATCAATCCCCCATATAAATAAGGATAGCTGTCCGAATTGCTCGGATGAGTCGGTTTCAGGCGGTGGTTCGAAGGGTTTGTCTAGTAGTTTTTTCAAATCCATCCAGCAGGTTCAGCCTTAGAAATGATACCAGATTAGACAGGTGCCATCGGTATTTGGAGGAGGCTTTGAGGTATTTGATAATAAGGATGGTGATTAATGCTGTCCAAAAGAACCCGCAAGAATGAGG
>CAZCXH010000260.1:0-3988 GCA_964502525.1 uncultured Chitinophagaceae bacterium
CGCTGGAAAGACCTGAACAGCGACTTTTGGATTTTTGGCGGAACCAGCAGCGCCGGAACCAAAAATGACCTCTGGCGCTATTCAACACTTACCAATGAGTGGACGTGGATGAGCGGTCCCAGCGCATCGGCAGATCCGGGAAGCTACGGGGTGGGCTGTACTCCCGATCCTTCCAATCGTCCGAGCGCACGAACCGAAGCGCGGGCTGCATGGACGGACGACTGTGGCGTTTTCTGGCTATTCGGTGGCAGCGGAACCAACGGATGGGTGAATGATCTCTGGAGGTACGATATGAATTCTGATTTGTGGACATGGGTGAGCGGCAGTTCAACAGGCGGAGCTCCCGGAGTTTATGGCACCAAGGGCGTTTCAGATCCTGCCAATGTTCCCGGTAGCAGGCAGGGATCGCATGCATACAAAGATCAATTGGGAAACCTTTGGTTGTTTGGCGGGTACGACATGGCAGGCACGATGATCAATGACCTTTGGCGATATGTTCCGGATCCGGCTTGCGGGGCATGTGCATTGGTGCCGATCGCTTTGTTCTCTGCACCGAACCATATTTGTCCCGGTACCTGCACGGACTTTGTAAACAATTCCATTGGTGCAACTTCTTACCTGTGGTCCTTCGCGGGGGCCAATCCATCCACCAGCGTTGACCAGTATCCGACCAACATCTGTTACAACACGCCGGGAACGTATTCCGTTTCACTCATCGCCAGCAACGCGAACACCAGCGACACGCTTACACTGAATAATTACGTCACCGTTTATCCATACCCTGCACCGCAGGGGATTTCGCAAAGCGGCGACACTTTGTTTGCCAACCAGGGCGCAGTGACTTACCAATGGTATTTCAACGGGAACATCATTAACGGGGCAACAAATTATTTTTATGTTGCACAGGCAAGCGGCTCATACAATGTGGTGTGTACGGATGTAAACGATTGTGAGGTGGAGGCCGTAATCTTCGATGTAATTGCGAGCACCCCATCCATTCTTACAGATGGAGGAGGAGTGAAAATCGTTCCCAATCCATTCACCGGAGAAGTAAAAATTTCATCAGCAGGAATGATGCGCGTATATGACAACCTGGGCCAAAAACTTTTTGAAACAAAAATTACAGACCTGAAACAATCCGTCGATCTTTCATTTTTACCCAAAGGAATTTTCCTTATGCAGTTTGAAGTAAAAGGAAAAGTGTATCAGGAAAAGATCGTGAAGATGTAGTAGGTACGAAAAACGAATCGTAACCAATATGCCAATTACGAATGGAGAAGGTAGCGGTTCAGATAAGAATATCAGGCATCGTTCAGGGTGTTTTTTTCCGGCAGAGCACCCGGGAAAAAGCAATTGAATTAAACATCAGCGGATGGGTGTGTAATACGGCCGATGGCGCAGTGGCGCTGGAGGCGGAAGGTGAAGAAGCCGCGATGAAAGAATTTATTGGGTGGTGCCATCGCGGGCCGGCGCGCGCAGATGTAAGCAAGGTTGAAATAAAAACCATTGGAACGAAAAATTATTCCGGGTTTGAGATACGAAGATGAATGACGGAACCGGGAGTGGGGGAGATGGAGAAGGGGGAACCGAAAGCAAGACGGGGAGAATAGGAGACTGTGGCGACTATTAAATAATCCTGCGATAAGCGGACCCGGGCAATTTCGTGCAGATTTAACTTTGCGAAATGTCCGAACAAATAGAGTCATTTAGAGAGCTGAGGGTTTTCAATGAAGCATTTAAACTTGCAATGGAAATATTCTTTCTTACTAAGAAATTTCCACCTGAAGAACATTATTCACTTTCAGACCAGGTAAAAAGATCATCCCATTCTGTTTGATTGAAACCCGGGGAAGCATAGCGAAAGAGAAGACGCCCGGCCGCATTTGTTGCCAAACTCAGTGATTGCGAAGCAAAAGCAGGTGAATCGAAACGCTACAAATCAGGAACAGGCGCTGAATAAAACTCAGAGATCTCATTCAGCAAAGAGAGGATTTCATCAATTGAATCGGAGGTCACCAACTTCATCCTGTAATCTTTGAAGTGATCGAGTCCTTTGAAGTAGTTTGAGTAATGTCTGCGCGTTTCAAGAATGCCACCCTTGGTTCCTTTCCATTCAATGGCTTTAAGCAAATGTGTGCGGCAAACGTCAACGCGCTGTTCAATTGATGGCGCAGAAAGTTTTTCTCCCGTTGTTAAAAAATGCCTGATCTCGCTGAAAATCCAAGGGTAGCCGATGCTGGCGCGGCCAATCATCACGCCATCAACGCCATATCTTTCACGCATCATCAGTGCACGCTCGGGTGAGTCCACATCGCCGTTTCCAAAAATAGGAATGCGCATGCGGGGATTATTTTTTACCGCAGCGATCAGCGTCCAGTCTGCCGGCCCCTTGTACATCTGCTTTCGCGTGCGGCCATGTATGCTTAATGCGGCGATGCCAATATCCTGAAGGCGCTCAGCAACATCCACAATATTTTTTGTGTTGTCGTCCCAGCCCAGGCGCGTCTTAACGGTGACAGGAAGTTTTACGGCTTTCACAATTTCTGCCGTCATCGAAACCATTTTCGGAATATCCTGAAGCAGCGCGGCGCCGGCTCCGCGGCATGCCACTGCTTTCACCGGACAACCGTAGTTGATGTCAATGATATCCGGACCGGCTTTTTCGGCGATGAGGGCAGCTTCCCGCATGTGTTCAATGTCTCCCCCGAAGAGCTGAATGCCAATCGGACGCTCATACTCGAAAATGTCGAGCTTCTTCATGCTTTTTGCCGCATCCCTGATCAGTCCTTCGCTGCTGATGAATTCAGTGTACATCAGGTCGGCCCCGTTTTTCTTGCAGACATAACGGAAAGGGGGATCGCTCACGTCTTCCATGGGAGCCAGGAGGAGCGGGAAATCCGGGAGTTGTATGTCAGCGATCCTGGTCATTTGAGAGGGTTGATTGGTTGAATTGTTTATAAGTTGATTCGAAAACAGCTTTTGGGCAGCCATTTTAACTCAATCAACCAATCAACTATACAACTAATCTATACATTCGCGCTGCAAATATAACCCGCTATGCAACTCAAGGCAATGTGGGCGAACAATTCGCCTGCTTCTAAGTTTTTATTGTCGATTGGAATGGCCGTGGTTGGCGCATTTCTGTTCTCCATTGTCGCTTTTGGGCTTGCAGCAGTAATTTATGGCGTTGAGCCCACCCAGCTGGAGGGTTTGTTAAATGACTTCGAAAATCCGCTTGCCATTGACGTGATGAAACTGATCCAGGTGGCCAGCGAGATCGGCACCTTCATATTGCCGGCATTGTTTCTTGCCTATACATTCGATGAAAGTGCTTCCGGGTATCTGCAATTAAGCAGGAAGCCGAATTATTTCAGTGTTTTTATCGTGCTGGTGTTGCTCATAGCAGCAGTCCCGCTTATCAACTTTCTTGGCGACCTGAACGCGCGGATGGTATTGCCATCGTGGCTGGCAGGAGTGGAAAGGCAGATGAAAGCCACTGAGGAACAGGCGGCCCGCTTAACTGAAAAATTCCTTCAGATCAATTCCGCCTTCGACTTGTTTTATGCCATGATCATGATCGCTGTTTTGCCTGCGCTGGGAGAAGAACTGCTTTTTCGCGGAGTATTGCAACGGATATTTACAGAGTGGTCAGGGGGTAAGCACACCGGCGTGTGGGCAACAGCGATATTATTCTCTGCGATGCATTTGCAGTTCTATGGATTTGTGCCGCGGTTGCTGCTCGGTGTTATGCTCGGGTACCTGTTTTTGTGGAGCGGATCACTTTGGCTTCCCATCATCGCACACTTCATCAACAACGGAGCCGCCGTTATCGCCTCCTGGCTGTACAGGCAAAATGCCATCCCGATCAACCCCGACAAGATCGGAACGGAGCATGAATATCTTACTGTGATGGTAAGCCTGGTGATGACGGTGGGTTTGCTCTGGCTGATCTATAAAAAGGAGCACGAGGGGCGGACTTTATTGAGAG
>CAZCXH010000261.1:0-3987 GCA_964502525.1 uncultured Chitinophagaceae bacterium
ACTTTTCAAGTAGCTCCTTTGCCCTTGTCCTATTTTTGATGCGATTGCCCTGTAGTGTTCGGTTAGTGTTCGGTAATCTGGATTGCATTTTATTTCTTCTGCCAAAATACCGTCCCCTTCCTTAGAACAAGAGAATGATATGAGGCAGGTGCGCATTTTTGCGATGAATCTTAATTTGAAAGGAAATCCCCCTGAATTTTGACTGTAAACGAAGAGTGCAAAAGATATGATTATGCAAGTTGAGATTGCGTGAAGCCGGAAATCTTCACCCGTCCCTCATCCCTTCCCAAATGAAATAATTTGGGTTTAATTTCCTCCTGTGAAAAATGGCAACTTTTTCAAAAGAGTGCATGACATAGCCCGGAAGGTGCCCCGCGGAAGGGTGACGTCTTACGGGGCGATTGCAAAGTGTCTGGGCGCTGCCAAATCATCGCGCATGGTAGGCTGGGCGATGAACAGTTCGGGGAATGTGTTCCCTCCCGTGCCCGCCCATCGCGTGGTAAACAGCCATGGCCTGCTCACCGGTCAGCATCATTTTGCATATCCCGGACAGATGAAGGAACTGCTGGAACATGAGGGCATCGAAGTAGTGAACGACAAGGTGAAAGATTTCAAGCAACTGTTTTGGGACCCTGTGAAGGAGTTGAAGTTCAGGAAATAGTTTACCGTTGGCTTGTTTGCGGTCCATGCAAACAAAACTACAAGCCCTAAACATATAAACGGTAAACAGGCAGACCTTAAACCTTAAACATTGAGCATGTTCCTTAAACACAACCTTCCCGCCATCCTTTGGGCGCTGGTCATCCTCATTCTCACGCTGATGCCGGGAAAGTACATTCCGCCTGCCGGCTTCTTTGAGATATTTCATCCTGACAAGCTGGTGCATGTTGCAATATTTGCGGTGCTCATTGCGCTGTGCCTTCATGGTTTTTTGAAACAGGAGACATTCTCATTGCTCCGGCTGCATCCGATGGTTATTGCTTTTTCCGGCTGTGTTCTCTATGGATTATTGCTGGAAGCAATGCAGGGAACGCTCCTCGCTGACCGCTATTTCGAATGGATGGATGCAGCGGCAAATACTGCCGGGTGCGCTGTTGGCGCGGGACTGTTCAGGTATTTCAAACGGACAATCTCCGGCAGATTACGCTGATTTGCGCTGAAAGAAACTGTCAGCTTTATCTGCGAAATCTGCGGGAGATATAGGTCATCCTTATTTTTTTCCGGTTTTCACTGGATGAGAGCTTGCAATGACGGGGAGCATGCAATAACATTCATTCCTTCCCGTTAATACCACAACCAAAAACTAAATAATCATGCTGATATTCATAGCTGCATTCGCAGGAGCATTGAGCACCGCAGGGCTGGTAGCGGTGTTCACCAAGATCATCCTCGACAGGAAGTATTTGAAGCGGTGAAACTCATCCCTTCTGCGGAGGGGCATATCAAACCTCGCTAACTTTACATCTTTTCGGATGAAAAAACTTCTTGCTATCTGGCTGCTTGCATGCGTTGCGGCTTTTGCCAGCGCCCAGGAAGGAACCGAGCAGAATCTCGCTTTTGAATATTTCCGCAATGGCGAATATGAAAAAGCAGCGGGGCTTTTCATGAAGCTGTATGACAAGAACCCCTCTCCCGCCAACTACCGCTATCTGTACAATTCACTGCTTTATACCCGTCATTATGAAGAGTTGGAGAAGATTATCAGAAGGAATATCAAAAAAGAAGAAAGCAACCCTGTTCATCGCGTTGACCTCGGATATTTTTACATCCAGCAGGGAAATCTGTCGAAAGGCAAAGACGAATATGCCGCTGCGATAAAAATGCTGCAGCCGGTTGACGGGCAGGTAGTGCAACTGGCAAGCGCTTTCATGAACTTCAACGAGTTGGAGCTGGCTGCCAAAACCTATGAGCGCGGCAGGGAGATAATGGGTGTTCCCGGCATGTTTGCCCTCGAATTGGCCAACATTTATGAGAAGTTGAACAATCCGCAGAAAGCCATCGAGAATTATCTCCATTACCTTGACCAGGGAGGCAGCAACGCGCAAACGGTAAGGAATCTCTTGCAAAACGTGGTGCAGCAGAAGGAATTTGCGGATGAGCTGCATTCGCAACTGCTTTCGAGGATACAGAAATTCCCGGAGGCGATTTATTACAGCGAGATGCTGATATGGCATTATACGCAGATCAGGAACTACAAAGCAGCCATCATACAGGCGAAAGCGCTGGACAGGCGCCTTAAAGAAAACGGCTACCGGCTGGTGAACATTGCCCGTTCAGCAACTGCGGAAAAAGATTTTTCTGCCGCCACCGAAGCATACCAATATGTGATTGACAAGGGCAGAACTTCAGCCATGTACATGCCCGCCCGGCAGGAACTGCTTACCGCACTGAAGCAAAAGATCACCGATTCCATCACGTTCAGCCAGGAAGACCTCGATCATCTCGACAATGAATTTGACAAATTCATTGCTGAGTTCGGCATCAACTCCGGCACGGCAGCCACCATCCGCGAGAAGGCGGAGCTGCAGGCATTCTATCTCAATAATTATGATGAGGCGATCGCGCTGCTGGAAAGCATCATCAACAACATGGGCATTGAGCCGCAGGTGAAAGGAGAGTTCAAGCTGGAACTGGGTGATTTTTATATTATGAAAGGTGAAATATGGGAGGCAGCGCTGCTTTACGGGCAGGTTGACAAAAGCTTCATGGACGAGCCGCTGGGTGAACTGGCGCGGTTCAGGCAGGCGAAGCTTTCCTACTACAATGGCGAGTTTGAATGGGCGCAGGCGCAATTGGATATTCTGAAATCATCCACCACCGAGCTAATCTCCAATGACGCCATCAAGCTGTCGGTATTCATCATGGATAACCTTGGACTGGATACCACAACTTGGCCCATGCTGAAGTTCGCCCATGCCGACCTGCTGTTTTACCAGCACAAGACGGACAGCTCTCTGATCACCGTTGATTCGGTGCTGAATAAACTGCCGGGGCACGCGCTCACAGACGACATCTATTATCTGAAATCCAACATCTACTTATACAGAAAGGATTACACAGCGGCAGCGGGATTGCTTGAAAAAATCATCGCAGAATATCCCGAAGATCTTCTTGCCGATGACGCCACTTACAGGCTTGCGGAAATAAACGAAAGCGTGTTCAACGACAAAGAAAAGGCCAAGCAACTCTACCAGGATCTAATCTTCAAATACCAGGACAGCGTTTACATCATCGAAGCGCGCAAGCGTTTCAGGAC
Organism: uncultured Chitinophagaceae bacterium; assembly: GCA_964502525.1. Taxonomy (GTDB): domain Bacteria; phylum Bacteroidota; class Bacteroidia; order Chitinophagales; family CAIOSU01; genus DATLYB01. Next base: position 3,257 of record CAZCXH010000261.1, read on the forward strand.
GTTGAGGGGCGACCAGCTATGATTTCCTGACGCCCTTCTTCTTTTTCTTTTTCGAATTTTTCAGCCTGAGGTTCTGAATGTCTTCTTTGAATTTCTTCACCCTTGCAAGCGCGTTCAGCATCATTTTTTCAGGGTCTGTATCACCGATAGGCATCTTCTCTTCTTCTGTCATGCTTTCGTATGCCGATCGCATGTTGTTGAACATGCGGTCGGTAACGGTTCTCAGCCGATCGGCAATCACCTCCGGAGTTACTATTTTCTTTGAAACGAGCGTCATCTCCGTTTTTTTATCGCAATAGCGGCAAAACGGCCGGTCATTTTCCGTGACAGCCGAATCCATATTGCACGAAGCGCACAGATAAGTCATCATGAAGCGGGGTTTCTTTTTCTTCATCCCGTAATGTTTAAGTTGGCGATGTTAAAGCAGCCGGAATCGGAAGTTAATAAAATTTGTCATTGCCGCTATGCGGGAGAATTGATGGGTGCAGGACAAATTCAAAGACCGCGGATGCGGCAAAACAATCTGCCTAACTTTTTCATTCAAAAAGAAATCAGCCCGGACTCCTCCGGTCTGACCGGAGGGCGGGGGTGAGGCTGGATTAAAAGGCAGGAGTTAGATGGAATTACACTCACCCCCTTCGTCCCCCTCAAAGCGGGATGCCTCGCGCGGTAGCAACCTCCCTCGATAGCGAAGCATCCCGATTCTATCGGGAGGGAGGTTGGAGGGTGAC
>CAZCXH010000262.1:0-3964 GCA_964502525.1 uncultured Chitinophagaceae bacterium
TTTTTTGAAGGGCAGATTTTTTGTTTTTTAATTTCTGCGATTGCAAAGGTGGAAGCTCTTTTGCAAGCGGTGGTTTGTGTGTAGGCTTTGAGCGAGCTTGCAAATGTGCTTTCACCTGCGCGTGGGCTTGTATTCATCAAGCGGCTTTTCAGGATGTTTGAAACTTCAGTTAACCGCTCCTTTTAAACCAGAACAGCGTTACAATACAAATCAATATCGGAACGGCAAAGTTCAGCCCCATAGACTGGACAAAGAGATAATACAGATTGTCCATCACCTGCTGCCCAAACGGGCTGAAATGCACTACCCGCGTCCATTCGTTCCGCTCGAATTCGTAGAGAAGCTGAGTGTAGAGTTTTATGAAAATGAAAACATGAATTATAACAAGTCCCGCACCAGATGCAATTGCCTTTTTCCTCCTTGTCACTCCCGGTATGGATAATATGAGTGCAAGGGTCAGCATGGTGGGGAGGTAGCCAGAATACCAACTACTCACCGAAATATCAGCGCTTTTATACGGCTGCCTTTTTCGCATCGCATCTTCATAGTCTTTCTTGTTCGCAATGCGGATATTCGTGGAAAACTTCGGCTCTTCCGGTTTTTTGATTTCAAAAAATCCGATTGCCCCTTTTGAAAAAAATGGGGCAACTGTCTTTCTGCCGATGTTTCTGAAATATTCGGCATACCATTCATCTGCACTTTGTCCTGTCAAAAGCACCAACCCATAGATGGCTGAAAAATAAAGGATAAAGCGGGTAATAGCTCCGGTATTCATCACGACAACTTGCTTTTTCGCTGCGCCCATTTTATCCAAACCATCCATGATACAATTGCCAGCAGGATAAATACCACCTGCCACACTTCAAGGTGCATGAGGTCAAAAGCCGATGGAAAATAAATTCCTGTAAGAAAAAGACTGATGATTCGCACGATGTTCACTAAGAATAGGAAGGCGATGCCAGCGGCAATACCCGGAATCTTCCTCCTGAATGGCGCGGGAAAAGCCAGTACTGCTGACGCGAACAGCGCCATCGGCTCAATGGCGTCACAGCCGCGCTTCACGCTGATGGTAAATGCCGAATTGTAAATATCCATTCCTATTGCTTCAGTGCCGTAGCTGAATATGTTCAGGATGAAGCTGGCGATTTTAGCATTGACGTGAAGGATGGGATTAAAGATATTCTCCCTGAAAAAATCCGTCACCCAAACCGAATAAAACAAAACGGTTAAAACTCCGAACACCATGAGGAATAGCAAGATTGGATTCTTTGTGGCTGTTTTCAGCCTGTCTTTCAATGAAGATGGAGGCTTCGTTTGCTTGTTTTTCCTTCCCATTACTTTTCGGGGTTCCAGAGTGCAAGATGAAAAAAGTAGGCTAACAACATTGCAGCCACGGGCGCACCAAACGGGTCGGCTGTGGTAGGTTCATACCCGAAAGCGACAATTGCCACCGCGAACAGCACAACAATTGCAACAGCAACCCCTGCCAATGTTTTAAAATATAGCGGTTTGTTGAACGGGATACGCATTACTCATGCTTTCACGCCTGCAATCAGAGAGTGAAAAAATTTTTTAATTTTGAAAATATGAACCGCACGGAGCTTATCGCAATCCTGAAAAAGGAAAAACCTGTTCTGGCTGAAAAATACGGGGTGCAGGAAGTCGCGGTCTTTGGCTCCTATGCCCGCAATGAGCAGACCGATGACAGCGATGTTGACCTTTTGATAAAGCTCAAAGAGCCGCGCCTGAAGTATTGGGCGGGAGCTTACAACTACCTTGAAAACCTTCTTAAAAAAAAGATTGACCTCGTGACTACGGGAGCGAGCCTCTCCGAAAGATTCCGCAAGTTCATGGAAAAAGACCTCGTCTATGTCTGATGACCTGGTTTTGGCAAAGCTGGAAGATGTGCTGGGGAATACGGAAAAAATCACTGAATACTTCTCGTCTATCAGCAAGCCGGATGACTTTCTTTCCAAAGAAGGCGTAAAGACCTTTGACGCCATCTCCATGAGATTGCAGGTGATTGGTGAACTGCTGAAAACGGTAGAGAAAACCGGAATCCTTGAGCAATACACCGAAATAGAATGGAGTGAAATCATCAAGCTGAGGGAACTCATCTCACATCATTATGATAAGCTGGAGCATGAAATCATTTTCAACATCTGCAGGGATTCCATTCCTGACTTGCAGAAAACACTATCTCGAATCATCGTGGATTTGAAAAAATGATGAAGCTTTACATGTTTCCGGTTTACCCTTTGCGGTTCGGCTTCAACCGTAAACAGGAAACATGTAAACTGTAAACCCTCTACGCCTTCACCCTCGCAACTCCATACCTGCTGTTCCACACCGCCACCGCGCCTGTGCACAGCAGCAGCAATGCGAAGATGATTAAGCCCCATTCGGAGAGCGTGGGGATGGGGGATGATGTGCAATTAGATTGTCCGCTCACCCAATTAGATATGTTCCCATTTAAAGCAAGATTGGTCAAAGTTCCGGTATTCCCATTACTTGAATTATCTGTTACACTGGTTTGCCCTGCATTATTTCCTCCTGCTGTGGCAGAGGGGTTGTTAAAATTATAATAGGCTACCAATCCGGCTTGTGGACCGCTCAGAGGGCAACTCATTCCGGCCTGTATTTGAGCTTGTGTTTGCGCAACATTCCAAATCTGCAATTCTTCTACCGTTCCTGTGAAAAAATTGACGCTTCCCGAAAAATCGCCTCGGCAGGCTATGTAAAGCGGAGAACTATTGGAAGTTGTTCCCGATGAAACATCAGGAGTCGTGCCGTTAAGAATACCATCAATATACAGGTAAAGGGTGGCACCGTTCTTGAGAAAAGCCACGTGATGCCACTGGTTATCATTGTAAGTACCAGTAGCTGTTATGACTGCTGAGGTACCTGCCCCATTGTACCGGGCCACCTGAATCGACTGTATCGGATTGATGTACCTTACTACAAATGGATAACCATTACTAAATCCCCCTGACCACTTCTCGATAATATCATTATCTGTATTTTGTGTGGAGGTTTGCGTAACGGGGATTTTCAACCATGCAGAAACGGTGAAGTTATCAGTAAGACCAAAATTGAAAGCGGAGGAATTGGGTATTTGCATAAAATCATTCGCTCCGTCAAAATCAACTGCAAGAGCTGGATCAGTAGCCTGCACTTGCGAAATACTCAGCAGGCAGGTTGCTGTTAAGAGGACGAAAATGTTTTTCATAGTTAAAGGGGATTTATGGGTGAATAAAGAATAGCCGTTTGTTGGTTGTGTTAAAGCTCACGCAAAGACAAACGCACAGAAGCTCCGCAACCGGAAAAAGCGTATTGAGAAAAGAAAAGTGAAAGAATGAGCGGTTTAACTTTGCGGTTGCCGATATACTCGCAACTCGCAACGACTGACGACTGACGACTGACGACTGACGACTGACGACTGAAAATAGGCATAGCGGGTTCAAAGTAGAATAATCTTTTTAACATAAGCAAGAAGTATGCGAAAAAGATTTGCACAAGGTTTTCAATGGCATCATTATTTTGAAAAAAGCGCAGGCAAATTTGGCTCTTCTCGCTTTTTCATTTGGCTTGCGAGTGTGTAAAAAAGCGGGATGTGCCAAATGCGCGTCAGCCGTAATTAAAAAACAAAAAATGCGCGTGGGCAAAAAATAAAACTTTCCCTGCGTTGGCTTGTGTGTCAGCCGTCAGTCCGTTGAGTTGTAATAACGTGTCCGTTAGGTTGTTGTCCCGTTATCTCAAAGCTGTAAAGTTTGGTTTAAGGGTTTTCGCTAACGTTCCCGCAGGCAAAGGAAGGCGGGCATTAGATGCCGACAATCTTTTCCTACGATATAAATATAATGAATAGTTCAACACTTTACTGACGTACTTCCCGCCCGCTTTTCTTTGCCTGCTTGGTGCGCCTTGAATGGTGAATATAGTTCTTTTATTTACTTAAAAGAAACCC
>CAZCXH010000263.1:0-3867 GCA_964502525.1 uncultured Chitinophagaceae bacterium
AAGACCACGCAGGAGTTTGATGATTTCTTATTGAACAGCAGTTTCATCATACGACCACTCCTTCATCACCGGCTTCTCCTGCTTGCATGAATAGAACATAGTGACAGCCAACATAAAAAATAAAACACCAGATTAAGGGTGGCACATAAATATCGATTGAATTAACATGGTGGTGCTAAAATACAAATGATTTCCTTTAAGTTATTCTTTTTTCATGGAGACTCTGCTGAACAGCGTAGACTGCGAGCGTGATTCCTGCAATAGTATCCCATCTAAGTAATGACAGATTATAATTCGGCAGCCACTTGAAAATCGGAACAGCCGATTTCCACCAAGAGGTTTTTGACTGGCTTCATGCAGCGGTTTCCGGCATGAAGTAAAACAATATCGCGATGATGAGATAGACGATGATTAGCTGAAAGCCTTTGTACCAGTTTGATTTTCCATCGCTGGCAACCACAATACCCATGAGCACCGCAAGAAAAAGCGCACCGAGTTCCACACGTCCAAAGGCGAGGTTCAGCGGATGGGGGCCGATGGCGTAGCTTGCAAGCACCGCCAGAGGTGCGATGAGCAATGCGATTTGAATGCAACTGCCGAGTGCAATGCTCATGGTTAAATCCATTTTATCTTTTGCAGCCATGGTAATTGCAGAGAGACTCTCAGCCGCGCCACCCACTACGGCAAGAATAATCAACCCGATAAAAGTAGTGCTCATGCCAAGCGCTTTGCCGGTTTCTTCTGCCGACCCCACAAGAATTTCACTCATCCACGCGGCAAGCAGCGAAGCCACGATAAGGGAACCGACCGCGCGGGGAATGCCCCAATGTCGTTTATGTTCCTCTCCGGATTTTTCATTGCTTTCACTGCTCTTGAAAAAATCAGGATGCGTTTTTATCATGAAGAATAAGTAGAGGATGTACGTAACGAGTAGCACCACCGCTAAGCCAATATTAAGCATGTGTTCTTCCCGCAGCACGTCTTCTCCTCCAAACAGGCGGTTGAATGAGCTCGGCACTACAAGGCTGATCACCGCAATAAACATCATTGCCGAATAAACGCGTGAACTGACGGGATTAAAATCCTGCGTGTGATGACGCAATCCTCCGACAAAAAACGAAACTCCGAGCGCAAATAACAGGTTCGCAAGGATGCCTCCAATCAATGCGGCAAGTACCATTTCATGCAAGCCTGCCTTCAGCGCCATAAGGATGATAATCAGCTCCGGGAAATTTCCGAAGGTGGCGTTGAGAAGTCCACCGATGGCTTCACCGGTGTAATGAGCGAGATTTTCCGTTGACTGGCTGATAAGCCTGGCGATTGGAATGATAGATAGGGCAGACGTGAAAAATATCAGCGTGAAGGCATCGGGCTTAAAATGTTCCAGCGCCAGCGAAATGGGGATGAAAATGAAAAGCAGGTAGATGGAGAATATTTTTTTCATCGGATAGAATTATAATGATTCGAAGATGGAAGCAATCTCAGCCGCACAGCTAAGATGCGGATTTGAGCTGCAGTTTTAATTGACAAAAATCATTATCAATATCTTGCGCCCAAAGTACCTTCATGGTCAATTCTAAAAAGGTCCTAATGGAAAATAATCAACCGGCATTAACCCCCATTCTCAGGTTCCTGCTGATGGCCGCATGCATCATCATCATCATTGCCGGAATCAAAGCCGTTGCCTCTACGCTCAATATCCTGCTGCTTGCCATCTTGATAGCCCAATGCATCAACCCATTGGTGATCTGGCTGAACAGCAAAAAAATTAAATCGGGACTTGCTATTCTAATCACGCTGGTAGTAGTGCTGGGGCTGGGCGGTTTCGTACTCACAGCTCTAGGTAATTCTGTCCTGGGTATCCGGGAAAAAATTCCTGTTTATTCGGAGCATCTCGGGCAGATGTTTTCCGGCTTGACGGAGAAGCTTGCAGCGCGAGGCTATGACACAAGCGCCCTGATTCCCGCAGGCGCGACAAGCCCTGAAAAAATCGGAGCCGTAATTACCACCGCTTTGGGCGTGATGGCCACCGTGCTGGCAAACGGGATTTTCATCCTCATCCTTGTCATCATCCTGCTGGCGGAATTTGCCTCCATCCGCAAATCGGTGGAGCAGAAAACTTATCCGGAAGGCTCGTTCATGTATCGCATTTCAGAACTCAATAAAAACACCACCAAATTCATTGGCATCACCGCGCTGATGGGGTTCCTTCAGGGGATTGTTGGAGTGATTATATTGCTTGTTCTTGGCGTTGACTTTGCCATTACCTGGGGCGTGGTATTTTTCTTTGTGAATTTCATTCCTGTTGTCGGGTTTCTGCTGGCGGTGATTCCTCCTGTTGTGATAGCCCTGCTTGATCAGGGCGGAACCACAGCCGGCATTGTTTTCGGGTCATGGTATGCTCTGAATCTCATTTTCGATAATGTGATTAAGCCCAGGTTTTTGCAGAAAGAGTTTGAAGTGTCATTCCTCACGGTTATTGTAGTGCTGATGTTCTGGAGTTATGTCCTCGGGCCGCTGGGCGCCATTCTCGCCATACCGCTGTCGCTTTCACTGAAGTATGTTTATGATGTGTACACGGGAAATTTGAAAGGTTAGGAGTACAGAGTTAAAAGTTAAGAGTTAAAAGGAATTAAGGTTAAGCGGAAATAAATGGAATAGTAATGCAAACGCAGATAGCCTCATTTCAGGATCTTGAGTGTTGGAAAGCGGGCAGAGAACTCAGACTTTTTGTAAGAAAAATCACAACAAAATTTCCAAGCCAGCCTCAATGAACAAGCAACAAACATTTTGGCGCAACATCGCCAAAGGCTCAGGTGACCCGCTCGATACGGGCGACCGCATCAACGAAATTCTGTTTGGGCTGATCATGGTGCTTACGTTCACCTGTTCCATCAGCGTGGCGACTGAGGGGCGTGAAGAAATCGCAACCATTCTGTGGGGCGCCTTGGGCTGCAACATAGCCTGGGGACTTATTGACGGATTATTTTTTCTCATGGGCACCATCTTTTCGCGTGGCGAAGGCTTGGATACCGTGAGGCAAGTGCAAAATGCCACCGATGCAGAGGCGGATAAAATCGTCAAAGATGCATTGCCCCCATTGCTGTCATCGGTGATAAAAAATGAGCACGTCACGTCACTGAGGAAAGAGATTCAAAAGCTGCCCGGGCCGCCCAGCGCTTTTTTCACGTGGAATGATATCAAAGGCTTCATCATTATTTTCTTTCTTGTGGTAATCACAACTTTTCCACCCGTGATTCCTTTCATTTTCCTGAAGGATGCAGCCATCGCGTTGCGGATGTCAAACGGCATCGCGCTGGTTTTGCTGTTTATTGCGGGTTATATTCTTGGCAAAAAAACCGGATGGCGACCATTATTAATGGGTGTAGCAACGATGTTCATCGGTGCGGTGCTTGTTGCGATTACCATGGCGCTGGGAGGATGAGATGAAGAAAATTGTCTTGACGGTTTTTCTTTTTCGGTCATGCCTGCTTGCAATAGCGCAAGATGCTGATACCACTGCTGCGTCAGGCGATTGGGGATTTTCAGCAGCCGCAAACTTCTACCTGCTTCAGGATAACGAAGTGTATGTTAACCCTATTTTCACCGCGGAGCGCAAGCATTTGTTCCTGCAGGCGCGCTACAATTATGAAGACTTACAGACCGGCTCCATCTTCGGTGGATATAATTTCAGCGTTGGCGAGAAGGTGGAATTTTCCGCCACACCGGTAGCCGGTATTGCGTTCGGAAATACGAACGGCATCGCCCCGGGATTGATTTGGGAACTGAACTGGTGGAGGCTAAACCTCTATACGGAGAGCGAATACCTTTTTGATTTCAGCGATAAGGAAAACAATTTTTATTATG
>CAZCXH010000264.1:0-3822 GCA_964502525.1 uncultured Chitinophagaceae bacterium
TTACCAACTTCGTTTTGTTTATTGATGCGGAAATTTATCCCGTGCACAGTATAACTGCTTTATTCCCCCCCCCGTTATCGCAAGGTTCCGAAGGGACACTTGTGGTTGTTGACAGAGGCAAGATTTCTGTCTTGCCGGGAGGTCGAAAGACCTCCCATTATCTAATGTTCCAGGTCTCCCTTCGGAAGACCTGAAACAACAAGGCTGAAAATTTACCCTATTTCGGGTTGGCAGTTTCAAGCCGCGCTTTGCTCCGGTTTAACCAATACCATCCTTTCCCGCTTCGGACCGTCTGTTTTTGGATTCGTTGCCTTTGGAGGTTTGATTCCAATGCGCTTCACGAAAAACCGGTACAGATGGAAGATGTAGTGCCTGGTATAACTGACAAAATCCCGATTGTCGCTCTTCAGGTTGGCAATTATATCTGCAACATAGGCAGCCATCATCGCCAGAAAATACGGTATCAGCCGTATATGGGAAGGTTTCACTCTCTTTTTCAAATAAGCCGGGAGTGACGGCAATATCCTGTAAATCATCTCATAATACTGATAGGTCCTGACCAATTCAGGACTCTTGATGTTGTCCTTATTTCTGAAAAAATAAAAGTCTTCCCCCTCGTAAAGTCTTTCCGCCTGCTGCTCCGAGATCGTGCCGTCTTCAACCGCCTGCTTCATCATATCCGTTCCGGGCAGAAAACAAGTCCAGAAGGTTTGGATGCGGTTGGGCGTCTGCTCCTTATACAACTGAAGAGCCGTAGCCTGCGAAGCTATCTGCTCGCCCGGCAATCCGAGCATGTGGTCAACTTTCAGGTTGATGCCGTGCCGGTGCATGGCTTCCATCGCGCGAAGGATATGATCCGACTCCTCATACCTTCTCAGGTTTTCATGCTTGAATTTTTCGTCCATGGTCTGGATGCCCATTTGTATCCATTGGCATCCCGCATCGCTCATCCAGCGGGCAATTTCATCATCAAAGTATTGCGGATGGATCAGACATGAAAACGGTATCCTGATTTCCTTTTTATAGCGTTCCGTGAATTCTTTAATCCAGGGTTTGCTCACCGTAAACACGTCATCCTGGAAATCCACCGCATGCAGCGCGTACCGTTTCTTCGCCTGATTCAACTCATTCATCACATGGTCAACGCTGCGCTGGCGGACGTATTTGCCGCGTTTCTCTTCCGGCAGGCGCGAGAAAAAATTGTTGAAGCAAAACGAACAGGTGTATGGGCAGCCTCTTGTCGCCATGGTGAGGTACAGATCTCCGATTCTGACATGGTCCTCCCAGAGAGCTTTATCGTAATGCGGCAATGCATCGAGGTCCTGAACAAAGCCTTGCTGAATGCCCCGAACCACTTTGCCCTCCGTGGTTTTAAAACGCGTGTTGGGGATGGCCGATCTAGGTCCGCCAGCCGCAATGGCGTCAAGGATCAGCGGAAAGGCAACATCACCTTCTCCGGCAACCACATAATCAACTTCATCCCTCGCAATGACCCGGTCAGGAACTGCCGACACGTGAACTCCGCCAAAAACTGTTTTCACCTGAGGAAATAATTCTTTTGCCTCGCGTGCAATCCCGAGCATCCACTGATAGGTGGAAGTCAGGCAGGAGAAAGCCAATACATCAGGCCGCTGTTCCCTGATGGCGTCAATGACCTCTCCCCGGTCATCGAAAAATTTTGCAAGCGAAGGAATTTCCAGGTTGAAACGGTCATGGAAAAGGGAGGCGCTGAAAGCCAGCCCCACGCGATGGCCATCCCGCCTGGCGATGGCGGCAAGCTGGCTTATGCCCAGCGCCTCCGCGCCTAAAGCAACAAATGTTACCCTCATACTGCGCTGAAATTACTAAACAATTCCGCTAAAAGCGATGGCTGCATTGAGAAAAAAGCAATGGCAATCATAAAAAATGAGTCCGCTCGGATTGCTTGATTATCAAAATCATTTGCCTGAAACGTTTCGGAAAGCTTGCCTGGTTTGGCATAACTCCGAAAGGAGTGGTATTATTATAGCAAAATAAACCGGATAGGTCACCTTGAAATCCCGAAAGGATGACCTGAAATCGCACTTCTTAACCTGAAGCCATGGTTCCCTGCGGGAAATAATTATCGTGAATACGACATCCCCGACAACCGGATTCTACTTTTCACTCGCTGCCGCGTGCTGCATTGCAACAGCCTGCCTGTCATATTTTAGTGAAGTTACTGATGTATTCTACGGCATCGGCACTGACGGGATATACTACTTTCTGTTAATCCCTGATTTAATCGAGCATTTGAAAGACAAAACTTTCATTGCTGAAGCCGCAGACAGGCTGCTGCCAATGAGCATTGTCCACTTTTTTTATAAATGTTTCTTAAAGCCCTGGGAAACGGTCACCGAGCTGTCATTGGGAAGCTGTTCCATCAAGCTCTCCGACAGGTTTGTGCTGGCATTTCAGCTCCTGAATACGGCCTATCTGATGTCAGGCATTGTCATTTGGTCGAAGCTATGTTATAAACTTCACATATCAAATAATCGGTTCGCCCTGTCGCTCGGGTTGCTGCTGGTTAATTTCATGTTCCTCAAGCAATTTTTTTTCGAACCGGTATTCCTCGATCAATCGGTTTTTTTCTTTGCGATCGCGCTATTGTACGCTGTCATCTTCAACAAAAGGAAGGTTCAGTATTGCCTGATATTCTGCTCATTCTTTGTCAATAAACTGGCAATGGTGATAACGCTGCTGATGGTCCTGCTTAACTCCGGGAATGAAAAATCGTTTAACCTGCCTCTCCGAAGAAATTATCTCCTGCTGACGTGGCTCATGGTTTACCTGGCGATGACATTATTCCTGATAGGCATTTCCCGCGATGTTTTCAGTTATCTTGCCATGGCTGCTGCCGCAGCGGTTCAGGTCATTATTACTAAATTTTTTTCAACAGGCGGCAACCTGACCCTGTGTGATGGCTTGCCCGAAAATCCCGTGAGCATGGTTCTCAACTTTGTGCGGCAGGCCAACAGCAGGCCTCTCGGATTTCTCAGTTCTCATTATGACTATTTTGGACTTATTGTGCCGGTTGCCCTTCTTTTTGCATCCAGAATGAAAAACTTCCTGGCCGAACATCCCGGCTGGGTGCCTATGTTTTTGTGCTTCAGCGTGGTCTCCATCAACTCAGAATCAAGGTATCTCACCATTTTCCTCCCTTTCTTCGCATGGATGCTCATCGCTCAGCCTGATGGAGATAAGAGGAACTTGTTATCCAGCGGCATAGCAGCGGGTGTCGTTTGTTTATGGAATGGCGTTTGGTCAGGATGCTTCCGAACCATCAATCCATTGGGAACGGAAAATTATTTTGATTGCAAGGAGATGCTTTATAACAACATGTTTATTGATCCTTTGCAAAAATATTTCAAGCACCTGGGACCATGGACCAGCGATGAATCATATTATTTTCAGCTTGCCGTGCTCATCGGCACATTGCCCACCATTTATCTTTTTAAGAGGCTGTTCAATTTATACCATCGGGAAACGGGTTTCCGAACCTGTGCCAAATAGCGCCCGATGGCATGTCCTCCGAAGGAGTCCGGAATCCTTCTGACCGACCACAGTTCGTTTTTCACACTTGTTTTCGGGATAACAGGATGAAGACACTTTGGGAACGCAAGTCTGATTATTGGACACAGGCTTTGCGTACTGGATTATCCCCCGCTGGCGGGCTTGCCTCCTGTGCACATATTTTTTTAGAATATCCAGAGAACAAAGGTTTTGTCTTGCTTTCGTCTCGGCCTCAGCCCCGCCCCCTCTCCGAAGGAGAGTATGTGTTTAGCGCATCCGTTAACCCCGGCA
>CAZCXH010000265.1:0-3794 GCA_964502525.1 uncultured Chitinophagaceae bacterium
AAAAGCCTTTGATATTTTGATTAACAATTTACCTTTGCAGCCCGACAAAAATTATCGTGTTGTGATTTCAGATTATCTTGCAGACGGAGGAGACAATTTATCCATGCTGAAAACTCAGCAAAGAAAAAATACGGGAGTCTTCATCCGTGATGCAATTTTGGACTATCTCGCAGAACAATACAGCGATGGAAAAATAATTTCAGCAGTGATTGATAATCGTATTATTGCAGAATGAAAAGAAGAAACTTCATCGGAAAAACTTTGGCTGCATCCGCATTGCTCGGAGCGGGAAGTTTTCCGTTTGAAGCATTGGCATCAGGGGAGATGCGGCAGCTCACCATCCTTCACACCAACGACACGCATAGCAGGATCGAACCCTTTCCCGCAGGCTCAAAATATCCGAACATGGGCGGTGTTGCAGCGCGCGCTGCGCTCGTAAAAAAAATCCGCAGCGAAGAAAAAAATGTTTTGTTGTTCGACAGCGGAGATATTTTTCAGGGGACTCCTTATTTTAACTACTTTCGCGGCAAACCGGAAATGGAACTGATGAGCATGATCGGATATGATGCGGCAACAATCGGAAATCATGATTTCGATGCGGGGCTGGAAGGATTGGAGAAACAACTGCATCATGCAACTTTTCCGATGCTCACATGCAACTATGATTTCTCGGAAACGGTCATGGAAGGAAAGACAAAACCGTTTGTGATTTTTGAAAACAATGGAATCAAGACCGGAGTGTTTGGAGTCGGGATCGAGTTGGAAGGACTCGTTCCGCCCAAGCTCTTTGGTAAGACGAAATATAAAGACCCGGTGAAAGCTGCAAATAAAACAGCGGCATCACTGAAGCGGGAACACGACTGCGATTTTGTGGTTTGCCTGTCGCACCTTGGCTACGACTACGCCACACCGAAGATCTCCGATGTTGCGCTTGCAAAAGAAAGCGAAAACATTGACATGATCCTTGGCGGTCACACCCACACTTTTTTTGAAAAACCCGTGATGATGAAGAACAAAAAAAATCATCCGGTGATCATCAATCAGGTGGGATGGGCTGGAATCGTGGTTGGAAAAATTGACGTTGTGTTTGATTACACGAGAAAGGAAAAGAAAGTTTTCTGCAATACTGTAAAAGTTTTTTAAAAAACAAACGGGTATTGCTTTTTTTTTCGTTTTCTTTTTCTCATTTTCGTCTTCCCTCTCTGGCGCATTTGTTTAACTATTTAATGAGGTTGTCTTTAAATGGCAAAGTCCCAAGAAGAAGTATTGAAAAAAAATCATGAAGAAGTTTGGAAGAACTGTCTCAAGATCATTAAGGACAACGTAACCCAGCAGAGCTTCAAGACATGGTTTGAGCCTATCAGGCCGGTGAAGCTGGAGAACAGCGTCCTGACGATTCAGGTGCCTACCCAGTTTTTCTACGAGTGGCTGGAGGAGCATTACATCACCCTGCTGCGCAAAACCATCAAGCGCGAGCTGGGCAATGACGCCCGCCTCGAATATCGCATTGTGGTGGACAACAGCTCCGGCAATTCTCCCTACACCGTGAACTATCCCAACTACAACACCGGTGAAGGGAAAAACCCTGAAGTGCTCACCCCGATTTCCATTGGCGGCAACGCAATAAAAAATCCGTTCATCATTCCGGGCTTGAAAAAGGTGAATGTTGACTCGCAGTTGAAGCCGGCTTACAACTTCGATTCATTCGTAGAGGGCGATTGCAACAGGCTCGCGCGCTCGGCAGGTTTCGCGGTTGCCACGAAGCCTCCCGGAGGAACAGCATTCAATCCTTTGGTAATATATGGAGGAGTGGGGCTTGGGAAAACGCACCTTGCCCATGCAGTAGGCAACCAGTTCAAGCAGAATTTTCCGAACAAGACCGTACTGTATGTTTCTTCGGAAAAATTCACCAACCAGTTCATTGACGCATTAAAGAATAATTCTGTAAATGATTTCATCCACTTCTACCAGGTGATTGACGTGCTGCTCGTGGATGACATCCAGTTCTTCGCCAACAAAGACAAGACACAGGACATCTTCTTCCATATCTTCAACCATCTCCATCAAAACAGCAAGCAGCTTATCTTCACATCCGACCGCGCGCCAAAGGATTTGGAGGGGATGGAGGAGCGCCTGTTATCCCGCTTCAAATGGGGACTTGCTGCCGACCTGCAAACGCCCGACTTTGAGACAAGGATTGCCATCCTCGAAAAGAAAATGTATTCTGACGGCATCGAGCTTCCCCGCGAAGTGGTGGAATTCGTAGCATATAATATCAATACGAACGTGCGCGAACTGGAAGGCGCATTGACTTCATTGCTCGCGCAGGCTTCGCTCAATAAAAAAGAAATTGATCTTGAACTCGCCAAGAAGATCATCAAGAATTTTGTGAAGAGCGTTTCCCGCGAAGTTTCGATTGACTACATCCAGAAAACCGTGTGCGAGCATTTTGGAGTAGCGGTTGAGAAACTTCGGGAGAAAACCCGCAAGCGCCAGATCGTTCAGGCGCGGCAGTTGTCCATGTTCCTTGCAAAAAATTACACCAAGAACTCGCTCAAAGTCATCGGCAAGCACTTTGGCGGACGCGACCACAGCACCGTGATCCACTCCTGCCAGGCAATTCAAAACCTGCTCGACACCGATGCGAAATTCAAGGAGAGCGTACAGGATGTGCAGAAGAAGATTCAGATGAGCATAGGGTGAAACACGTTCTGATGAAAACAAAAAGGCTGTCAAACAAAAATTGACAGCCTTTTTTGTTGGAAATTGTTATGATCATAGCGAACATTTTGAAAAACATTAACCAAGCTGTACCTTACTACAATCAGCATGCTATTGAGGGAAGGTCCAAAGCTTAGAAGCTGTTTAAATTTAAAAAATATCATAATCCGAATAAGGAATGGAATGCTGATACCGCAAATTGGCTGATAACGTGAGTTCGGGATAAGGATTTTCTTTTTTGTCAATTTGCTTATTCCGAACTCAGTTGATAATCACAGATTTTCGTCCGTGTAAATCATATTTATCGGTGTCATCTACGTTCTATTCCTAATTTTAAACAGTCTCTTAGATTTAACTGAGCACGATGACCTTCATTTTCAGCTAGGGACGCTAATAATTTTCTAAATTTGCCTTGCTTGGAGAGATGCCGGAGCGGTTAACGGAGCAGTTTGCTAAACTGTCAACGCAGAAATGCGTTGCGGGGGTTCGAATCCCCCTCTCTCCGCAAATTGGGTGTGGGTGTGAGTGTGGGTGTGGGTGTGAGTGTGGAAGGAGGTCGCAATGAGTTTGGGTGTGAGTATTTCAAAAATGTTCAAACTGATAATCAAAGGATGTTTGATTTTGAGAAGCTGGAAGTTTATCAGTTGATGCAGCAAACCAACCTGAAGACGCTAAAACTTCTTTATTCTAATTCCAAAATTGACCAAGAGTACAGAGAGCAGTGGAAGCGGGCGAGTTTGAGCATGTTGCTGAATCTGGTTGAAGGGACCGGCAGATTTTCAATAGCGGATAAAAAACATTTTATGACGATGTCGCGGAGTTCGGTATTTGAGTGTGTCGCATTGCTTAAATCAGCAGCAGAAATGCAATGGGTTTCGGACTCTGTTGAGAAGGAACTTTATGCAAATTATGAGCAGATTTCCAAAATGCTGTTAGGCATGTTCCGGAGTTACGGAGCCAGCAAATGATAAAATTTACTCATTTCTTTCACACTCACACTCGCACCCACACCCACACCCAATTTCGGGGCGTAGTTCAGCCCGGTTAGAATGCCTGCTTTGGGAGCAGGAGGC
>CAZCXH010000266.1:0-3691 GCA_964502525.1 uncultured Chitinophagaceae bacterium
AGGTATCCCTGGGTCAATTGAATTAATTAAAAAGTATAAAGAAAAATGGGATTGGTACTTACTCAGTTTGAATAAGCAGGTTTGCTGGACAATTGATTTAATCCTACTCTACGAAGAGCATGAACGAAACGGAACATATTATTGGAATTCAGCTAATAGTGAAAATATCTACGAAAAAGCCTTCAAACCCTACCTCTCCGACCAACTCATCGAAAAAGTGATGAGCCGTATTGAGTGAGCCATAAGCAATACAAGAAAGCGGGTGTAGAAGAGTTGATAACTGTTCCTGATCACGGCAAGAATGAAGGACTTTCTATTGGAGTTGAGAACAAAATCAAGAAGATTGCAGGATGGAAATAAAGATGCGTTAGCAACGAAAGAATTAAATTTACGAATATGCAGTACCTGATAATTTTAGAAAAAGCCAAAGACGGCACGATTTGGGCGCAGGTGCCCGACCTTCCCGGATGCTTTTCATCAGGCAAAACCATCAGGGAGACAAAGAAGAACATCGTTGAAGCGATAGAACTGCACATAGAGGGAATGAGAGAAGAAGGAATGTCCATCCCACCGCCATCTGCAAAAGCCGACCTGGTGAGAGTCGCAGTTTAGCTTAATGCCGCTTTAAGCCGTAAACTTAATATTTTGCATTCATCAGCATGGAAACGCAAGCCTATTTCGACAATATCCGGGAAGTTATCCCGTGCAGAAACCGGTAGGGCGCAAAGTGAAATTTGTGTGGCAGGGATGACTATATTTTCCTTTATTTTCAATTGTTTGTAACTTCAAGCTATGAAAAAACAGTGGCAGCAATATATTCATGCAGATTCCAAAGTGCTGACAGGCAAGCCGGTGATACGCGGCACCCGCATATCGGTTGAACTGATACTGGATAAGCTTGCGAGCGGAGAAACGGTTGAGCAGCTACTGGAATCGCACCCGCATATCACAAGGGCGCAGATTGCGGCTTGCCTGGCTTACGCTGCGGACACCATCCGCAACGAAACCACCTACCGTCTTGCTTCATGAAAATACTCGCTGACGAAAGCGTGGACGCACCCATTGTGGAGGCGTTGCGAAAAGCGGGGCATGATGTTGAGTTCATTCTTGAAATTGCTTCCGGGATTCCTGATGCAGATGTTTTACAATCAGCCGTTCAAAAGAAAAGGTTCCTCATCACCTCTGATAAAGATTTCGGTGAATTGGTGGTCAGGTCAAAGAAGCCGCACCGGGGAGTGTTGCTCTACCGCCTGAGCGGACTATCGAATGACAGGAAGGGTGTACTCATTGCTCAGGTAATTGAGGAACGGGCATCGGAACTGAAGGATAACTTCTCCGTAATCAGCATTCACCAGCTTCGAATCAGAAAAATCAAATCCTGACTTTCCGCGCGTGGAAACCCAAGCCTATTTCGACAACATCAGGGAAGTAATCCGGGCTGAAATCGGCAAGGCGCAAAGCGAAATATGCGTGGCGGTGCCGTGGTTTACAGATGGAGACCTGCTTGCTGCGCTCGTTCAACGGGCAAAGAACAAAGTTGTCATCCGGCTCATCACCATCGAAGATGACATCAACCGCGCACATGGCGTGGATACGAACCTGCTGCAATCAAGCGGGGGAAAGGTTTACAAAATCATGCACGATGGCGAGTCGAGCATGATGCACAACAAGTTCTGTGTGATTGACCGCAACACGGTGATTACCGGTTCTTACAACTGGAGCCGCAAGGCGCAACTGAACAACGAGAACATCACGGTGACGAAAGGCGATTATGAATTGTCGCTGCAATTTGTGAATGAGTTCAACAGGCTCGTTGAACATTACTTCGGTGAGAAAGCCTCAGAGGAAATTGACATCGGCAAATTAGTGAAGCGGCTGCAAGTGGTGAAAAACTTCATCTCGCTGGGCGAGACTGAGGAAATGCAATCGCAGACCGCCAAGCTGAAACAGATTCCATCCCTCGCAGGGATGGAATCTGTGAGCGAAATCCTGCAGGATATTGAGGCGAAACGCTATTCGGATGCCGTTACCAAAATCGAATCATTCATCAACCGCTACCAGCAGCTTGCTTTGTATGAAGACCCGGAGGTGAACGCGCTGAAAGTGGAAATCAAAGCGCTGGAACTGGAACTCACTTCTATCAGCAATGAAAAAGCAGATGCGGAAAAGTTGGTAGTGGAGTTTGGCATAAGACACAACCAAATTCTTGGAGCCATCATTAGCAAAATCCTGAAGCTGAAAATCGAGCTGCTGAAAAAAGAAGTGCCGGAAAGTGAAGAAAACCAGAAAGAATTTGAAGAGGCGAAGAAGGATTACGAGGAATACCACAAGCAGTACGAAGAAACGAGATCGAAAAAGCTTTTTGACCTGAGCGAGGAGCAGCAGGTGGAGTTGAAGAAAAAATACCGCGAGGCAACACGCAAATGTCATCCCGATAGGGTGGCGGAAGAATTGAAGAAACAAGCGGAGGAAGTTTTCAATGACTTGCAGCAGGCATACCAGGAAAATGATTTAAAACGGGTAACAGAAATCCTCGATGAAATCAACAAAGGAAATTTCTTTATTTCACGTTCTGAAAAAATCAGCGAGAAAACCAAGTTAAAAGCGGAAGCCACACGCCTACGCAATCAAATTAAAATTTTTGCACTCCAACTCACCGAACTGAAATCATCTGAAACCTACCAGACCATCTTGAAGATTGATGATTGGAAAAGTATTTCGGAGAGACGAAAGAGAAATTGGAGGAACAGTTGAACGAGTTGGAGAAGAAATCGGAAATGAGCCAGTCAGAAACTCGTCTGAAATAATTCCGCAAAAGTTAAAATCGTTCAAAGGGTCAAACTCTTATTCGGCTGTTATTTGTAATAGCTTGTACTCGATCTAACAGTTTAAATCAAGGTTTTTAGTTTGTCTGACACTTAACCCAACGATTTGTTTCTGCTCTCAAAGATGCGTTTTCTGAGGCATTTGGAACAAAGATGTAATGAAAAAACACTAATGACATTTGTCTTGTCAACTCAGATCTTATTTTTTGTTTGTCAGATTAAATCTTGACTATTTCACTTTTATCTTAAGAGGCTGTTTAAATTTAAATTAAATCATAATAGCATAATGATAATAGAACGCTGATGACGCGGATTATGCAGATAATCGCTGATTGTTATCTGTGGTCATCCTATTTTTCTGCATCATCTGCGTTCTATTTTTAATTTTAAACAGTCTCTAAGGGCAGTTCTAAAAATTGCTCTTTTATCGCCTCACCCGTTCCCTCTCCAGAAGGAGAGGAAGTAAGTGGTAGAACTTTTAGAACTGCCCTTAAGATGACTACACAAAACAAAAAATGAGAAACTCCCGATAAGGCCTTTAATTCTTCCTTACTCTGAAGTTAGCTATTTATTTCTTTTCGCAGTTTCAATATTTCATGCAAAGATTGAGACCTGTTCCTTACATTCATCAACGCACTTATCAACCATGGCATGGTTTGCATATGCCATCGGCACAGGTTCTCGAACTTACCTAATAGCGCCCAATGACGCCTGCCTTCCCGCAGCCTTGCCCTGCCCCCACGCCCTCCTGCATGATTCCGGGTACCATCTCCCGCCACAACTCATCAAAACTTCTTTCAAACTCGTATCCGCAAATTCCGGACAAACTGACCCACCCATTCCGGAGCAAATTGACCCAGGGATTC
>CAZCXH010000267.1:0-3638 GCA_964502525.1 uncultured Chitinophagaceae bacterium
ATCAATTTCTTGAACAGCGAAATAAAAATTAGGTACGCATTTTTGCGATGAACCATACTTTAAAAGCAAAGCTGGGCGAAAAAGAGGCGCAGGTAGTGGTGGAAGGGATTAAAAATTCCGTAAAAGAAGAATTTGAATCCAGCAAAGAAGTACTCGCCACTAAACAAGACCTTGCCAATATAAGGGTTGAATTAATGGAAAAAATGAGTCGTGATAAAAACGATATCTTAAAGTGGCTGTTTGGGTTTTGGGTAAGTTTGGTACTGCTCATTCTGGCGAATTGGTTCTTTAAATAATACCAAATTGAACAAGAAGCTCAATACCGCTTTCATCAATGCCTGCGATGGATTGTATCTGAGATGAGCTATGACGGCAATCTGATTGTGAAGGTAGCTGAAGGTTCGCTTGACACGGGGCGCAAAGTCATCCGCCTCTGCGAACAGGGATAATCGCTGAAACCATTGCCGGCAAAGCATTTCAGATTAAAACCCCATTAAATCCCCTGAAATTACCGGCAGAATTTCGTCCGCCCGGAGGCTACGGGGTTGCTTCCTGTAATTTCCTTCCTTATTTTGCCTTTGGTTAACATGGAACTAAGAGCAACACCCCCTAACGTCATCATCTATGAGAGCGAGATGGATTTCATCGCCCGCTGCGTCATGGACTTCCCGAAACACGAAACCGGTGGCGACTTTTTTGGCTTATGGACAAAGGAAGGCTATCCGGTGATTCAGTTTGCGACCGGTCCGGGCAAAAATGTTGAACGCAACGCCACCCACTTTAACCAGGATATTGATTACCTGAAAGCATGCGGTCATTTCCTCAATGGTCGGTTTGGATTGGAGCACATTGGAGCCTGGCACTCGCATCATAAAATGAATCTGGCTGAACCCAGCCCGGGCGATGTCCAGACGATGCGCAATGCCCTTCGCGGAACAGGGTTCTCCCGGTTCATCATCTCCATCTGCAACATTGACAAGCATGACGAGGTGATGCTCAGCGGATTCATGTTTTCGCGTGAAAACCTGAATAATTACAAACTCTGCAACTGGACTATCCTCGAAGGCGCAAGTCCGGTAAGGCAGGCAGCCGGTGCATTGGGTGAAAACCCGTTTATAGAGCCGAAAACCGCGCCTGATGAGGTTTCCTGCAATGTAAAAAACGTAGATTTGGCTGATATTCCTTCAAGCAAGGAAGTTGCAGAGAAACCCAGCATGCCTAAAAACGCATACTGGAATAAAGAAGAAGGGAAGAAATACCTGAAGGATGTTTTTGAAAGGTTGAAAAGCAGGAAAGACCTGGCTGACGTGGAAATCGTGCAACTGACCGACCAGCGCGTTGCCATCTCATTCAGGCATGACGTTAACAGATATGAGATCCGTTTTCCACACGACTTTCCCGAAAAGGAAGCTGAAGTGGTGGAACGGGTGGGCATGGGCGAACTGGTGAAACTTCTTCGCAACGCGAAGCAGCCCAAAAGCCGCATCAGCCGTTTCTTAGATTCGATAAATATTTTGGACAAAATCTAAAGTAATCACTACATTAACAAATGGGCTGGACAGCGGAACAACAGAAGCGGCTGAAAAAGGAGCTGGAGGTGCTCAACCAGTATTTCCCGGGCTTCAAGATCAGGTATCTTGATATGCACGTTTGCGTGGAAGGCTGGATGAAGACTAACCTCAACAACAAGTACCAGTTGAGGCTTTATGTTCCGTATGACATGCCCAATTCGATTCCGGAAGTAATAATAATGTATCCGGAACATTTAGTGGATTATAACGGAAAAAGATTGATTGACTATCACCAGAATTCAGCGATGCACCTTTTAGCGCCACGTGACGGCAGCCCTTCCATTTGCACGTTCAAACCCACGCATTGGAACCCGAGCCTCACGTTTTACAACGTATTGGTGAAAACACGCATCTGGCTGGAGGCTTTTGAAGGTCATAAAATCACCGGCAGACCGATTGATTATTTTTTGAAACACCAGGCTTAACTTTAAGACATGAGCACCACCAAAGAGAAAGATCCGAAGAAAGTTTTGGAAGAATTGGCGAAGAAAAATGCCGAGCAATCCGAAAAGAAGCTGACATTCGATCCTGAAACGGGCGAACTGATCATCAAGAATCCCGAAGACCACGTTCACAAGCCCAACGAAATCGTGGTTGACCAGATTTACAAGGATGGCTTCTTTTAGTTTAAAGCCTGAAATTCAAAGTTTAAAGTTGTGTTGGTAAGTTTCTTCTAACCTTTAGACTTTGACATTAAACTTTAAACTGTGAATGTCGTTTACCTCTTCGAACAGCAAATACACGAACTATCCGCGAAAGCCGGCCGCCACGCCATCACTCTTGCAGCCGATGCTTACAGTTGGGATTTTAACACCGTCTTTCACGTTTACCTGAAATCATCGCTGCTCATCAGACCTTCGGGCGTGAATACCCCCTGCGTGATTATCCTTTCCGATTCCGCCAATCTGTTTTACAATGCGGAAGAAAGCATTGCAAAAATTGATAAAGAACATGGTTCGCCCGGACAAATGCTTTTCATCTTTCTGGCGACTGTCAAAGACAATATTCAAACAAAAGCTTATTTCAAAAAGGAATCGTCCCTCACGAATTGCGAAGTGCATTTCGTTCCCGCAAGGTCAGAATTGTTTTCGCGGAGCAATGGTCTTTTGGAAACGGATGCGCTTTCTAAAAAGTCAGTGGGCATTGTCGGTTTGGGCAGCGGAGGCTCCCCTATCGCTGTTGAACTTGCCAAAGCCGGTGTGGGAAAATTCGTGCTCATTGATTTTGACCGCATCGAGATTTCCAACGTGGCGCGACATATATGCGGCATTAATGATTTGGGAAGATTTAAAACCCATGCTGTTCGCGGAGCCATCCATCAGAAAAATCCTTATGCTGAAGTGAAAACGCTGGAGATGGACGTTACGGTGCATCGCAGCGTTTGCGATGAAGCTTTATCCAAAGTCAACCTCATCATCGCGGCATCAGACAATGACCGTAGTCGCTTTCTGCTCAATGAAATCGCTCTGAAGCATAAAGTTCCCGCCATTTTCGGACGCGCCATCACGCGCGCTGCAGGGGGTGACGTGATGCGAGTAAGACCTTATGAAGGAGCATGTTACAGTTGCCTATATTCGCAGCACCTTCGCCCTACCGGTGACGATGAAGAAATTTCGCAGGAAGCACAGGCGAAAAAATTGCTTCCCGATTACACCAGCGAAAAAGAACTGCAGTCAGCGATACAGGTTGGACTATCTTCTGACATTGCTCCAATCTCCAATTTCATGGTGAAGCTCGCTCTCGTTGAGCTTTCGCGCGGATTGGATACCGGAATAAAAAGCCTTGAAGAAGATTTCGCAGCGGATTTCTACATCTGGGCTAACCGCAGGGAAAATGTTTACGAGCATTGGAGCAAGCTCGAATTCAACTTCAACAAGCCTTCAATTCTTCGCTGGTATGGCGCACGGGTGGTTCGCGACCCTAATTGCATGGTGTGCGGTGGGAATGAGGATTGATTATCGTTAGCTTGCATTCTCCAAATCCAATTCAAATGTCACTTTTATGTATATCCTTTGACTGGCGCGAGTCTGTGGCATAGCCTGTGCGCTGGCGACTCGTGACCACCCA
>CAZCXH010000268.1:0-3579 GCA_964502525.1 uncultured Chitinophagaceae bacterium
ATTTGCTCACCTATTTTTTCGATTGGCGCACAGAACCGGGAGAGCATGTGCTCACACTTATGGCGGCTGATTCTGTTGGCAATGAATCGTTTTATCAGGTGAAGTTTGTTCGATGACGGTTGGGATTGTGTGTAATTTTTTTGAAAAAAAAGTTAGAAGTAAGTAAGTAAGTAAGTAAGTAAGTAAGTATTTTTGGCTAACACAACTTTGTCCACAAATGAAAAAACAGCTTTTCAATTTTGCATTTGCTGTGATACGTTTGTAATCCTGAATTTTCACTTTTAAAAATCACAATAACATGAGACCAATCCTCTGCTTTGCGGCATCGCTCTTATTTGCAATAAATGTTTACTCTGCAACCTGGTACGTTCAGGCTGCATCTGCCGGAGCAAACACAGGAACAAACTGGACTGACGCATTCACTGACTTGCAATCCGCCCTCTCAGCAGCTTCGTTTGGAGATGAAATCTGGGTAGCTGCCGGAACGTATTTGCCTACAACCGGGAGCAGCAGAACAGTTTCATTTGTGATGAAAAACGGAGTGGCTGTTTATGGCGGATTCAGCGGCACAGAGACACTGCGCAACCAGCGGGATGTGAACGCCAATGCTACCGTGCTGAGTGGAAATATCGGCTCGCCCGGTTCGCAAACCGACAACACGCACCGGATTGTTACAGCACAAAGCGTAAACAACCTGACTGTTCTGGATGGCTTTCAAATCAAAGACGGATACAATACACACACCTTTGGCAGCGGTGGACCGGATGTTGAATCAAGTGGAGCGGCTTTTTTCAATGTTGACGGAAGCCCAACCATCGCCAACTGCAAAATATTTAACAACTACTGCCTCTTTTACGGGGCAGCAATCTCTCATCGCGGAACGGGAACACTTACTGTCAGAGATTGTGAAATAACTTACAATACTGCAAACACGTATGCGGGAGCGCTCTATCTGAGCGGAGATAATTCCGCAACCATACTGAATATCATTAA
Source organism: uncultured Chitinophagaceae bacterium (assembly GCA_964502525.1). Taxonomy (GTDB): domain Bacteria; phylum Bacteroidota; class Bacteroidia; order Chitinophagales; family CAIOSU01; genus DATLYB01. The sequence continues at coordinate 994 of CAZCXH010000268.1, forward strand.
TAGCAATATCAGCAATAACTCGGCAGGCACGCATGGAGGAGCCATTCATGTTTACGAAGGCACGCTGAATATAGACCGTTGCATTTTCTCCGGAAATTCTGCCGGTGGTGACGGTGGCGCAATCAGCACGGAACGCGATGAGCCCATCTTCAATATTTACAATTCACTGATTGTCGGAAATGTCGCCAATCACGGCTGCGCGATTTCCATGCCGGGCGTTTCCATCTCCACAAGCAACATCGTCAACACCACTATCGCGCATAATAAAAGTCAGGGAAGCGGTGGGCTTGAATCTGCTGTTGCAATAAACGATGATGTAAATATTCACAACTGTATTTTATGGGGAAATGATGAAGCAAACGAACTTCCTTTGGTTAACCTTACTTCAGTGAAAAACTCGGTTGTTGAGGGTGGGCTGCCAACCGGCACAAATATCCTTAATCAAGACCCGCAGTTTGTTAATCCCGGCTCATCGCTTGTTGCTCCTTTTGACGCATCAAACTATGACTACCGCCTGATTGCCGCTTCTCCTGCAATTGATGCAGGCAACAATAGTTACCTTCTTTCCATCTACAATGCCGACCTCGATAATCTGCCGCGCACACATGGGGGTACAGTTGACATGGGTAGTTATGAAAATGATTATTGTGCGCTTACTGCAAATATTAATGCATCAGGCACAACTTCCATTTGCGATGGGGAAAGTGTTACACTCACTGCGTCTGGCGGAACGAATTACCTCTGGTCAACCGGCAGCGTCTCTCCGTCAATCGTGGCTACGGATGCCGGTGATTATTCCGTTACCGTAACCGATAATGGCGGATGCCGTGGTTCCGGCAGTCAGCCGGTTGTCGTGTTGCAGGCAAGCGTGGCGATTACCGGAGACACAGTGGTTTGTTCCGGAAGTTCAGAAAACCTGACGGCAGGCGGCTTGAATATCTCAACTTACAACTGGAGCAACGGTGGAAATGGCAGCAGCATTTCCGTTAGCGCAGGCGGAACATATTCTGTTACAGTAACAACAAATGACGGTTGCAGCGCATCCGATGCCATTAGCGTAACGCAGGCTTCTACCCCGGCTCCTGTAATTTCAATGAACGGCAGCGTGTTAGAAACAGGCGCTTTCGCTGCTTATCAATGGTATCTTGATGGCGGAATAATCAATGGAGCGACCTCCGGTCAATATACGCCAACGCAAAACGGAGCTTATTCAGTCGAAGTAACAAATACTTCCGGCTGCACCGGTGAGTCGGCAGATTTCAGTTTAACAAATGTTGGAATTTCAGAAAGTGAGATATTGCCGTTCAGGAGTTATTATTCGCCTGAAAGTGCAACGCTGATTTTAACAAACACCGGCAATCAACAAGCAGAATCATTGCGGATAAATATCCTGGCTATTGACGGAAGATTCCTCAGCAGTTTTTCTTACAGCTTTGATAGCCGGAAGAAAGCGGAAGTAGATGTTTCTCATTTGCCGGCAGGAACTTACGTAGCGCATATCACGACCGGAAAAGCAACTGAAAGCATCAAATTTTTTAAGCCGGAATAACCTCGGCTGGGGCAAGCATCTGTTTTAAGTGAGGCGAAGGTACCGACCTTGTACTCTGGGAGCAGTTTACCTCGGGACCCTTTTCAGTTTTCCGTTTTCTGAAATTACTTTCATGCCCTCATACAGCTTGTCTAATTTCTTTGATTCATCTTCTGCCCAATTCCTTAGCAATTTTTTTTCTGATTCCGTCAATGGAATTGAAATGTTCAAGGAAGTAGGAGCCTTGTGATTCCGAGAGTTCGTAGATTTCATGGTAATCGTATTCTTTGATAAAGTTAGGAAATTCGTTTGCGCCAAAAATTTCAAGCAGTTTTTTCTTTGTCGCTTTCTGAAGCACAAGCTCTGCACCGCTTCCCCATTTACTTTTTAGCGCGACAAGTGTAATTGCACCAACAACAATACCTCCATTTCGGATGATGTAACAACGCAAGATATTAAGCGTGCTTCCGCTTCCTGCAACATCATCAACGAGGAGATATTTTTTACCGGGTTCTACATCTCCTTCAAATTCCGGTTTGCTGATAAACCGGAAAATCGCGCTTGACTTTGTATGAAAAACTTTTTTTGACTGAATAATTGAATTGGTGGGTGTGCAGTTATAGTGAGTTGCAGCAGCCTTTGCAAGCGCCAGTGGAATTGCATTCATCCCGCCTATCTCAATCGCATTCACAGGTACAATGTAGTCAGGCAAGACATCGGGCAGCAACTCCGGGTTTATGAAGTCGAACACGACTTTATCCGCAGCGATGCTGTTACCTTTATTTTTCGCTGCATAATGATGCGGGTGTTGCTCAAGAACCTTAGTGCCTGCAACATGTCCGACAAGTTTGACGGAGTCTTCCAAGTTAGAGTTGCCTTTGCACATGTTTACAATGTCGTTCTTCTTGCTCTGGTAAATTTCGGTGTGTCAGGGAAGGAAAGCAAATCAACTTCGTAGTTTTGAGCAGCATTGATGTCTGTGAAAGGAATAAATTATATTGCCGCATTCGGAACCGTGTTTATTTTCATTGGAATATTTTGCGTGAAGGCGGCTTTCC
>CAZCXH010000269.1:0-3557 GCA_964502525.1 uncultured Chitinophagaceae bacterium
CAAACCGTTCAACTGAAAGGGTTTTATGCCGCAAGCGATTATCCGGCAAAACTCAGGCGCATCAAATATTACGATGCGGAAAATGAACGTACGTTGATATTTCTGACGAATAACTTCACGCTATCGGCATTGACCATTACCCAACTCTATAAGCAGCGATGGAAAGTCGAGTTGTTCTTTAAGTGGATCAAGCAGCACCTGCGGATAAAAGCATTTTATGGTACAAGTCCCAACGCAGTGAATACGCAAATATGGATTGCACTTTGCATGTATTTGCCGGTATGCATTCTGAAGAAGAAAATGAAACTGGAACAGCACGTTTACACAATTTTACAGATTTTGAGCATCAGCCTTTTTGAGAAAATGCCCGTCAGACAGGCATTTCAGACGCATCAAAACGAAAAGTCAAATAACGAACCGCGTAATCAGTTGATTCTCTTTGAGTAATAACCGGACAGTAGTGAAAAATTTTGAGTTGGCACTCCAATTTATTGAGCTAAAAACTCCAGACAATGTATTCCCCTTCCCAATTGCTAATGTAAACAAACCCAATGGCGTAGTAGTAACATTATGCGTTTCAACATAAACAGAATTTCCCGAAGCAGTAGAATCAAGAATACTTATTTTGATGGCAATAGAATGATTCGCAAGGATTTCTCCGTTTACATTTCTCGCAACCGCTTGATACGAAAATGCGCTGGGAGTTTGTGCAGTTGCACAATAGCTGCAAACAACCAAAAGTAACAAACTGTAAATGTTTTTCATTTTAGTTTTTCTAAGCTACAAATAATTATTGCAACCCAATCAGCCCTCACAAACACTTCAGATTTTCTTTTGAAGAAGATTTCTGCCTTTCATCCCAATCCTCTCATAAAACTCACTCAGTTTTATGATTTCAATTTTAGGTGAGCGCAGCTTCTTCAAAATACCAAAGCCTTTATCGTTCGTAACCAATACAGAACGGGTTTGGTGGGCAATGTCCACGAGGTAATTGTCTTTATAATCATTCAGCAGGCGGTATCGTGGTTGCGGTTCAAAGTTTTCACAAATGTTCAGAATTGCTTCCACGTACTTTTCCGTTTTATGAGGAAGCATTTTCTTAATGTCGAAATGTTTTGAGTGAATATCCCTGAACTCGCTGACTAACTCATTGCAATAGAAAATCTGAATATCCTTTTCGATTATTCGTCCGATAAATTCATCCAAAACCTTCTTATAGAAAATGGAAACCCATCCATTCGTGTCTATCACGAACCTTTGTTCCATTTTTTCTTCCGGTATTCGTGAATCATGTCTGCGATTTCATCGTCCGTGAATACGCGCTTCGGCTTTTTGCCGGAGTCTAATTTGCGAGCCAACTTTTTGGCTTTCATCAGTTTGAGGTTACGCAGAATGCGCCTTTGCTCCTTCGAAGGCAACTCTCCAACGATAGTCGCAATCTCCGAAACGGTTGGATTGGATGAAGTAAAGAAAGTCATTAACCAAAGATAATTCAATTTGAAAAGCTAAACGACTTTCTTGTCCAACAATTCATCTCTACATTTGAATCAAAGAGCAGAAAAACTTTAACTTATTTTTGTTTCTAACAAATTCAACCCTTGACTGCCATCAACAAGCTCTTAATCGCCAACCGCGGAGAAATTGCGATTCGTATAATGCGCACCTGCCGCAAGATGGGAATCTCAACCGTTGCGGTTTTTTCTGAAGCTGATAAAAATTCATTGTTTGTAAAACACGCGGATGAAGCAATCTCGCTCGGAGGGTTTGCTGCATCGGAGTCTTATCTCCTTCAGAATAAAATCATCGAAGCCGCCAGGCGCACCGGTGCGGATGCGATTCATCCCGGCTACGGTTTTCTTTCGGAGAATGAAGATTTCGCAAAGCGCTGCGAACAAGAAGGAATCATCTTCGTGGGACCCAATTCAAAGGCGATTGAAGCGATGGGCGATAAAATCCGCGCGAAGCAAATCATGCTGAAGCATGATGTGCCTGTCGTGCCGGGTTATGATGGCAAAGACCATTCTGTTGCAGTACTGAAAAAGGAAGCGGTTGACATCGGATTTCCCGTGTTGCTGAAAGCATCTGCAGGTGGTGGGGGAAAAGGGATGCGCATTGTGCGTGATGAAAAAAATCTGGAAAAAGAAATAGAAGGAGCAAAGCGCGAGGCGCAGAATGCATTTGGCGATGACACGCTGCTGATTGAAAAATATTTCGACAGCGCGCGCCACATCGAGTTCCAAATCATGGGCGATAAGCACGGCAACGTGATTCATCTTTTTGAAAGAGAATGTTCCATCCAAAGGCGCTATCAAAAAATTATTGAAGAATCACCATCACCTGTAATGACTCCGGCTTTGCGTGAGAAGATGTCAGCCGCTGCGCTGAAAGCTGCAAAGGCAATCAAATATGACAATGCCGGAACAGTGGAATTCATCGTGGATGACAAACTGAATTATTATTTCCTCGAAGTAAATACGCGCCTGCAGGTGGAACATCCGGTAACGGAAATGGTAACGGGGTTGGACTTAGTGAAACTGCAAATCGAAGTCGCGCAAGGCATGCCGCTTTTGGTGAAGGAAAATGAAGTGAAGCAAACCGGACACGCAATTGAATGTCGCCTGTATGCCGAAGACCCTGCAAACAATTTTCTGCCCGCTACCGGGAAAATTCTTTCCTTTATCCCCGATGAAAGCGTCTGTACGCGCTATGACAGCGGCATTGAGAGCGGCTCGGTGATTGACATTCACTATGACCCGATGATTGCGAAAGTGATTACCTGGGGTGAAACGCGAAGTGAAGCCATACGCAAGCTCAAACATTCGCTCAGGAAAACAGTTTTGCTTGGAATCATGTCAAACAAAAATTTCCTGATTGACATTTTAAGTCATCCTGAGTTTGCTGAAGGAAAATTCAACACGCATTTCCTCACTCGCCATCCTGAGCTTTCTGCTAAAAAAGCGCTCAGTGAAAATCAGGTGCAAGTTGTTTCAATCGCAGCAATGCTGTGGCTCTGGAGTCACAGGGAATCAAAAAGAGATTTGCTGAAAGATATTCCTTCCGGCTGGCGCAGCAATTTTTACAAAATGCAGGAGGAGCGGTTACAGATTCCATCCCTCGAAGGGATGGAATCTGTTTTAATCAGTTACCGAAATGCAGGTGATGGCTTTTCTTTCAAAATCACTGATAAAGAACTTTCTGCTCAACTCATTAATCAAATCGGACAAGTGCTCACCTGTGAAATTGGAGGGCACCGTAAGACTTTCATCATCGCTCAGTCAGGCGAAACGCTTTTCATCCATGATGACGAGGTGGGGAGTATTTCAATAAAAATCCTTCCGCGATTTCCAGAAGCAGAAGCAGAAAAAGTGAAAGGCGGCTACGCTGCTCCCATGCCGGGCGAGGTGGTTAAAGTTTTGGTAAAGCCCGGAGACAAAGTGAAGCCGGGCGATGGACTTATTATTCTCAGTTCCATGAAAATGGAAAATACCATTGAGGCGTTTGAAGATGGCGTGGTGGAAGAAGTGTTTGCTGAGCCGAAAATGTTTGTGGAAGCAGAC
>CAZCXH010000270.1:0-3549 GCA_964502525.1 uncultured Chitinophagaceae bacterium
AAATAAATTAGGTTTGTAAACTCAAAAAACGGTCAACGCTATTCAGGCATGGACAAACTTTAAACCTTAAACTATAGACCTTAAACCTTCCTGATGCCTGCGGTTAATGCTGATTAATATTCCGAAAGCCATTATCACGCACCCCAGCCACAGGAGGTTGATATAAGGAAAAATAATTGCCTTCATTATAATGAAATCACCCTCCGCATCTTCCTGCTTCACACCTATCACAATGCTCTCTTGCTGGGGGATGATCCGGTCAACGCGGAATGTCACGCCTAAATCCTTTATCTCATCTTCAATGTTCATAGCGCTTTTGTCCCGGATTAAATAGATCGGGCGTGATTCATATTTTTTTTCATCAAGGGTGAATACCTTGATGAGCGCGGCCACCGCAATATCCCCCTCCTCGAAGGTGATTTTATCGCTCTTCGGATTCGGTTCCAGCCGCTCCAGCACGGCATAAGCCTTGGCAAGATAAAACGTATCTCCTATCGCAACGGTATCGGCTTCAAACTTTCCCTCCGCCTTTTGCTGCGCTTCCTTGTCGGGAACGGAAGTGACGTGCGTGTAAATATCTTTCGTCCAGTAATGGCGCGTGTCGGGATTGGCTATCAATCCCATCTTCGGATTTATCTGCGCATTGGGGGTAAGCACGAATTCTTCGTCCTTCTTTCCCCTGCCGTCAGTTCTCAGATAGTGCACTTTGTAAAAAATATCAGGACCCGATGTTGAATCACCAATGTAGGTCACCCGGTAGCCGTGCATCATCACCGGCTGGTTTTTCCGGAGCAGTATATTTTCGCGCTTGCTTTGCTCATCCATCCGGTCACCGAAGTCAATGCCATGCGTATTGACTGAAATTACCCGCTGATTGAAGTTGGCAACCAATGAGCCGATCAGGATGAGCGCAAACCCGACATGCGCAACAGACGCACCGGCAACCCTTACCCTTCCCTTCAGCGCTGACAGTAAATATCCCATATTGGCGGCAACCGCAAAAATTGAAGCGAACAAAAGCAATATATATTGCGGAGCATAAATTTCCCAGAAATATACGCCCGCTGCCGCCAGCGCTATAGAAGCCAATGCCGGCAGCAGCAATGCCTTGAAGAATTTCTGAATGTCAGAATTTCTGTAGCGCAAAAACTGAACAACTGCCGAAAGCACGGCTATAATGATTGCCACCCACACCTGTATGTTGTTGTAATGGCTGGCAATATCAACCGGGGGCGCAAGATCTTTTTCAAACAAATAGTCAAGCCCCGGAATTTTCCTGAACACCGCGAGAAACTTGTTCCAAACCGGAATGGAAGTGGTGAACGTAATCTGGAAAGCGGAAATGGCCAGTATCAACGCTCCGATGAACAGCCAGAATTCACGCGAGGCAATTTTCTCCTCCTCGCTGATGGATGGAATGGCTGACCAGTTGATGATCAGGAAAAACAGCGACAGAGCCACGTAAAACATCATGAAAAATATCAATTGACCTGACATTCCCAGGTCGGTGAACGCATGTACGGACGTATCGCCCAGGATGCCGCTGCGCGTGAGGAATGTGGAATAAAGTATAAGAACAAAAGTAATTATGAAAAGCGCGTACGCGAGTTTCAGCGCCCGCCCTGTATGCTTGAAAATCATCAGCCCGTGCACTCCGGCAGCCAGCGTGAGCCACGGCACCAGCGATGCATTCTCCACCGGGTCCCATGCCCAGAAGCCGCCAAACGTCAGCGACTCATATGCCCACGCGCCTCCCATCAATATCCCCACGCCCAGCACCATCATCGCAAACAGGCTCCACGGCAGCGCCTGCTTTATCCAGCCGGAATAGTCGCGTTTCCACAGCGAAGCTATCACAAATGCAAACGGGACAATGCAAGCGGCAAATCCCAAAAACAGTGTAGGCGGGTGAATCGTCATCCAATAATTCTGCAGCAGGGGATTCAGCCCGTTGCCGTCTTCCACGAAATCAAGATAATTGGCGCGCGCGAAAATGGGCGCATCCATCACATCGCGCAGCAGCAGAAACGGATTGCTGCCTACCTTGTAGTCACCGATGTAAATTCCCAGCAGCATCGAGCCGAGGAATGCCTGCGTCACCGCAAGCACGGCAAGCACGGGCGCCTCCCACTTCCCTGCGCGGAGTATCAATACAACGCCCAGCACCACGTGCCAGAACGACCACAGCAGGAAGCTCCCCTCCTGACCTTCCCAGAAGCATGAAAGGATATACTTCGTGGGAAGCGCCATTGACGAATGTTCCCACGCATAATGATATTCAAACAGATGATTCAGCAGAATATAAAACAGGGAAAAGACAATCCCAAGCACCGCAGCGCCATGCGCGAAGAAAGCCGCCCTGCCGAGCCGCTTCCACGAAAACGCCTGCGCGTCATCGCGTTTCATAGCAGAAATAATATATGCAATCGTGGCGGTGAGCGCTGCCGTAAAAGCCGCCACTACGAAAAATCTTCCAAACTGTCCGGGGAGAAGATGCTCGCCAATGTAGTTGATGTCCATCAGGTGCCTGCAGTCACTTCCATCACCTCCAGATCGTTGTTGATATACTTGGAGGGGCACTTCATCAGTATCTTGGAGGCGTGAAATTCATTGCCCTGCATCTTGCCGGTGAGCACGATCTGCTCCGCGCGCTCAAAATCGGTGGGCTTGGTATCGTTGAACACCACCTTGCGCTCCTCACCGGCTTTGTCTTTCAGGTAAAATGAAAAGTAATTCGGATCTATCTCGGGATCATACTGCATATCTTCCTGCCGCACCAATTCGCCCACGATATGAAACTCTCTGCCGCCCGATGATTCAGCCGTGGCAAATGTTTCGTAGCGGCTGTAATCACCGATCATGGCAATGATAACGCCCATGGAAGCCACGATCAGCAGCAACGCTATGATATGAGTTTTCTTCATGTAATTGAAACAACAAAATTAGTTAGAAAAAGGTTACTTGCGTTGCTCAATGCTCATGCCTTTGCCCCGCCCCGCTTTTAAGGATGAACTCGCTGTTGATTAGATAAGCTCCTTCGGTAACCACTGTTTCTCCTTGTTTTAGTCCGGAAAGAATTTCAACCCAGTGCTTGTTTTCGATTCCTGTTTCCACCATGCGCTGCTCAAAGGTGTTGTCATGCGCCAATACCCACGCAGTTTTCATTTTCTCCAACAATACGGCTGACCTGGGCACTGCCAGAACGGGCACAGCCTTTTGTTGTGGACTTACCATCACCATCATGCCGGGAATGAGTTTTCCTTTTGAGTTGTCTGTTCGTATGCGCAACAGTTGCACTCTGCGTTCCTGTTCAACCGAAGGATTGTTGTAAACAAGCGTGCCGCTGTAAACTTCATCAGGATTGCTTTCGGAGTAAATCATAAACGATTTGTTATCCGCTTTCGACAGTTCGTTTGAATACACCTGCGCTTCCACCCACACTTGTTTCAGCGAAACGATTTTTACGAGCGGGGTTCCTTCCTCCGCGTACATGCCTTCGGTTATTTTCACTTCGCTTACATAACCGGATTCAGTTGCGTAAAATGTAAT
>CAZCXH010000271.1:0-3490 GCA_964502525.1 uncultured Chitinophagaceae bacterium
ATTTTAGACTTTAGATGTTAGATGTTAGACTTTAGATGTTAGAATCAAGAAATTGATTCGATTGAGATTTTAGTGAATTGCTGGCGGTGACCATTCCGCTTCTGATAAGCTTTGCGCCTTTTCTTCTTGAACACGATCACCTTGTCGCCCTTCAGGTGAGAGAGGATTTTGGCGGTCACTTTTGCTCCGCTCACGGTAGGTTTTCCAACGGTCACTTTGCCGCCATCTTCCTTGAGCAGCACCTTGTCAAAGTTCACCTTGTCGCCTTCTTTTCCTTCAAGCCTGTGCACAAAAATCTCCTGCCCTTTGGCGACTTTAAACTGCTGCCCTGCTATTTCTACGATTGCATTCATGGTTCAAAAATTAAAAGTGGAGCGCAAAGATAAGGGGAGAATGTGAAAATTACAATTTATCCCATCGGAATCTGGTGCACCCTAATCAGCATGACAATGTTTTTGTCGGTTTCTTTCGTTTCCGGTTTCCGGTTTACACGTTTCCCGTTTTGTGGACAGACCAACGTAAACCGGAAACATGTAAACCTACCCGCCTCCCCGCTGGGCAGGACTGTTCCATTCTTGAAAGGAATGTGCCGTAGGCACCACAGGTTGTTAGAAAAAAAGAACGACCGCTCACACTTAGTGCCGTCAGGCACGAAACGTTATATTATTTTCCGGCTCATTGAGAATGGTGAATGCTACACCTTCAAAGAACAAAGGATAACCTGTCGTGCCTAACGGCACTTGGTCTTTACATTAGCTGTCTTCTCTAACAACCTATCGTGCCTATGGCACCTTACTGACTATCAGATGAAAATAAGATGAATAGCCCTGCCCGTTGGGGGTTTCCGAACGATCCGTGAGCGTCCCCGGATGATTTTTGGATGTTCGGAAACGATCCGTGAACGTCCCGAAATGATTTTTGAATGTTCGGAAATGGTTCATGAACGTCCCGGGATGATTTTTGGATGTTCGGAAATGATCGGTGAACGTTCCGTGACGTTTTCGGATGTCAGGAAATCGTTCGTGAACGTCCCGGAATGATTCCGGAACATTAAAAAATCATTTCGGAACTGCATGTTACAGGTAAGAAATCTCCGGTGCGGGCAAATCGGGGTAATTTAGCCGCCTTCTGAAGTGGTGAAAGTTCTCAATAGCTGTGTGCTGGTGGCTTTGAATTTCTCAGCCTTGTTTTCTCAGTGGAACCCCCATGCCGGAGTGATTCCCTCTTACACATGGAACGTAGCGGTGACTACCTCTTCCGGGGGCGATGGCGCCCAGGTGATTGACCACAACGAAAAAACCAATTGGCAGTCAGGCGCGCCATTGCCGAATGAGTTTGCCAAGAGAAGCGATCAAAATGTCCTTCTTAACGCGGGGCAAAATGGCAAATGCAAGAGTTCGGGCTGCGATAATTTCAATCATCCCACCGATGGCGACCAAAAGACAAATGCGTGGATTACGGGCGGCAGGGAACCGTGGTTTGAAATAAGCCTGCCCGATGCTTTGCCGTTGCGTTCGCTTTCCGTCAAGTGCGCGTTGAAATCACCGGTTTACGTTTTCGCATATTCTGAAAACGGTGATTCAAGCATTATCACCACGCTGGGTGAAGCTGACAGCTACAAGTGGAAACGGACAGACGTTAAATTTTCCTCTATCAAAAAAATCAAGCTGATATCTCCGGCTCCGTTCCAGATTTTTGAAGTTGCGGCAATCGCCTTTCCAATCAGGGAATTTGTCACGCTCGACTTCGGCAGCGTCAAAAGCATCAGTTGGATGGAAACTCGCCATTGGGCGGGCGGCAAAGCAACCGCCAGCGAGATTCTTGGCAGTGCGGATAACAAAGCATGGTTTCACATTGCCGACCTTGATCCGAAAGCGGTGAACACCGTCACTACCGTGCTTGCAAAACCTGTTCACGCGAGGTATCTGAGAGTTCAGCATACGCTGCCCGAAATTGACTACGCGAAGGTGTTTGTCTGGGAAGTGAATGTATGGGATGAGTTCGGTCCTTACGGGAAAATGCCTGAGGCGAAAAGATCCAATGCAACAGTGGCGGAAATACTTGGGGTGAACGGGTTGTGGGGATGGGGTTATGGAATTTGCTCCGACCGGCTCGAAAAGGGACAAGGACCGCAGAAGTTCAGCGCCATAGCAACTCACGCCCGCAGCTATCACAACTGGCATTGGGACGTTACCGATCCCGACAATGTTCCCGACTATGCGCACATGGCTGACCGTGGCACGCAGGCATTGAACTGGCTCGACTGGGACAGGGAGTACCTGGCGTGGCACAAGGCTGGTTTGACGGTGGACGCATCCATCCAATTCGACCAGAAGAAAATCGGGCAAAACCGTTTCGACAATCCATATCAGGCGGCTTACAATTACGCTTATGCTTTTGCAAAACATTTCGGTGTTACCCATGGTTACCGCCTGGTGCAAATCATGGAAGCAGGCAATGAGCCGTGGGATTATCCCGCATCATTTTATTCGGAAGTGCTGAAAGGTTTTGCCAAGGGAGCAAAAGATGCTGATCCGAAAATGATCGTGTTGCCGGGCGCGTTTCAATCGGCTTTTCCCTATGAGGAAACGGAAAACAGCGGGAATTTTTCGGGATCAAGAATCCCGCAGGAAGTGGCGCCTTTCATTGACGGGCTGAATGTGCATCATTACAGCTATGCTTCCAATGCGGATGGCAAAAGGGCGGGGGTTCATCCTGAACACCCGCAGTCAACGATGCGGGCGGTGCTGAATGACATCCGCTTCCGGGATGCGAATCTTCCGGGTAAAAAAATCTTCGTCACCGAATGGGGGTGGGACAGCGATGGCGCGGGCGAAAGCTGTACGCACAGCGAATGTGTGACGGAGAAAGAACAGGCGTTGTATGCCGTTCGCGGTGCGATGATGTTCATCCGGTTGGGTGTTGACCGGCTGAATTGGTTCAACTACATGAATGGCAATGGCGGATTATACAGCCGGTCGGGTTTGGTCGGCTCTCCCAAAACCAACTTTGAGGAGAAGATGTCTTTCCGGGCGTTGCAGGCTTTATTGAGCAAGCTGGGCGACCGCTATTTTCTGGGCGTGATACAGGAAAGCAACGAAGCATGGATCTATCAGTTTGGCGACAGCACCGGCAAGGCGACTCACCTCATCGCGTGGAAGCCCATTGATGGAGAGAATACTGATATTTCGCAGGTGAAACTCAGCGGCTATTCCGCAGATTCAGCATGGCGGATTTCGGGAAGTACAGCCACAGGCGAATTAAATAAGGATTTGGTGTCATTTAATCCCGGCACGAAGGAAATGACGATAAAGGTTTCCGCGGTGCCGATCGTGGTAAAACTGGTTGAGTAGTATCATTTAGAAATTGAAACAAGTCCAAATATACCATCGGTAAACAGGTTTTCGAACTTGTACTGCATAGTCCCCGATGGTATATCCTCCGAAGGAGTCCGGAGTCCTTCGGACCGATCACAATTCGTTTTTTACAC
>CAZCXH010000272.1:0-3489 GCA_964502525.1 uncultured Chitinophagaceae bacterium
GGAAACAATGAATTTCCCAAAATACAACATGTTCATGGTAAGTCCATGAACTTATGGGAAAAATAGTTTTGCACCTTTCATGAACTTTCACTTTGGATTACCTCATTGCTTGTTTATCTTTGCACACTATTTTTTAAGACCCAGTAGCTCAGGGGTAGAGCATTTGCCTTTTAAGCAAGGGGCCACGGGTTCAAATCCCGTCTGGGTCACTGAAATTCGCACAGACTAAACCCTTTCGTTCTTTATAAATCGGAAAACCATATTCCGGAATGAAATGAATTACTCCATAGGAGGTAACCGGTAATCACTTCATAGATTACTGATTGCCTGAACTATAAGACAAGAACCGGCTGGCTCTATTTCCTTAGCTTGCCAACGTCAAATAATTATCAGGGCAAAAAGCCCCAATGAGAGAATCATCAGGATGAATTCGATTTTCTTGTTCATTTCAACTTTGCAAACATTTGGATTAGAAGATAGATTATTTGCAACGATGTCATCCCTGGAGATGCATTGTTTTTTTCCGGGTGAAATAATCATTGTCAGAATTTTTTAATTTGATAAAATTCTATCAGCCAACTCCCTGCCCCTGATCTGTTCCATCAGGTAATTTGCCTGCAGGGTGAGATAGACGATCTGCATTTTTTCATTCGGCTTTTCGGATTCGTAAATCCGCAAATAATTCAAGGTCTGTTTCAGTTCCTGATGAAGTTTGATTGTTTCCATGATTGGGTTGTTTAATAGCATATACCGGTTGTGGGAAAAGGTTACTTTCAACGACCTTATGCCGATGGATAAAAAGGCAAAAGGCAAGAGACAAAATTTATCCCTTGCCAATTGCCTTTAACCTTCTTGCTGCAGAAAGCAGGTTCAAAATTTCAGATGGTGAGGTTTATCTGATCAGCGTCACGCTTCCGGTTCTGTGACTGTCGTTCTGAGAAAGCTCGGAGTCATTGCAAGAGCCCGCTTTCACACTATAAAGGAATACATCGGCAGGCAGCGGTTGTCCCTTATAGGTTCCATCCCATCCACCGGATGGATTTGATGATTCAAAAATCATCTCGCCCCACCTGTTGAATATCCTGAGTTGAACATCCTGCAGGTATTCCCCGTTGACGGTGAATACATCATTCAATCCGTCACCATTGGGGGTGAAAGCATTGGGAACATAAACACATGCAAAGCCAGGCTCAACCACGATGGTTCTTGAAGAAGTATCTGAGCAGCCGTTTTCGTCAACAGCTATCAGCGTATAGGAGGTAGTGGTTGCGGGAGAAGCAGTCAGGCTTCCGCCACAATCATAGCAGTTTGGGTTTGCTCCTGTGGAAGTTATCCAGCTATATGTGTAATCGCCTGAATTTGAAACTGCCGTAAGCGTGATGCTTTCTCCTTTTTTAATAATGTCTTCAGGAGAATGAACTGCCACTTCAAATGTGGGCAGCAATGTAGTCGTTATGACATGCACCGAATCGCAGCCATGTTGGTTGACCAGGATCACAACTTCCACACCGACATCAGCCGGGTTGCAGGAAGCGCGGGTTTCAATTGTTGAATCAGAAGCTAAATAAGTGGTGGTGATGGTGTGGATCGAATCGCAGCCGTTCTGACTGGTCAGTGTCATCACTTCCACTCCCACTTCTGCCGAATTGCAGGACGTTCGGCTCTCGAAAGTTGAATCGGGCGGCAGGACAGAAATCGTTACAGAACCGGTTGAGATGCAATTCATTCCATCGGTGACAGTGACTCCGTATGTTGTCGTAGCAGCCACGCTTGCTATGGGATTCGGTATTACAGGGGAGTTCAGCGTGGAATACGGCCACCAGCTATAAGTACTCCCTCCCGAAGCGTTCAGCATGATATTCCGGTTTCCGCAAATGTCTGTATCCGGGCTGGTTTCAATAATAAGGGAATCGGTTAATTCAATGACCACCGTATCTATGGGAACATTGGTGCAAGTGCCCGAAAAATAAATTATCACCTTTTCAACAGGTTCGGCTAATCCGTCAGCGATTGGTGTTAAGTTAATCTGTGCGGAAGCCTGGTTAGCCGGTATGGTTACCTGAGTCCCTAAAGATTGAAAGTCAACCCCATCAGTTGCGGATCCACCCACAGTGTAATTAATCACCAACGGATTGCTATCCACCACTTCCCTTGTAATGGTGATTGCAGAATTGTTACATCCTTCTATGGAATAAGGAAGGCCGTTTTGGGTAGTTACGCTGGTATGAAAATTCACATTGCTTTCAATCCTTTCAATGAAAACACCGGAATCGAAATACCCGTCCCCCGCATCGGCAAGAGCGAGTTTAAGATGATAGGTTTGGCAGGGTATCACAGGTGTCACTGCGGCCAGGTTCCTGGTGAAACCATCATATTGAACTGCAGAGGGGTCAACACACGAAAACGAGGGGGAAAGAAAGCAATTCCCATCTCCATTGTCGAAATAATATTGCGAGTTAACAACATTATTTATATTGTCAACAGATACCGGTGTGGTTGTTCCGGGGATAAGGGCAATATTTTTGTTCACGTAGTTGCCTCCTGAAGGGTTGGGACCTGTAATGAAAAATCCAAAGACATCATTAAATGAATTGACATATTCGAGATATTCTTCTGAAGCGAAAGAGAAATTGAATCTAAGGGTATCCCCATATGGCGTAACATCAAACTGAAAGACGCACGCGTCAAACGTTGGAGCATTTGCTATTAAATCAAGTTGAGGATCGCCTGCCTGAAAATTTTCTAAAGAAACTTCACCAGTGGTATTGGGGCCGACAGCATTTACTAATGAGCCGGTTGTAAGCAAAAGCCCTTGGTCCAAACCGAGATTGGATGCGGATCCGTCAAAGCTGCCATAAGCATCCGGAGCGCAACTAACCGAAACATTGGAGATCAAAACTCCCTTGCCCACAAGCGATTGAGCCAATTCGGTGTTCGTGAGCGAACTGCTAACCTGCAATTGAGCGTGCACCGGATCATGCGCCAGGCAGAATATCCATATTAAAGAAGCGATGAACAAGATCTTTTTCATTGTATTCTTTTTTAAAAATGACTTGCTAATCAGCTTTTTTAATTAAGGATTCTGGCTGCGTTGGCTGATGCCAACTTGCTTGCGCTGGAACCGGCATTCTTTTCCTCTCCGTCAATGATGATTTTTACAGTGGCTGGATTACCGTCTTCCTCCGTGGTGGCGGAGATAAAGGCATAATGGTTCACTTTTCCTGTATAGGAATATTCCCATTTGCCGGTCACATTTTCCTTTGTTACCGAGTTGCTGTTTTCATCCCGGTAAGAAACAGTGCATTCGGAACATTCAACGGCATACTGAACCTTGAATTCCGTTTTTGCAGGCATTGATAATTTAAAACCAAAGAAGATGGCCGATGCAACGGCTAAACTTCCGATGACAGTGATTGTTGATTTCATGGTGTTTGTTTTTTTTGATTGTTAATGAATAATGATTTCAGATGTCTATACCGGCAGAACAAA
>CAZCXH010000273.1:0-3481 GCA_964502525.1 uncultured Chitinophagaceae bacterium
ACGGCAATGAAAGGGTTTGATAATCAGACTGATTTAAATGCGTGTTGTCCTGATGAAGATAGTATGAAGATAGAGGGCATCTGAATATTTTGGTTAATATCCTACCTTGCTCACCACCTTCTTCTTCCGCTTGCTTTCAGCCGGAAGATCAACAGTAATTTCGCTTCGCAGCACATCATCTACCGTTTCGCGCCTGCGGATGAGATGGTCTTTCCCGCCATGTATCATCACTTCGGCAGGACGGGGGCGGCTGTTGTAGTTGCTCGACATCGTGATGCCGTAAGCGCCAGCATTGAGGAAGCACAGGATGTCTCCTTCTCGCACTTCGCTGATGCGCCTGTCCCACGCGAAGGTGTCGGTCTCGCAGATGTAGCCCACCACGGTATAAATGCGCGGGGTGCCGTTGGGATTGCTCACATTGATGATGTGGTGGTAGCTGTCGTAAAACATCGGGCGGATAAGGTGGTTGAAGCCGCTGTTCACACCAACAAAAACCGTTGCCGTTGTTTGCTTGATGACATTGGCTTTCACGAGGAAATAGCCTGCTTCGCTCACCAGGAACTTTCCCGGCTCAAACCATAGTTCGAGGTCGCGCCCATATTCCTTGCAGAACTCATTGAAGCGTTTTGTTAATTGCTTGCCAAATGCTTCAACATCGGTTTGAATGTCATTCGGCTTATACGCTATTTTAAAGCCGCTGCCAAAATCAATGAATTCAAGGTCTTTGAAGTGTTGTGCAGTTTCGAGCAACATGTCGGCACCACGCAGGAACACATCCACATCGAGGATGTCACTGCCGGTGTGCATGTGCAGCCCATTCACGCGGATGCCCGTTGACCCCACGATGCGCTCCACATGGCGCAATTGATAGATGCTGATGCCAAATTTGGAATCAATGTGTCCGGTGGAGATTTTTGCGTTGCCGCCCGCGAGGATGTGAGGATTGATGCGGATGCACACGGGGACGCTTCCGCCATAGATGTGACCAAACTGGTCGAGGATGCTGATGTTGTCAATGTTGACGTGTACGCCAGACTCTACAGCTTTTTTGATTTCGTCAATGCTTACGCTGTTGGGAGTATAAACGATTTCATCCGGACGGAAGCCTGCGCGCAATCCAATTTCCACTTCTTCAATGGAAACGGTGTCAAGTCCGGCCCCGAAACTCTTGAACATCTTCAGGATGTTGGTATTGGTGAGCGCTTTGCAGGCGTATTTGATTTTGATGTTCGTTCCTTTGAACGCGCTGATAAGCCGCTCATATTGATGCTGCATTTTGGCGGTGTCATATGCATATAAAGGAGTTCCGTATTTTTCGGTGAGGCTGAGGATGTTGACGCCACCGATTTTAGTGTGAATCATCTTCTTGATTTAAGTGGAGAGTAAAAATACAAAAGTCTCCTTGCGTGACCAGCGGTTATTATAAATGAGTCTCAATCTATGCCGAAACAAGTCAGGTTTTCGAAAAAATGAAACGGTAAAATGTTCGGTATTAACCGAGAGTGCACCTCGTTCCTTCAGAAACTCGACTACTCTCGGTATAGATTCCGCAATATGCCAAAACAGGCGCAGTGTTTTGTCCTGACCTGGGAAGACTTCAATAAGACAGGAGTATCTGGAATTTATGCGGGGTTCAATATCGTGATGATCTCTCACGATAAGTACTTCCCCACAATCGGCATCCTGCGCCCCATGCCGAACGCTTTCGGTGACACGCGCAGGACGGGCGGGGTTTGATGGCGCTTGAATTCGTTGGTATTCACCATTTTCAGCACACGGTCAACCAATGATTTTTTAAATCCCATTTTTACCAGTTCTTTCGGTCCCTGTCGTTTTTCGATATATTGATATAGCACTTTGTCAAGGATGGAATATTCGGGGAGCGAATCGGTGTCTTTTTGATTGGGGCGCAGTTCTGCGGAAGGCGGCTTAACGATAATATTTTTCGGAATGAGTTCCTTGTCCTTATTGATGTAATCAGCAAGCTCATACGCCTGCGTTTTATAAACATCGCCCAACACCGAAAGCCCTCCGCACATGTCGCCATATAATGTTCCATAGCCAACAGCCGCTTCGCTCTTGTTGGATGTGTTCAGCAAAATATATTTATGCTTATTGGTATAAGCCATCAGGATGTTGGCGCGGATGCGGGCTTGCAAGTTTTCCTCGGCAACATTAAATGGCGTGCTTGCAAAAACAGGCTTTAGCGTTTCGAGATAAGAATGATAGGTTTCGGAGATAGCGATATTTTCATACTTCACTCTCATTCGCTTGCACAATTCCACCGAATCGGTGACAGAATGCTCTGAAGAGAACTCGGAAGGCATCAGCACCGCCAAGACATTCTCCCTGCCAAGCGCTCTTGCCGCCAATACGAGTACCAAAGCCGAATCAATGCCTCCCGACAAGCCGAGAATCGCCTTCTCAAAACCGAGCTTACCAAAATAATCCCTGATGCCGAGCACCAGCGCATCATGGATTTTTTGTATTTCCGGAAAGATGATTGCCTTATCTTCCTTTTGTTTTTTCGCTGAAGCAAGCAGGTCGTCCAGGTCATATTCGCGGCAGGCTTCCTCAAAATAGGGAAGTTCGTCATATACTTTTCCCGCTGCATTCATTACAAACGAGCCTCCATCGAAAATCAATTCGGTTTGCGCACCGATATGGTTGACATAAAACAGCGGCAGCTTGTATCTCAGGCAATTCGCGCGAAGCACGCGCAGGCGGTTATCGGTTTGCTCATAATCGAATGGCGAAGCGGAAATATTCACAATAAAATGCGGCTTCTTTGCCATCAGTTCGTCAATGGGACAGGTAGTGTAGAGCGGGTTCTCATTCCCAACGTTCCAGATGTCTTCGCAAACGGATGTCGCTATTTTTTTCCCTTTCCACTTCATCACTTCGAAATTGCGGTTCGGCTCGAAGTAGCGGTATTCATCAAAAACATCGTAGGTCGGCAGCAGCGCCTTGTGCACCACCTGCTTCACTTTACCGTTCTCAATGTAATAGGCGGAATTGAAAAGGTCCTTTCCTTCAACCCGCGGATTGCGGGAAGGACTGCCGACAATCACAGAAATATCCCTTGCTTCATCACAAATTTTCTGAATGATGTTTTCGCACCGGTTGATGAAATCGCTGAACTCAAGGAAATCTCGCGGAGGATAACCGCATACTGCCAGCTCTGAAAAAATGACCAGGTCGCACTTGCCCGAGCGGGCGCGCCTGATTGAATCTTTTATCTTCCTGAAATTGCTTTCAAAATTCCCGATGTGGTAATTGTTCTGGGCGACTGCAATCTTCATTCATCAAGTTTAAAGTTTAATGTCCAATGTTTAAAGTTCATAATAGTCAACAACTCAAACTTTAGACTTGGACAGTTCTAAAAATTGCTCTTTTTATCGCCTCGCCCCTTTCCTCTCCAGAAGGCCTCCAGAAGGAGAGGGAGTAAGTGGTAGAATTATTAGAACTGCCCGCTTTAAAC
>CAZCXH010000274.1:0-3427 GCA_964502525.1 uncultured Chitinophagaceae bacterium
ACGGCAATGAAAACTATCAAAATAAGGTTGGTTTTTAATCCATAACTCACGTTAAGGGCAGTTCTGAAAATTCTACCACTTACCCCCTCTCCTTCTGGAGAGGGAAGGGGTGAGGCGATAAAAAGAGCAATTTTTAGAACTGCCCTTATCTGTGTTCATCCTGCTTTTCCGCGTCATCTGCGTTCTGTTTCTGATTTTAAACAGTTTCTTACAAACCCTCAAGCAGAGCCGAATAGGTTTTTCTCTTCAAAAGAAAATACTGCACCACAATGCTTTTGGGAAACATTTTCTTCAGGATTTGGCAGTCTGCAACTTTTCTTTTCGACTGGATTATTTTTCTGTTCCGCCAAATCAGCGGCAGGTGGGTTGCAATCCAGAAATGAGCCGACAATATCGCTCGCGCCATTGTAAAATTCAGCGTGATGACGCTATAGAGTATTGCCACATAGTCGAGCAGGATGTGAACGGGCGTTTTTGTCAGCACGTTAAAGCGGTCATAATTCTTCAGCATTAAGTAAACCGAATTACGGTGGTTCCAGTACATTTTCTTAAAGCTTGCAGGCTGGATGGTTGCACCGCCATAGTGCAGTATCACCGCCTGCGGAATCACTTTGCTGCCGTATCCCAGCAGGTGCATCCGCCAGTTCAGGTCAATTTCATCCATGTGAAAGACCAGCGTTTCATCAAAATAACCTGACTCTTCCAGTACGCTTCTGCGGATGAACATGGCAGCGCCACACGCCCAGAAAATACTGCTGACGTCATTGTATTGCCCGTTATCAGCTTCGAGGTTGTCAAACAGGCGCCCCCTCGCAAACGGATAACCGTATTTATCCATCATCCCTCCGCACGCTCCGGCATACTCGAAATTATTTTCATCAAGGTACGACACCATCTTGGGTTGCAGCGTGGCGATGGTTTCATCGCTTTCCGCCAGCGCAACAAGATGCCCGAGCCAGTCCGGTTTTACTTTCACATCGTTGTTCAGGCAGACAAAATACTTGCTCCTGCATTGCTCGAATGCGAGGTTATAAGCGGCACAAAACCCGCGGTTCACCTCAACCCGGATGATTTCCACTTCCGGATAATGCTGCCGCACATAGCTCACATCATCTTCGGTGGAAGCATTGTCGAGCAGGTAAATTTTGAATGAAGGATACGTGCTTTTCTGCACGGAGAGAATGCAGTCATCCAAAAATTTTTTGCCGTTGTAATTCAGGATGACGATGTCAACCGTTGGATAGTCGCTCAATTTCTCAGGATTAATTTCAAATCAGCAGTTGAATTTTCTCCGAATCATTTTTGATGATAAATCGCAAATGTGCCGTAAGCCTTCGCAATGAGTTTCCCGTCTTGCTTTATCTCCGATTCCAAAGCGGCAAGACGCTTGCTTTTGTTGATGACTGCAGTGTCGCACCAAAGCAATCCCGGCATCACGGGCGCAAAGTAGCTAATTTTTATTTCAACTGTTGTACACAGTTCATTCGCACCGAGCAACGAAAATAATGCCGCGCCCATGCCGGTATCTGCCATTGAAAATGCCGCACCGCCATGCGCCACTCCATTCGGATTCAGCAACTCCCCGGTTATTTTCAGCTTGCACCGGCTGAATCCTTTGTCAACTTTCACGAATTTCAACCCCAGCAGTTCTCCGAATGGATTATGGACTTTGGAAATTTGTTTTGATGATTTTTTCAAGATTTCCCCCTTTTTTATCATGTTTCAGGCTGGAGATTCAAACGTTTTAATGATTACAATGAGACTGCCTGCAAATTATCAAACTTTCTATTTTTATTTCCTCCCCTTTCACAAATATGTGACATCGCGTATTCATGGAGTGCCGTTATCGTGAGGATGGAATTCACGCCCAGATTGCAGGGAATAATCGATCCGTCAAAATGTACATGCGCGGACAGCCGAACACTTCAAATTTTTTATTTACCACTCCGCTTACGCTGTCTCTACCCATCGGACATCCGCCCATAATATGGTCGGCTGTGGACATGTTGAACATCAGTTCCGTACCGTTATTTGCACAATAGCCTTTCTCCGTGAGCCGCATGGCGGAAACGCTGCCGCCAAAGCCCGAACCGATGATGATGAAGTCGTAGTGGATCATTTGGAACTTATTCGGAAAAACATTGCCGTACTTATTCTTAGAGACTGTTTAAAATTAAAAATAGAACGCAGATGACGCAGAAAAATAGGATGACCACAGATAAAACAATCAGCGATTATCTGCACAATCCGCGTCATCAGCGTTCTATTATCATTCTGTTATTCTGTTATTATGATTTAATTTAAAACTAAACAGCCTCTTACTGCGAACGGGATAGATGTGTACATTATTGAAGTTACCTGCCATCTCATAAACCTTGCTCATATTTTCCAAAATGGACTCTTGTTTATCCATTGCTCCGATTTCCTGCGACAAGCGCAATCCTTTTTGATAGCTTTCCAGAGATTTTGAAAGAAATTCACCGTATCGGTCTTTATCATCTTCCGATAAGTTCGTTGCTGTATCACGGTAAGCATTACCCATGTAATCAAGCGTAATACTCATGCTGTTTTTGTCGCCAAGCTGTTCGTAAATGTTCAGCGCAGTTTGAAAATGCTCCAACGCTTTTGCATTGTCGTGCAAATCGCAACAAACAATGCCGATATTGGTGTGGCAACTCCCTATCCCTCGCTGATTGCCGACTTCCTCATAAATCGGCAATGCTTCTCGGTAATAAACCAGAGCCTTAGCAGAATTATTCATGCAATCATGTATCACTCCTATGCCGCTTAGAGCGGAAGCCATCACATTTTTATTATTCAGTTCTTTACAAATAACAAGGGACTTCTCATGATATTCCAACGCTTTCTAGTATTCAGCCATATATTTATAGACAATGGCGATGTTGCTCAGAACCATTGCAGCTTCAGAACGATTGCCCGACTTTTCATATCCTTTTAACGCTTCCTGAAAACATTCATACGCCCGTGTATAGTCTGACAAATACAGGTGAACCACCCCAATTTTGTTCGTCACTTTCAGTTGCCCTTCTTCATCTTTGAGTTGGGTGAAAATAGCGAGTGATGAGTTATACATCTCCATCGCGGTTGCATACTCTCCCTTTGTCCAGTGGTTGAGACCCTTGCACCTGAATGATTCTGCAAGAGCATTTTTATCATTCAGCATTTCCGCAAGCGCATGAGCGGTTTCCGCTGCTTTCAATCCTTCATCGGGATTAACGGTATAATAAGCCTCTGCTATTTTAATGAGAAGTTGAAGCCTGTCAGCATTTTCTTCCGGCAAGTGCTTCAATTCTTCCAATAAGCTATCTAACAGCGTATTCGGCATGAAGGCTAAAGTAAAAATTATTCTGATTTTTGGTTCATCGCAAAAATGCGTACCTAATTTTTATTTCGCTGTTCAAGAAAT
>CAZCXH010000275.1:0-3417 GCA_964502525.1 uncultured Chitinophagaceae bacterium
TGGGACAGAGACTACCTTCTCAAGATTCTTAAAATTTAGATGCGATTGCCCTGATCAAATCATCGAATCATCGAATCATCGAATTATCTTTGCAACCGAAAAATGGAAGCTGTAAAAACCGACATTGAATCCCGGATAAAATCCTGCATAAAGAATATCCCTGATTTTCCCAAAAAGGGGATCATGTTCAAGGACATCACCCCGATACTGCTTGATCATGAATTATGCACCGCCATCGTGGAGGAGTTTGTCCGCAGGCTTCCCGGCAATTCCATTGATGTGATTTGCGCTGTCGAGAGCCGGGGGTTCTTCTTCGGCACACTGCTCGCCAACCGGCTGAAGCTGCCTTTCATTCCCATCCGCAAAGAGGGCAAACTTCCCGGTGACACCATTTCTTACACCTACGACCTCGAATACGGCACTTCCACCATTGAAATACACGATGGTGTCATCAAGCCCGGCAGCAAAGTGCTGCTGCATGACGATCTGCTTGCCACCGGAGGAACGATAACGGCAGCAGCGGAACTGATTCAAAAACAGAAAGCGGAAGTGGCGGCAGTGACCTTTCTTGTATCTCTCGAATTTCTCGATGGGCATGCGCGGCTGAAAAAGAAAACTCCGAACATTATTTCCCTTGCAAGGTATTCTTAGATAATATAAAATCTATATGATAACGGAAACAGAACACCACGCGCTGCAAACGGCAGGCATGAACTTCGAGCCGACCGAAAATCAGAAACTGGTCGCCCAGTCCGTGAAAAGCTTTGCGGAAAAAAACATCCGTCCCCACGTGATGGATTGGGATGAGAAGCAGGAGGCGCCAAAGGAGCTTTTTCAAAAGCTGGGGGAGCAAGGCTTTTTGGGCGTTCTTGTTCCGGAAGAATATGGCGGAGCCGGGCTGGGCTATTTTGAGTATGTAACCGTTGTGTCCGAAATAGCGCGGGTTTGCGGCTCGATAGGGCTGTCAGTCGCAGCGCACAATTCGCTATGCACAGGGCATATAAAAGATTTCGGCAGTGAAGCGCAGAAGAAAAAATGGCTTCCAAAACTCGCCACCGGCAAATGGGTGGGAGCCTGGGCATTGACCGAACCCAACACCGGCTCTGACGCGATGAACATGAAATGCGTGGCGGAGAAAAAAGGCGAAGACTGGGTGATCAATGGCGCCAAGTGCTGGATCACCAACGGCAAGATGAGCGACATCGTGGTGGTGATTGCCCGCACGGGCGACAGGCGCGACAGCCATGGCATGTCTGCTTTCGCTATTGAAAGAGGTACACCCGGAATGTCGGCCGGGCGCAAAGAAAACAAGCTCGGCATGAGAGCCTCTGAAACCACCGAAGTGCTGTTCAGCAATTGCAAGGTGACGAAAGAAAATTTGCTGGGCGAAGAAGGAGATGGATTCATCCAGGCGATGAAGATTCTCGATGGCGGAAGAATTTCGATTGCAGCCCTTGCGCTCGGCATTGCCAAAGGAGCTTATGACGCATCGGTGAAATATGCGAATGAGCGCCACCAGTTCGATGTGCCGATTTCCAGCTTCCAGGGAATCTCGTTCAAGATTGCGGACATGGCAACGCAGATAGAAGCGGCAGAACTGCTCACCATGCAAGCCGCTGACCTCAAGAACCGAGGGCAGAAGGTTACCAAGTATTCAGCGATGGCAAAGTATTATGCCTCCGAGATTGCCGTCAAAGTTTCCAATGAAGCCGTGCAGATTCATGGCGGCTACGGCTACACGAAAGATTTTCCCGTTGAAAAATTCTACCGCGACTCAAAGCTCTGCACAATAGGGGAGGGGACTTCTGAAATTCAAAAGCTCGTGATAGCGCGCGAGGTGCTTAAGGAGGTGGTGTGATTTACACCCGCGGATGATTAATCAAAGGGCCGGAGGAGGGACTCGAACCCGCACAGCCGTGAAGCCACACGCCTCTGCGTACGGGTGCCACTACACCTCCCTTAATTTCTCCTTCCCCCATTCTTCTAAATCTGCCATGCCGGACATCTGCTTAATAATGTAGTCGTTATCAGCCTTTGCTTTCAATGCCTTTATGTCTGACAGAAGTCTTTGCAGCGCACGGGAGAATTTCTCCGTTGTCAGCGTTCCGTGATTTTTATCGAGGCTCAGAAGGAAGCGGAAAAACAATTCTTCCATAGCAACATTATCGCGGTGCTTTCCTTTGAGCCTGCGGATATTGACATAGAATCGCTGGGATTCTTCTATGAACTTTATGTCCCTGAACGTGATGGAATTGCCCTTATAAAGAGAGATCTGGGAAAAGCAAGGATGAATAATTGCTTAAATTTGCCACATAAAAAACAATAATGGCAAGGTTGCTTTCTATAAATGAAATCAAAAAACTTTACCCCAATGAGTGGGTTTTGCTTGGTAATCCGGTGATGGATAAAAAACAACTTGATGTGTTGTCGGGTATCCCTGTTTTCCACAGCAAGGATAAAAAAGAAGTCTGTTATATTGGCAGGGATAAGACTTCCGGTTACGACAAAATCACGCTCATTTTTACCGGCACATTCAAGCCTGCGCGAAAAATCACCGGTATTTTCAATCGTGTCAGGAAATGACGTTTCCTTTCAAACGCGAGCCGGATAGCGGGCTTATCCTTGTGAGCGTTGTAATTGATGACAAGTATGAACTGAAGATGGCGCTTGACACGGGCGCTACTCACACAACCATTGACAGCAACGCATTGTATTTGCTCGGGTATGACCTGAAAGACAGTACCGGAATCGTAGAGATTGAAACAGCTAACGGCATTATTGAAACTGAGTTGTTTGAAGTACAAAAGTTTTCATCGCTGGGAATTATCAAAAAGAATTTTGAAATTCAGGTGTTTGATTTTCTGTCGCGCGATATTTTCTCCGACTACAACGGACTTCTCGGTCTTGACTTTCTGGAAGGAACAAAGTTCTGTATTGATACTAAGCAAAATTTGATAACGATTGCTTAGGCTCTAACGGCTGAAGAATCCGCTGGCGCCAAGACAAAGAGGGTTGGCAGATAATGCTGCCGGAAAACCTTTAAGCACCGGTCTGTATTACGTCAGGATGATTACTGAAGATTGCAGAGCGGTGGTGAAGGTGGAGGTGGTGAGGTAAGCTAAACTGAAAACTTCCGAATCAGTAATCCAAGGTTTTGACATTTCATCTGCAAATCTTGTGCAAACGCCCGCCTGAAGATATACAAAGACCTCTACCAACAAAACTCGCTGGTGGAGGGTTGTGCCGGAGGCGGGACTCGAACCCGCACAGCCGTGAAGCCACACGCCTCTGAAACGTGCGTGTCTACCAATTTCACCACTCCGGCAGTATCAACAAGAACAACGGTTTAGCTTCCTGCTCTTTAAGAGGCTGTTTAGTTTTAAATTAAATCATAATAACAGAATGATAATAGAACGC
>CAZCXH010000276.1:0-3403 GCA_964502525.1 uncultured Chitinophagaceae bacterium
TGTGGGCAGTTTGCGGCAAGATTGCATCTTCACGCGTTGGCGAATTGCTGTTTCCTGAAATCATTCCGGCATATTTATCAGTCCTTTCTACCCGCAATAATCTCGCCTCGCCTCTCCCGCAAGATTGTATCTTGTGGGCAGTTTGCGGCAAGATTGCATCTTCACGCGTTGGCGAATTGCTGTTTCCCGAAATCATTCCGGCATATTTATCAGTCCTTTCTACCCGCAATAATCCCTTGCGCTGCTATACAAATTTTTGATTTGTAGTCGCGGCTCATAGTCTATGCAATACAAGCCCACGCTGGAAGTTGCAAACCTGCTTTATATCTCCCACGAGATGCAATCTCGCGGGAGGCATGGGGAAGACGATTTTATGCTTGAGGAATATCGGCATATTCAGTCTCTTCTATTTGCAGTAAATCAGTTGTCTAATTGCTATCGTTTTATCAATTAGATATTCACTTTTGTCAAAAAAACAATGAAACTGCTATACTACTCCATTTGCAAACCACTTCACAAAAATTAAAGAACTTAATCATCTTCTTCAGTCAAACCACCAAGGAATTCTTCAAATGAACTTGCCACTAATTCAACCTCCTCTCTATCCAACGGGCAAAAATAAACCTGACCGTAAGTGTCTTTCGCCAATGATAAACAAAACAACCATCCTCCTCCATCATCTGCAATTGGGATAAATCCTTTTGGAATTGCGTCTCCCAACACATTCTTCATATACTCAATTCTACTCTCTCCCCCATACTTAAGGCTATAAAACTTTCTGATCCTATAACCACCAATGTGTCTTTTTTCCGGAATTCCTCCGTTATTTTCGAGAATGAATTCTTTATATGATTCAGTGAGCTCAATATCAAGTTCTTTTTCAAAATCTTGGATATCCTCGATTGTTAGTTTTTGTTCAGGGTATTTCATTTTTAAGTAGCTAACTTTGTCATCGATTTGCCCAACATTTTGGCATCTGAATTATGCATCTGAAATCCCTCAATTAGATAGCAAAATGGACAATCTTTTGTTTCAGATTCTCCTTTATTCCTTTTCATTAGATAATCCTTTCATAAATTCTTCAAAAGAATTAGCTATAAGCACCGGCTTAATTTCACCTTCACCCATTGCACAGAAATATATTTTCCCATTATCTCCTTCAGATAGATCTATACAAAATTGATTGTTACCCATATCATAAGCGAAAGGGTAAAATCCTGTTGGTAAAATATCCCCAATCATATCAATGGTATCCTCAACCGTATCTTCACCATATTTTATCGGATAAAAATGAGCTATTCCATACCCTTTGAAGTATTTCTTATCAGAAATACCTCCATTATTCTTCAAAATATGCCTTTTATATGCCTCCGGAAGACTTAGTTTGTTTTCCTTTTCAAACGTATTTACTTCTTCTTCCGTGAGCGATTGTTCTGTTAGTCGATATTCAGTCATGGTAAGTAATCTGTATGTCGTCAGACCAAGTTGGACAAAACAGGCGGTTAAGTAATGTGGTATTTGCGTGTTAAAACTACGTTGAGTTTTTGAAGGCATTGCCACAAAAATCAGGTGGAATAAAACGATGTTGAGCGGTTGCTCAACACTGTTCTGATTTCCGTGGGTCCGGCTATTCCTGGCGGGTTGCCCTCCGGCATTGCCCGCTTCCGCTTTACCGGACGGGATAAAAATACTATTCCTTTTGCACCATGGCGCGCTCGTGCTGTTGTTTTCTGCGTTTGAGCGTACGCGCTTTGATGCGTTTTCTGCGTTCTAAAACTTCTGCTGCCTTGCCGTAATACACCTGCGCGGGCGTGAGGTTGTCAATGGATTCGTGGTAGCGGTGCCGGTTGTAATGCTGCACGAATTTCCCCACCGCCCGTTCTAATTCTTCAGGACTGTAATAGTTGTCTAACTTGATATGATTTTTCAGGCTGCGGTTGTAGCGTTCGATTTTTCCCTGCGTTTGCGGGTGCAGAGGGCGACCATGGATGGGCGTGATGTTTTCATCCTTCAGAAACAGTTTAAAATCCTCTGCGATGTAGCTGCTGCCATTGTCGCTGAGCAGTTTGGGACGATTGTTTTTCGACAGACCGGCATGCTCCAGCGCTTTGCGCACGGTGCTTTGTGCATCGGTGGCTTTCATGCCTTTGCACAACTCCCAGGCCACGATGTAGCGGCTGTAATCATCCAGCACGGTGCTCAGGTAATACCAGCCCCATCCGATGATTTTAAAGTAGGTGAAATCCGTCTGCCACATCTGGTTGGGATGCGTGGTTTTGTCTTTGAACTCCTCACTTGCCGACAGCACGATGTGTGCCGGTGCCGTCATTAAACCGTATTCGCGCAGAATGCGGTACACGCTCGACTCGCTGATGTAGGAATGATGCTCATCGGTGATGTGCCAGGCAAGCTCGCGGGCGGAGAGTTCGCTTTTCTCCAGCGCGATGTCCGCCACCCGCTCCCTTTCCTGCTGCGGAATGCGGTTCCACACTCTTGCCGCAGCAGGCTTCCGATCTTGCAAGCCCTCTACGCCAAAGTTCACATACCGCTCGTACCAGTTGTAGAACGTGCTCTTGTGCACGCCCAACTCTTTGAGCGTGCGCGCAACGCCAATATCGGAATTATCCACTAAGCGGATGATTTCCTGCTTCTCTGCGGCTGTGTATCTCATATACTTCGGGTATTCGCTTTTCACTCTAAGCCGCGCAAACTTTTTTTGAGCACCCTCACCTGTATGCTCAGCTCTGCCACCAGGTCTTTGAGTTCGGCATTCTCCTCCTTCAGTTCTTTGACCTCCGGTGCGCTGGCGTTGCGCTCCGTATCGCCCGAAAGACGCTTCCTGCCTGCTTCCAGAAACTCCTTGCTCCAGTTGTAGTAGTTGTTTTCGTGGATGCCGTACTTGCGGCACAGCGCGGCTACAGGTTCTTCACCGCGCAACCCTTCCAGTACAATCTTGATTTTTTCTTCCGAGGAAAATAACCTGCGTGTCCTGCGCTTGATTTCACGAACAATGCTGCTCGCGCTTTGCTTCTTGTTTTCCATTTTGTAGGATTTTTTGATGATTAAATATCTCAAAATCCCACATTACCTTTAGGCTATGTTTTGTCCAACTTGCGCTGACGATTTACAGGCTGGCACATTCTCTGGAATTCCGGTATCTTGATCGCACGAATACCACAATCGAACATTGCTCAAGGAAGCCATCTGATCGATGGCTTGCTTCAATGCCGGTATTCGCCAGCAGCGGGTATACGTGAAGAAATACACTTGCGGGAGCCAGGCGATCACTTTCAGCCACTGCCGGATGTACCTGGTGCTATAGAACTCACCGCCTGTATGAATGCGTACCACCTTCACCTCTTGATTGAGAATGGAGTAACGCAAGCGTTGAGCGAAATCAGGT
>CAZCXH010000277.1:0-3301 GCA_964502525.1 uncultured Chitinophagaceae bacterium
CGGCAAGGATGAGGGCTATTATTACTCCAAAATTAAATGTGTGCATAGGCAAGCCTTCTGGAGAGGGAAGGAGTGAGGCGATAAAGGAGCAATTTTTAGAACTGCCCTTTAGTATAAAAAGCGCAGCGTGTTGTCCTGTTTGTCATTGGTAACGAGGATGTCTGCTGCTTGCTGCAAGGTACGCGCGGCTTTTTAAAATGGCTGCGAGAAAAGCGTTGAATTTATCCTCCAATACTGCTTTGTTTATCAATCCCGCGATGTATGCTTCCGGAATTGCATGAAATCCGAATTTGGCTCCTAACAAACTGCCGGCAACGCTGGCATTGGTGTCAGCATCACCGCCCTCGTTTACCACTTTCAGAATGCCGTCTTCAAAATCTGCCGCATGAAAATAGGCCCACAGCCCGGCAGCCATCGCTTTCAGCGTATAGCCGATGGAGGACGGCTCGTCCAAACATAAATCTCCGATTTCTTTTGAAACAGCCTGCTCGATGTAAGGTTGAATACGCTGGTCGTAGGCGTTGCCAATTTCAACAAGCTGTTCAAGCTCTAAACAGCGATTCTCATTCAGCATTGCAGACAGGATGGAAGTGATTACAACACAAGAACCCACACAGCGTTTATCCGGATGCGTAACCTTTGCAATGCGTTCCGTATTATTTCTCACTTTATCCGCATCCCAGAACGCATAGGCGCCAAGCAGGGAGGTTCTCATGATTGCTCCGTTTGAAGCATTCTGCTTCTTTGAAATCTTCCATACTAACTCAGCGGCTTTGTGCGGGTACAGCGTAAATTGGGGCAGCGACACCACTTTGTAAACCGTTTGCCCGATGCCCATCGGGTTTCCTTTGAACCATTTATAAAGCTCTCCGGCAAAGGCAAGTTCATCCACTTCATTTTTCTGCACGATGGAATCGCAGATGCACAAAAACTGGTCGGTGTCATCGGTCCAGTCGCCAATCGCCCAGCGCTCCCGGTGCTTATCCTGAATGATTTGAGAATAGTGCGACAGTCCGTTCGGATAATATCCTGCAATTTGCTGTTTGGTTAAAAACTCTGTGCCGAGCCCTAAAGCATCGCCAATAGCCTGTCCGAAAAAGATGCCTTTGATTTTGTCAACTTGCCGGGCGGTCATTATGGTAAAGATAGGCGCAGCGGGGTTTTGTACTCAAAAAAAGCAGGGCGAACACCGGCTCGCACGGTTGATTTCTCTTCGGGAAGGCAGAAAAACAGAAGTGACAGTCACTTTCCGGATAAGGAAAGCCCCGCTCAAAAGAATTTGAGGAAATACTTTTTTTACTGGTAACAACACTGTAACTTTGAACATACAATTTAAAAACGTATGGAAACTTCAATAACGACCTCCAAGGGACAAGTGGTTATCCCAAGAAAGCTGCGGAGGAAATATGGCATCAAGCCGGGAACCAAGGTGGCTTTCATTGACAAAGATGGCGGCATCCTGCTGAAGGCACTCACGAAGGAGTATTTCGACAGCTTTGCCGGCTTCCTGAAGGGAGACGTGCTTGGCGAACTGATGAAAGAAAAGAGGAAGGAACGGGAGCTATGAAAAAAATCGTGTTTGACAGCTACGCCTTGCTTGCCTTTTTCCGGGATGAGAAGGGGCGGGAAGAAGTATCGCGGCTGCTGACGGAAGCGGCAAAAGGCGCGTGCGAAATTTTCGTTTCGGTGGTGAACGTGGGCGAGGTGTATTACATCTCCCGCAGGAAAGACGGAGAGGAGAAGGCGGAGGACGCATTGGTTGCCCTTTTGAGTTTTCCACTTGAAATCGTGGATGCCGATTTTGAAATCACAATGGATGCCGCCCGCCTGAAAGCCAAACACAAAATGTCTTATGCGGATGCGTTTGCGGCTGCCCTCACGCAAAAGAAAAAAGGAACGCTGGTAACGGGGGACATGGAGTTCAGGGCGTTGGAGAAAGAGGCGGGTTTTAGGGTGAAGTTTATTTGAGGATGAGGCAATCAGGAACGTAATGAATATGCAGTCCGGATCACCGGGAAAAAGCGGACGAAAGGAAATCATGACGGTGGGCGAAGCGGAGCGGATATTTGAGAATGATGAATCCGTTTGTATTTTGGTTTTTCAAATGAACTCAATTATACTCAATTATTATTTTTATATTGATGATGGATTAAATGGCGTATCTCAAGATTTTTTCTTTCAGGAAAGCTAATTGATACTCGTTCGTGATGAAAGTTTATCTAATAAAAACACCAAAATGTGATTCTGATGAATTTGAGGGAGTTCAGGAGTTATTGAATTCCATAAACGGTCCGCTGAATTTCACAGCTTCACAGCATGAGTTTTTGTCAACGGATTTTGAATTTCTGGAGGAATCATATTTTAAAGATGTGTCAGGAGCAAAAGGGTTGGTTTGCAGAGGGGCAACGTGGCAGCAGCTTTTCAGCCTTTGCAACTGTTATCGAGAAAAATTTTCAATAGATAAGCACGATTTCGTGGTGTTGCTAACCGAAATAAATAATGATCAAAATTGGTTCAGTTGCTATGATAAACAACAAAATGTCTTTGTTCATACCGGAGACTGGCACAGGATTCTTGACGCGAATCCTAAATACCCTATTGCCTATCAGGTAGTAGAAAACATAATACAATCGTTAATGAAGATTGATATGGATATAATTCCAAATGAGAATGTTCATTCTGAATCGAGAGGGTGCATGAACGATTTCTGTCAAAATAAAGAGCAAATAATATTAAAACTTAGAACCGCTGACATTTGTCCTGCCTGCATGGAAAAAATGCAAAATGAGGAAATAGAGCATGAAATTATTATGCAAGCCTCAAATATTTTTGAAGCAATTCGTAACGAACTATTATTCAAACAAAGGTTCCGACATCAAGTTCAGCCAGTAACAATAGTTATTAATGAAAGAAAGAAAATCTTGTTGCCAGATCTCAACAACTTAGAGATACGGTTAAATCCTTTGTTTAAGACACTCTACATCTTTTATTTGAAACATTCACAAGGGGTAAGATTAAATGAATTGAACGATTTCCGGGAGGAGTTGCTCTCTCTTTATAGGAGACTTTCTGCTACTGATAACAATCAAACAATTGAAGCAAGGATAAATGACCTGGTAAATCCTATCGGAGGATCATTCAGTCAGAAAAAGTCTAAACTTAATAGGATAATCACCGAGCTTTTGGGAGAGCCTTTAGCAAGTTTCTATAGGATCGAAGGAGAACCAGGAGAACCTTTTAAGATTAACAGGGCAATCGCATCAAAAATAGGACAAGGGCAAAGGAGCTACTTGAAAAGTAA
>CAZCXH010000278.1:0-3295 GCA_964502525.1 uncultured Chitinophagaceae bacterium
GCGGCACCGTGCAGGCCGACATCCTGAAGGAAGACCAGGCGCAGAACACCTGCATTTTCTCCACCGAGTTTTCATTGAAGCTGATGGGCGATGTGCAGGAATATTTCGTGAAAAATAAAGTACGGAATTTTTATTCTGTTTCAATTTCCGGTTATCACATTGCAGAAGCGGGCGCTAACCCGATTTCACAGCTTGCTTTCACGCTGGCAAACGGATTCACCTATGTTGAATATTACCTATCAAAGGGAATGAAGATTGATGACTTCGCTCCGAACCTCTCATTCTTTTTCTCAAACGGAATTGATGCGGAATACGCGGTGATGGGTCGTGTGGCAAGAAGAATCTGGGCGAAGGCGATGAAATATAAGTATGGCGGCAACGAGCGCAGCCAGAAATTGAAATATCACATTCAAACCTCAGGCCGTTCACTGCACGCGCAGGAGATATCATTCAACGACCTCCGAACCACGCTGCAGGCGCTCTATGCGATTTATGACAACTGCAACTCGCTGCATACGAATGCTTACGATGAAGCCATCACAACGCCTACCGAAGAATCTGTCCGAAGAGCTGTTGCCATTCAAATGATCATCAACCACGAATTGGGATTGGCGAAAAATCAAAATCCGCTGCAGGGTTCTTTCATCATTGAAGAACTGACTGACCTTGTTGAAGAAGCCGTCTATGCAGAGTTCGACCGGCTGACTGAAAGAGGCGGTGTTCTCGGTGCGATGGAAACCATGTACCAGCGCGGAAAAATACAGGAAGAATCTTTGTATTATGAAACGCTGAAAAACTCCGGGCAGCTCCCCATCATGGGAGTGAACACTTTCCTGTCGTCAGAAGGCTCTCCTACAATTCTTCCGAAGCATGTCATCCGTTCCGCCAAAAAAGAAAAAGACTACCAGATTGAAATGCTCCGGGAATTGCACCAACGCAATGCGGATGAGAGCAATGAGCAGATTGATAAAGTGAAAGAATCAGCGCTGCACAACCAAAATGTTTTCGAAACATTGATGGAAGCGGTGAAATACTGCTCGCTCGGGCAAATCACCGAAGCGCTGTTTGAAGTGGGCGGACAGTACAGAAGAAATATGTAGCTGATTTGCTCTTTCCCTTCCTACTTGCAATACTTCTGAATCATCGCTGTTGCGCTCGGATGCCCTAATTTCTCAGCCTTTGCATAGTCTTCGCAACAGCCGGCATTATCGTTCAGATAGCACTTGGCTACGGCTCTCCAATAATAAGCGTCTGCATTTTTTGGATTAATCCCGATGGCTTTATTGAATTCCTCAATCGCTCCGTTGTTGTCACCGGAGTGCACCTTATTCTGTCCCTCTTCGGCATAAATTGCCGCGCTGTCAACTTTCACAATTTCCTTGCTTTCACTTTTGCTTCCGGGGCTTGCTTCACCGGCTCCTTTCCTTTGGCAAGCAATGATTACGGTTAAAAGAAAAACCACAATCATAAAATGGATTATCTTTTTCATAAAGCAAAAATAGCTATGGCAATTTAAAATTTGGAATTGTTCTGAAAGCGGGTGCATTTCAAATTGTCGCTATGCCGTCATCCTGAGTTCATCGAAGGATGGTGCCGGCAAAACACCATGCTTCGATAAACTCTGCATGACTGCTTTGCTTCTTGTAAAACAAACAGTGACAATCTGAAATGCACCCTGAAAGCCTTGATTCCACACAATTCTTCCGTATTTTAGCGGCTCGCAAAAGATTACGAATAATCATTTTTCAAACAACAGTATCTATGAAACACCGTTTCGCGCTCGTCATCACATCGCTGCTACTCCATTTCACCACCCATGCCCAGCTATGGCCCGGCTATGAAACGGGGCGCTTCACCGGCATCAGCAGCGCCAACACCCGACCGGGCACCATGGCGCCCATGCCCTACAAGGTGGATGCAACGCTGTTTGGCGTGCACGTGAACACCGACCCCGGCTTGCTCTTCAGCAAAGACATCATTGACGTGGTGCTCACAGGCGGATTCAAAGACCTCGCGGGCTTCAGCCAGCTCAGCTCCGACAAATACAGCGTTTTCAGCAACAACCAGGGACCCTCCGTGATGGCAACCGTCACCGAAAAGGTCACCATCGCCTTCGCCTGGAACACCCGCAACATGTGGCTTTCCAGCATGACCGATCCCGCCTTCACCGGCCTGTTCGACAAGAGTAACGATGCCCCCGGCCTCAGCGGAAACAATGAAACCGCAAACATTTTATATACAGGATGGAATGAATTTGCCCTCGGTGCAGGCGGGCAGGTGTTCAAGGAAGACTTCAACAGCTTCTCCGTGGGCGGCTTCGCCAAGCTCGTCTTCGGAACAGGGCACATGAGCATCAATGGCTCCAACATGACTTACACCACCAATGCCGACCGCGTCACTGACATGAGCCTGGCGATGCAAGCCGACATCAGCGACAACCTCTATGGATTGGTGGATGATGGCCGCCCCAGCCTCGTTGACAAAGCCGGCTACGGCTTCGACCTGGGCGCTGAATACCGCCACCTCAACCCCCGCTCGTGCCCGGGAGCATCCAACTTCATGATCAACGCGGGCTTCTCCCTCACAGACATCGGCAAAGTAAAATATAGTTCCGTTCACCAATATAGCGAGCCCACCGCCACCGCGCCTGATGACGTGAGCGTGGAGAGCTTCCGCGGGGAAACCTTCCGCGCCACCACCGACTCGCTCAAAAACATTTTCGGCTCCACGCCCACCGTCAAAACCGACTTCAGCGAAATGCTGCCCATGTCGCTGCGCGCCTATGCCAACTACAACATCAGGCGCAGGGGCGTCATCTATGGCGAGTTCCACCTCATGTTCGTGCAACTGGTGAACCCCGAGCTGCCCGTGTTCTTCCGCTTCAACATCACCCCGCGCTTTGAAGACGACCGCTACGGCATCTACGTGCCCCTCACTTTTTCCAACTACGTGCCTG
This sequence comes from uncultured Chitinophagaceae bacterium, assembly GCA_964502525.1. Taxonomy (GTDB): domain Bacteria; phylum Bacteroidota; class Bacteroidia; order Chitinophagales; family CAIOSU01; genus DATLYB01. The sequence goes on from CAZCXH010000278.1 coordinate 2,957, forward strand.
CCGATGCCGGCCTCGCCATCCGCCTCAAGCCGCTCATCATCGGCTCGGGCAACCTGTTCACCTTCTGGGCTTATGACGACCGCGGCACCCCGCTCGACTTCTACATCACATTAAAAGTGCCCATCATCCATGACAATGAGCGCATTGACTGGAAAACCATGGGCAAAAGGATGAATAAGAGGATTTGATGATCCGTCATTCCCTGGTGGCGCGTACTGATCTCGTTTCTTCTGTGGCTCTGTTTGGTAGCGCTGATGGCAGGAGGGTGCGGGTATCTATGAGCGCCCCTCGACTGGCGCGAGAATGTAGCCAAGCCATGAGCGTCAGGTTCTCGTGTCC
>CAZCXH010000279.1:0-3283 GCA_964502525.1 uncultured Chitinophagaceae bacterium
AAACCGTTGGCTGAAGCCAACGGCAATGAAAGGGTTGGATAACCAGACTGATTTAAATGCGTGTTGCCCTGAGGATGATTCCCGGATGATTCCTTCCAACCGCGTTGGCTGATGCCGGAGCCGGCAGAGGATAAGTAGAATTTTACCGCACCCAATCTATTGAATTGCCTCAAGCTTTTTACCGAGCTTGTTGATGAGGTCTTTCTGCTTGGTCACATCTTCCTGCTTCAGTGTTGCGGCAGATTCATTGTCGGTGATTTCCCGCTCATATTGGCGGATGTTCGCTTCGCTCTTGGTGATGTCTTTGTGAAAGCCGTCTTCCTGCTTCATCAGCTTTGACGCCTCGCCTTCAAAGCCTTTCAGTTTTTTTTCTTCTTCCTTCAATAGCGTTTCATTGCCTCCGGACTTCGCCTGCGTCACCTTCGCCTTTTGGTCTTGCACCTGTCCTCTCATCCTTTCCTGGTCCAACTCGCTGGTGGCTATTTTCTCCTTTGTATTGTCAATATTCTGCTTCTCCTCGCTGATCTTTTTTTGCAGCTTGTCATTGCCTTTGTACAACTGATCTAACTGCGATTCGAGTTCTTTCAGCTTTTTGTTTTCCAGGTCAATGCGCTCCGTAACGGCATTCCTGTATGCTTTTACCGCAAAATCCCGGGTGAATTTTCTGGCGGAAAGAAATTCGGTTTCATTTTTTTCTTTCGTCAGGAACACGCTGTCCTTTTCATAAAAAACCAGCAGTTCGGCATGATCCTCATATTCGTTCACGATGAAGTAAACGTTCAGCGTGTCAGGCGATATGCTTTTAATGACGCCACCGGGTATACGATACTCGTTATTCACCAATTCCAATTTCGACTTTGCCTCCTCCTTCATGGTTTTTGTCAGCGCATCAACCACCCCTTTCTTTTTTGCCTCGAAAATATCAATCTTAAAACCGGGTTGTTGGCCTTTGCTCATAGCTTTTGTGATATCCTCTATGACCAAAGGTTTTGGGACTTCAGGGTCTGCTCCGGTTTGCGCGATGGCCTTGCTTGCCAGAAACAGCACAAACAATAAACGTGAAAATGATTTCATGGCTTCATTAATAAATTTGGTTTGAAAATTCAGGCTAAAATAAAAGAAAATTGGTTAAAAGCAGTTCTAAAAATTGCTCCTTTTACGCTTCACCCAACCCTCTCCATCTGGAGCCATCTTGAGAGGGAGTCAGTGATAAAATTTTAGAACTGCCCTTATGTTGTTACTCATAACGCAACGCTTCAATAGGGTCGAGTTTTGATGCTTTGATGGCGGGATAAAGCCCGGCAGAAAGCCCGATTAAAAAGCAAAACACAAATCCTCCTGTCACCCATAACCATGGAACAATAAAACTTCCTTCCAGAAGTATTGATACAACATTGCCGATGAGAATTCCGATAAGAATTCCGAAAATGCCGCCCAACTGGCAGATAACAACAGCTTCGGTCAGGAACTGAAGCCTGATGGCGCGGTTGTTGGCGCCTATTGACTTGGAGATGCCGATCTCGCGCGTCCGCTCCGAAACCGCCACCAGCATGATATTCATCAGCCCGATGCCGGCAGAAATGAGCGTCACCGCCCCAATCACAATTGCCGCCCACCTGATGTACCTTAACTGTTCAATGACCGTAGTTGCTATCCGGTCGCTTTTGCTGATTTCAAAATCATCCTCTTCCAGCGGTGACAGCTTCCGGATGCTTCTGAAAATGCCGCGCGCTTCGTCAATAGCTGCATCCAATTGCTCAGGGCTGTCAACGGATATGCTGATGGAATATTTATCGGTAGTGGCGGGAAAAACCTTGCGCGCGTTCTGAACAGTAGTGAGTATCACATTGTCCGTGCCGATCACGCTCGCGCCCTTCGCTTCCAAAACGCCAATCACGCGGTACCGAATGTTGCCGATGACGATCTCGCTGTTCTCAATAGTGTCTTTTTTGTCATATAAATGCCGCACGACCGCATTGCCAAGAAGGCAACTGTTGAACCCTGATTCCAGTTCGTGCCGTGAAAAATTTCTTCCCTCCTTCAGCTTGTATGCGGACACCTGCAGATAGTTTTCATCTACCCCCATCACTGTCACGTTGGGATTGGTCTTTTCCGATTTCCCTTTCACCTGAGCGCTGCCGGTAGCCCTTGTGTTGATGGACACCAACCCGCTAAACCCGTATCGTTGGACGAATTCTGCGGCCTGCTCGAAGGTTACTGCCGGCATCTCCTTGTATTCGCCATATCTTCCGCCATGCGCGAACATCCCTTTTGTGCGGATGGTGAATGAATTGGAACCCATGACGGAAAAGTTGGTGACAATGGATGTTTTGATGCTTTCAATAGCGGTGAGAATTCCCACCAGAGCCGTGATGCCGATGGCGATAATAGCAATTGTAAGCAATGACCTGAGCAGGTTGCTTTGAATCGCCCTTAAGGCAAGCTGTATGTTAAGAAGCCAGGTCAGAGATACAAGGTTGAGAGCAAAAGTAGGACGAGATTAGCAAGGAGATGTTCGGATGCTAGCTGTAGCTTTTCCCGTCCTCAGCACCAGCACTCGCCAGAGGCGAAAGCGAGGGGCGCAAGCATGATGCGGACATCCGCTGCTGCCTCCCAAAACAAAAACTGCCGGAGTTTCCCCCGGCAGTTTCTTTATTGCAAGTCAACTCCGCTTATTCCTTAATGATCTTCCCTACAAATGAACCTTCCATGCCGTCTTTGGTTTCCATCGTCAGCTCGTAGAAGTAAACTCCCGAAACCGCATTGCTGGCATTCCATGAAATGTTATGCTCTCCCTGCATCTGCATTCCATCGGCAAGTGTTCCAATTTGCTGTCCGAGGAAGTCGTAAATCCTGATCGCAACCTTCGCGTCCGTTTTCAGTGTGTAAACAATCTGCGTCTCAGCGCTGAACGGATTGGGGAATGCGTTCACTGAACCCACCAGCGTATAAGGATCGCTGACGGATGTCATCGCAATCTTAAAGCTGCTGGCAGCGCTGCTCGTCTGGTCATCGCCATCGGTCGCGGTCACAAACCATGAGTAATCGCTGTTCATTGAGAACAATGAAGCATCCATCATTACCGAGGTTGCAGCCATTGCCGAAATGGTGGTGTCAAGGGCAGGTCCGCTGATCGTTATCGCATAGGATACTGCGTCACCATCGCCATCCGTTGATGCTTCCCAGATGAAATCAATCGAAGACAGACCGGAAACGATGCTTCCGTTTGCGGGGCTGATCAGGGTGAACGCAGACGGAATATCTTCCACCGACTGCACTTCCA
>CAZCXH010000280.1:0-3247 GCA_964502525.1 uncultured Chitinophagaceae bacterium
TGAAAGGAGAAGCCGCAATGAAAAAGCCCACGTTCGATGATTATGTGATTGCGCACCCGACCCGCCGCCTGTAGACCTAGAAGCGATAGCGAAAGAACATCTGCGGCAATATTACGCGCAGCAGCAACACAGCCAAGAAACGGAAATGGAACGGTAGGAAGGCAGCACAAGGGGCGGACAGCCGCCCCTTTCTGTAACACTTATGCTCAGGACTTTTCCTTGATGTAGTCCAATGCTTTGCCAACGGTGAGAATCTTCTCGGCATCTTCATCGGGGATTTCAATCGAGAATTCTTCTTCCAGCGCCATGACCAGCTCGACGGTATCGAGCGAATCAGCCCCTAAGTCTTCGATGAACGCAGCTTCCGGTGTAACTTCCTTCTCTTCCACACCGAGCTGCTCAGCAATAATTTTCTTCACCCGCTCTTCAACAGTTGCCATCGTAATCATTAGCTCCTTTTCCTCACGGTATAACCCATGCTGTAGCGAAAATGATAGCAGTGTCAGGCTTGCAGATTTTTTCAGTTTGCGGCAAGAGCTTGAATTTCGGGCGATGATGGAAGCTGAAGAACGCGGCCAGCTCTTTGATTATTTCCAGAAGCCCGAAACCGTCCAGCTTTCTGACCAACTCCCGCCACCACACCCCGCGAAGAACTCGAACTCTGAATCATCCCCGCTAGGGCAACACCTTAGCGGAGTGTTTTCACCTATCAATTGGTAACCAGAATCATTTTCTCTTTGTTATTGATACCTTCGACGTCATCAGCTATACGCTTCCTGATTGCCACGGCTCCTTCGTGGGAGCAACGACGCAAAGGAACACCAATTTGACACGCATTGCTCTGACCATTGACCTTCTGTGCGCGGAAGCTATGACATTTTCCGACCACGAAAGCAAACACCGTGAGCTGGCACTGTTCGGAGTTACAGACGGCAAGGCTGTTGGCACTTACCTTGAACATAAATTCAAGCTCTACCTAAAAAACCAATATGAATTTATAGAAGGCAACTCAGCAAACGGCATCGACTTCCCTGGACTTGGCGTGGATATGAAGGTCACCAGCATCCGGCAGCCTCAGTCATCCTGCCCGTTCAAATCCGCACGGCAGAAAATCTTTGGACTCGGATACGGGCTTATCGTTTTCGTGTATGACAAAGCCGATGATGCCGCGACCAAAACGGCAATACTCCGCATGACCGATACCGTGTTTGTCGAACCGCAGCGCACTGGTGATTTCCAAATGACACGCGGTCTGCGGCAGATCGTCGAGAATGAAGGCAACGTTGACGACCTCATGGCGTTTATGGCTGAGAGGAATCTACCAGTTGATGAAATCGAACTAAAAAGCCTAGCTGAAGAAATCATGACTAACAAACCTGAACAGGGCTTCCTCACCATCTCTAACGCGCTACAATGGCGGTTGCAGTACGGGCGGGTTATCGAAAGGGCAGGAACGCAATCCGGCATCCGCTCTATTTATAAGGGAACGCCGCTATGACCCTCCTAGAAAGAAAGCAGCGCATCGAGTTCGGCGATTTCCAGACACCGGATGAACTGGCGCAGGCGGTGTGCGAACGCCTGAAAGCCTGTAAGCTTCGACCGGATGTAATTATTGAGCCGACCTGTGGAGTTGGCGCGTTCCTGTTGGCAGCAGCAACGGCATTTCCCAATGTCCGGCATGTGCACGGCTATGAAATCAATCCCCTCTATCTGCAATCGGTACGGGAGCGCATCGCCCCCCGCCCCGACCGGACCCGCTTTCACATTGAGCAAACTGATTTCTTTGCGACCGACTGGAACACAAAACTGAAGAACGTAACGGGCAGGTTGCTGGTTATCGGAAATTTTCCGTGGGTGACTAATTCCGGGCAGGGAGCTATCGGTGGTAGCAACTTACCTGAAAAATCCAACTTCCTCGGTCATAACGGTTTTGATGCAATCAGCGGCAAAGCCAATTTCGATATTTCGGAATGGATGCTCCTCGATGTACTTCGCTGGTTGCGAGCTCGCCATGCTGATATAGCCATGTTGGTTAAGACATCAGTAGCAAGGAAAGTGCTGGCTCACGCCGAACGGCACGGTGATTCAGTCCATGAAGCTTTCATTATTGGCATTGACGCAAAGAGGAATTTTGGGGCTAATGTCGATGCCTGTTTGCTGGTCATGCGCCTGAATCCAGCCAAAGCCTCTTCCCCTGACTACACGGTTTATTCTTCCCTCGATGCAATGGCAGGCAAGCGAGTCGGTCACCGTCGCGGCATGACAATTGGTGACCTTGATATGTTTGAAAATTGTTCCTTTCTACTTGGAGCCAGTCCGCAGAAATGGCGGTCAGGTATAAAACACGATGCTTCGGCGGTGATGGAGTTTACCCGCACTCCGGCAGGGTACGAAAACGGTTTTGGTGACGTTGTGCAACTCGAAGACACCTACCTCTATCCGCTCCTTAAAGGCTCAGACATCGGCAGCAGTAAAGAATGGCGTGAGAAATATGTGCTCGTTACCCAACGCTCAGTCGGTGAGTCCACTAAACAAATTAAATACAATGCGCCGCTGACATGGGCATATCTCGAAGCCCACGCAAGCCAGCTCGATTCACGCGGCAGCACCATCTATGTGAAGAATCCGCGTTTTTCTATATTCGGGGTGGGAGACTATGCTTTCCGCCCGTGGCGGATTGCCATTTGCGGTTTATATAAAGTTCTGCGCTTCCGCCTTGTAGCACCAATGGATGGTCGCCCGATAATGTTCGATGATACGGTTTACTATCTGTCGTTCGCCAGCGAATCCGAAGCGCGGAGGACACTAGCACAGCTCGATTCCAAACCTGCAACCGGGCTTCTCTCTTCGCTCATCTTCTGGGATGAAAAGCGACCTATCAAGACCAGCATCCTGAATGCGCTCGACTGGTCGAAGCTCGAAAGCAATGAAGACGGTAAACAGCTTCAACTAGTCTGACACATCGCTCTGTTTCATAAGTGGTAACTTCTGAAACACTTCTAGAACCCGCATAAACATTACCTCTTGACTGTTTCATAAGTCTGTTTCACATTCACCCCGCTATTTTCACCGCTCACAGGAACAGTTTTTATGAAATACGGCTATGCCCGCGTCTCAACCGACGACCAGCACACCGATTTGCAGGGCACTGTTGCAAAAACCTCCTTCTTTTCTCATTTCGTAGTGTCAGGATGAGGTATACCCCAACCTGATGTCAGGCATGTCCGGCAAATCACGTCATTCTAGG
>CAZCXH010000281.1:0-3229 GCA_964502525.1 uncultured Chitinophagaceae bacterium
CCGGGATTCAATGAAAATCAGCCGCTCACTTTGAGCGCTGTTTCCGATAACCCCGCGCTGATTGCAAATCCTGTAATTATCTACTCCAACCCCGATACAGCAGGAATACTGGAATTTGCTCCTATTTCAAATCAAAGTGGCGTTGCGGTGATTACGGTAAAAGCGGATGATGGACAAAATTTAAACAACTTCATTACGCGCTCATTCACAGTAACCGTTAATCCGGTAAATGATGCTCCTTCGCTTGATGCAATAGCTGATATAACGGTGAACGAAGATGCAGGAGCGCAAACTATCGTGCTCACCGGAATTTCCTCAGGACCGGGCGAACAGCAATCTGTTTCTGTTTCTGCTGTGTCAGACAATCCTTCGCTGATTGCAAATCCTGTTATAACCTATAATAATCCTGATGTATCGGGTTTGCTTCAATTTGCTCCTGCTCCGGAACAAAACGGCTCAGCAGTGATTACCGTTACGCTGGATGACGGGCAAGCATCAAATAATATTATTACAAGAACTTTCACGGTTATCGTGCTGCCGGTAAACGATGCTCCGGTTATTTCCGATGTTTTTAAAAACGGGCAGGAAGACACGAACATCGCTTTCGCCATTGGCAACTTTTCGGCTTCATTCGCTGACATTGACGGAGATGCTTTAACAAAAATCCAAATCAGAACATTGCCCGCCAACGGCTCGCTTACGCTGCATCTGAATCCTGTAAACCTATTGGATGAAATCACCGCAAGCGATATTTCCGGTTTAGTTTATCATCCTGCCGGTGAATTTTCCGGAGCTGACGGTTTTGAATGGAACGGTTTTGACGGACAATCTTATGGAGCGATGAACGCAGCCGTACATCTCAATTTGCAAGCGGTGAACGATACGCCTTATGTAACTTCTCACATTCCCGATATCACCGTAAACGAAGATGCCGTGCCACTGCTGAACTATGTAGATTTAGGAAACATTTTCAGTGATATTGAAGACGGCAGCAATCTGACCTGCACCATTGCCAACAGTAACACCGCACTGCTGAATGCAGTGATTGACACCGACCATACGCTTGACATCAGTTTCATGGCAAATGCGCATGGAAGCGCAACGCTGATTGTTACCGCAACCGACCAGCAGGGAGCTTTCATTAGCGATACATTCAACGTAACGGTTAATTCCGTTGACGACATTCCGGGCGCGTTTAACCTGCTGACTCCCGCAAACGGCAGCATCATAAACCCCGCTAATATCGAATTCACATGGGAAAATTCAACCGATGGCGATAACGACCCTATTACCTATTCCATCAATGTTAAAGGCACCGGGCTGGATACAACCATCACCGGAATTTCTGCAAACTCATTGTTGTTCGATGGATCTATATTAAAACATGGCTCAACCTACCAATGGTTTATCCTTGCGAGCGATGGAGATGATTTTACGGTGAGCCAGACATTCACTTTTAAGGTTCAGGAAGGAACCGGCATTGAAAACGTAAATGCCTGCATGCATGATATTCTTGCATATCCAAATCCTTTCAATACTCAATTCGCTATTAATTATACCCTGAACACTGAAGCAAAAGTGCGTGTAACCATTTACGACTACCTCGGACAGGTTGTGAATATCCCGATGCCCGAAAAGCAAACCAGCGGCAAACACAGGTTTGAATGGAAAGGCGCCTCTGCTATTGCGGCAGGCGTGTATTTCTACGAGATTACCGTTATCCGAAACGATAATTCCACAGCTACTTTCTCCGGTAAGATGGTGAAAGAATAAGGCTTTACCACAATACAAAGATTGTATCGGTAACAACGAATTCCTCCCGGCTGCTTCTTAAAATCTCATTAAAATGATAACATCCGGCAGCTCTTATCGTAAAATGACTGCGAAATTCATCGAAATAAATATTTGCGTCCCCTTAATTTACATACTACATTACGCTTATCTGCGGTGAAAGCCTTTGCGCTTTCACTTTGTTCTTTCAAAGTCCTACTGTGCACCCGGAAGAATCACGGTTTTTTTTGTGATTCAATTGTTAAACCCATCCAAAACTATCAACGATGGAAACCAGATTGAAAAGAGTAGGCATCCTTTTCCTGATGCTCTTCAGCATCCTTCAATTTTCAAACGCCTATTCGCAAGCCTGCGCGGGCGACCCCAACAGCATGACGCTGGACGATGACGGGGACGGCTACAAGAATGGTGATGAAACGCAAAATCTCACGGACAAATGTTCCGCTGCGAGCATTCCGTACGACTTCGATGGCGATTTCACATCCGATTTGCTCGATGCGGATGATGACAATGACGGAATCTCCGACCTCACGGATAAATTCGCTCAGGATGCAAATAACGGAACTACCACCACGATTCCGGTTCTTTACAATTACACCGGGGTTGATAATGGCGGTATCCGGGGTTGGGGCTTTACCGGCTTGATGAATAACGGCTCGGATTACATGAATCTTTTCAGCGCGAACGAACTGACTGTAGGTGGAGCCGCAAAGAAATTCAAGGTGGACAATGTGCCTGCAAACGATGCGCTTGGAGCAACCAATAATCAAAAATATGCCTTCCAGTTTGGAGTGAATACGGGCGCCTTTCCGTTCAGCTTTGTGGTGAATGGGCGCGTGATGGCACCCTTTGATGGATTAACACCGTTGGATTTTCGCTCCATGGGAATTTTCATGGGCACAGGCGACCAGGATAATTATCTGAAGATGGTTTGCGCTGCGAATGGCGGTGCGGGTGGCATCGAAATCGTAAAGGAAGTTGCAGGCGTATCAACTTCAACGATGTATCCCGTTTCCATTCTCGGCTCCACGCACGTGAATCTTTACTTAACAGTAAATCCCGCCACCAACATAGTGCAGCCTTCTTATTCCGTTGGCGGTGGCGCAAAGACAAATATGGGTCCCGCAATTTCGGTTCCTGCTTCATGGATTAATAATGTAATGGCAGCGGGAATTATTTCTACTTCGCGTGGCGCCACTCCGTTTCCCGCAACGTGGGATTATATCGCAGTACAACCTGTGGAGAGCGCAGGCGATTGGGTGAACGTGAACACAAACAACACCTGCAATGCCCGTTTTGAAAACGCTTTTGTTCAGGCCGGCACCAAATTTTATCTCCTCGGTGGACGCGGAACCAAGCCCGTTGATATTTATAATTACGGAACAAAGACATGGTCAACCGGAGCAACGCCTCCGATGCAGTTGCACCATTTCCAGGC
>CAZCXH010000282.1:0-3203 GCA_964502525.1 uncultured Chitinophagaceae bacterium
GATATTCCCGCTGAAATTTATCCTTTCGCAGAAAAAATGAAAAAGCAAATCGGCTATGCGGACAAGAAGGGAATTCCCTACGCGATTTTTGTGGGAGAAGAGGAACTGAAAAACAACACGCTGCAAATAAAAAATTTGAAAAGCGGGGAGCAGAAAACTTACAAGATTGAAGAAGTAATAGAACTGTTGAGAAGATAAAATTTATACTGAAACGAGATAAATCACCATTACTCATGCTCAGCTATATACCAACTAAGCAACAGGAGGTGTTGTGTTATCATAATAGCTGATGTGCTGATGAGATAGATATGCCTCATCCTTTCGTGACCGCCTTTGCCCACGTATCTTTAAGCGTCACAGTTCGGTTGAATACCAATTTTTGCGCAGTCGTATTTTTCGTATCCGCACAGAAATATCCCACCCGTTCAAACTGAAATTTATCTCCTGGTTTTGCAGAAGCAAGGCTCGGCTCTAATTTTCCGGTGACGATTTTCAGCGAATCAGGATTGATGTGGTCCGTGTATTTCGTTCCGTCTTTTCTCCCGACCGGGTTCGGGTCGTTGAAGAGGCGGTCATACAATCGGATTTCTGCATCAATGGCATGTTTCGCGCTTACCCAGTGAATGGTGCTTTTTACTTTTCTTCCATCAGGCGAGTTGCCGCCTTTTGATGCAGGATCATACGTGCAACGCAACTCAATTATATTACCCTGGGCATCTTTCACCGCTCGATCACATTTCAAAAAATAAGCGTATCTCAATCTAACCTCTACCCCCGGTGAAAGACGGAAATATCCTTTCGGGGGATTCTCCATAAAATCTTCCCGCTCAATGTATAACTCGCGGGAGAACGGCACTTTGCGCTTCCCTGCCGACTCATCTTCGGGATTGTTCACCGCATCCAGAAATTCTTCCTGTCCTTCGGGATAATTTTCAATAACAACTTTAATGGGGTCAATCACCGCCATTGCCCGCAGAACGCGTTTGTTCAAATCTTCACGAATGCTGAATTCAAGCAATGAAACATCTATCACGTTATCCCGCTTGGCAACCCCCACCTTGTCGCAGAAGAAGCGAATCGCTTCGGGCGTATAACCACGCCTGCGGAAACCGGAAAGCGTAGGCATGCGCGGATCGTCCCATCCGTCCACCAATCCTGACGTCACAAGTTCAAGCAAAATGCGCTTGCTCATCACAGTGTAATCAAGATTCAGCCGCGCGAACTCGCGCTGCTTTGGCGCATAGATGCTGATGTTTCCTATAAACCAGTCATACAGCGGGCGGTGGTCTTCAAATTCCAGCGTGCAGAGGGAATGAGTGATGCGTTCAATCGAATCAGACTGCCCATGCGCATAATCATACATGGGATAAACGCACCATTTGTTACCGGTGCGGTGATGCTCTGCATGAAGGATGCGGTACATCACCGGGTCGCGCATATTGATATTAGGCGAAGCCATGTCAATCTTCGCACGCAATACTTTTGAGCCATCAGGAAATTCCCCACACTTCATCTTCTCAAACAAATCCAGATTTTCCGAAACGCTCCGATTGCGGTAAGGGCTTTCTTTTCCTGGCTCGGTGAGCGTGCCGCGGTATTTGCGGATTTCATCAGCGGTTAAATCATCCACATAAGCCTTGCCGTCTTTAATCAGCTTGATTGCCCATTCATACAACTGCCCGAAATAATCGGAAGCAAAAAACAGTTCGTCCCACTTGAATCCCAGCCATGCTATGTCGTGCATGATGGAATCAACATATTCCTGCTCTTCCTTCGTGGGATTGGTGTCGTCAAAGCGGAGATTGCATTTGCCGTTATATTTTTTCGCCAATCCGAAATTCAGGCAGATGGATTTTGCATGGCCGATGTGCAGGTAGCCATTGGGTTCGGGGGGAAAGCGGGTGTGTACGCGGCCTTCGTAAGTGTTATTACGGAGGTCTTCCTCGATGATAAGTTCAAGGAAGTTGAGCGATTTTTTTTCTTCGCTGACAGATGTTTTTTCAGATTCCATATACATTACAAGAACTGGGCAAAGTTAGGAAAAGCTCAGGCAAGCATTATCGGAATGCGATAAAATAAATTTCTATATTCTAATGTGAAGGGAGCAAAAGGACCTTATGCGAAATGCTTCAGCCTTATAACTTCCTTTTCGCCAAGATGCCTCCACTTCCCGCGAGGCAGGTCCTTTTTTGTTAGTCCCGCATAAAATACCCTGTCGAGTTGCCGCACTTCATAGCCAATTGCTTCGAAAATCCTGCGCACTATTTTGTTCCAGCCGATATGCAGTTCGATGCCTATGCGCCTTTTGTCCTGCGGGTCAGCATATTCAATGGCGTCAATTTTCGCGAGTCCTTCTTCCAGGCTTATGCCTTCAGCAATCTTTCTCATATCCTCCTGTTTCAAAGGCTTATCGAGCACGCACAAATAAACCTTCTTCGCTTCAAAGCTCGGATGCGTGAGCTTTTGCGCAAGCTCGCCATCATTGGTGAGCAACAACAGCCCGGTTGTATGGCGGTCGAGCCTTCCGACCGGATAAACCCTTGACTTCGTGGCGTTGCGGATCAGATCCATGACTGTCTTCCGGCCTTTCTCATCATCAGTGGTTGTAATGTAATCTTTCGGTTTATTCAAAAGAATGTAAACTTTTTTCTCCGGACTGATGACATTATTTTTAAATTTTACAACATCCTGCTCCTGCACTTTGTAGCCCATCTCCGTCACCACCTGCCCGTTCACCGTCACGCAACCCTGCTGAATCAACTCATCCGCTTCCCTGCGCGAGGCGATGCCCGCATGGGCAAGATATTTATTGAGGCGCGCGGGGAATGCAAATTCCCCGGTTGCGGCAACCGCTTTGGCAGCTTTCTTTCCTGAACGCTTCCTAAATGCCTCGCGGTAAAAGAACTTCCGGCTGGATTTGCCGCGCTCACCCCCATGGTTGGGGTGAGTATGGGACGAATTGAATCGTTTCACGGAACAAAGATAAAGTTTGAACCGTGTGAATCACGGAAGGACAGCCTCCTTTCAAACTTTCAAAAAATAAAGAGTATTGGTATTTTGCTTCGCCAAAAACAGCTTATTTTGTCAAACGGCAATAGAAATGGGAGCATCCCATCACGTGTTCCGGTGCTTAAAGATCCTGCAATCATCACCGGACATATCTTTTTCGGAGCGCTGATATTGCAATCGTTGATTTTTTCCAT
>CAZCXH010000283.1:0-3191 GCA_964502525.1 uncultured Chitinophagaceae bacterium
TCATCGCAGATGGCAGTCGCATCATAGTTGCAGGCTGTGGGATCGGTGCAACCAAATAAGAAGTGACAGGAGCCGTCATCGCAGATGGCGGTATTATCATAGTTGCAGGCTGTCGGATCGGTGCATCCGAATAAGAAGTGGCAAGAACCGTCATCGCAGATGGCTGCAGGATCATAATTGCAAGCTGTTGGATCCGTGCAGCCTTGTCCGGAAATTAATTGATAGGATAAAGTAAATCCTGAAGTAAGTACGCCACGTGCAGCCGTTGCAAACTCTGCAAAATAGGTTCCGCTGCTGCCTGGAGTGAAGTCAACCGTACCAGTTCCGGTATGGGCAACCGTGTAGCCGTCCGTTCCGTAAATTCTTAGTGTAGAACCACCCAGCGAGGTAAATCTGTAAGTTTGACCAGCGGTTGCTGCAAATGAAAAAGAGCGGATATCTCCGGTGGCTACGGCAGCATTCTGAGCACTACAGGCAAACGAAATCGTACTGCCTCCTGCAGCATATTTCCATGTGTATTTGATGGAATATTGATGGTCACTTGAGCTTCCAGCCACTGAAGAATTGGTAGATGTCCCGTTGGAGGGAACGGCAGACCGCCTGAAGAACACGTTTAAAACACCGTTGTCGGTGCGGTGGCAATCATCATTATCAAATCCACCTCCATCGCTATCAAAAGTGCATCTTCCTGCATGACCATCAGGGTCATCTTCCCATGCGTCAATCCTTACAAGTATTTGTATTGAATTATTGGTTCTATTTGTGACTATCGGTACGTTTTGATTATAAGTGCAACTGCTGCTATTGTTGCATTGCTGGCATCCGGTTGTTCCCTCAGTAGCGTCAACGTCATCCTGGGTGAAAAGGTGGGAGGTGTATTCCCTGCTGCCAATTTCGGAACAACTTGATGAACTGATAACGGAATTGGATTTAGTTGAATAGGTGACGTTTGCCAACTGCCCAAACACGTTCCCCGAAAACAACAACAGCGCAAAAAGGAAGATTGCGCTGCTGAAAAGTTTACCGGGAAAAGAGTGGTGGCAACAGGAATCCGGGTTAAATTGACGGGTGTTATCAATAAATGATTTCATGGCTAAATGTTTTTCTGAGTTTAGTTGTTGATTTGTCTTTAAAAAGGGTTCAATTATTGTCAGTGAAGCAGTAAACAGAAAATATGCTTTGCCCTCTAAATTAATAAGCGTGAACGCTTAACGCCACGCAACTTTCAGAAAGAAATTAGCTTGTAAGCATTTGACATCAATAGTTTCAGCGCATAATGGTAATTTCGTATTTAATAAATCAGTGACGTGGTGTGGATTAGCATTGGTAATAAATCAGGTGATTGTAACCACCGGACATTCTTAAGGGCAGTTCTAAAATTCAACCACTTGGTCCCTCTCCTTCTGGCTTGCCTATGCACACATCTTTTAAGAATATCAGAGGACAAAGGTTTTGTCCTGCTTTCGTCTCAGCCTCACCCCCGCCCCCTCTCCGGAAGGAGAGATGTGTCCGAGCCATCTTGCCACTGAAAGGAATCAGTAATTTTTTTTGTCGGGATAAGGAAAACTGCCCTGACACCTTCTCCTTTGGAGAAGGGCGGGATGAGGCTGGCCCGGCAAGGACGAGGACTATTATTACTACCCCGTTTAGAGATTTGCCTCTTTTCCGGAGGCTTGCTTTCTTCAGCGAGCATAACCAAAATTCCTCGCCCCGCAATCAGAACCCCCGAAGGCGCTCACACAAAATACCTACTCTTAACGATTGGATGACAGCGGGAGGGCTAATAGTTTTGCCATAAAAAATCCAATGAAAATCGGACATCTATTCCTGCAGACGCTTATTTGCATAACAACCCTGTTTTTGTTTTCGCATTCTTACAGTTCACTTGCGCAGGATCGCGTCTTAGCGAGGACTTATCAATCAAGCATATTGCCGAAAGGCGTGAAAGACATTGAAAGCTGGACCACCTTCCGCTTTGGCAGGGAGCAGTTTTACAGCCGTATTGACCAGCGTCTCGAATTTGAAATCGGTGTGTCGAAGCGCCTGCAGTCTGCATTGTATCTCAATCTCAATTATATGAAGTTTGCCGCCAATGACAACGCTGGCGCGGACAAAGAATCGGAAATGGAGTTTTCTGTTTCCAGCGAGTGGAAAATAAAACTCTCTGACCCCACCGCCAGCGCGCTCGGCACCGCCCTGTATGCCGAAGCAACCATCGGTCCTGATGAATTTGAACTGGAAGGCAAGGTGATACTCGATAAGGTGTTCGGCAAGCACCTTGTTGCATTCAATGCCGTAGGCGAGGTGGAGTTTGAAGCAGAAGTGGAGGAGGAAAATGGTGAAACAAAAACCAAAATCGAACTGGAGAAGGCGCCCGTTGAATTTGATCTGGGCTATATGTACATGGCAAGCAGCAGGTTTGGCGTTGGCGTGGAACTGCGCAACCACAACCTGATTGTAAAAGATGACGGACTGGTTTCCTCAGCATTTTTTGGAGGGCCAACGGTTTATTACAATGCCAACAACTGGTTTGTGATATTGAACGTGCTGCCGCAGTGGGCCAACTTCAAGTCCAGCGGGTCAGATGATGCGCGCGACCTTGCCGCGCACGAAAAAGCGGAAATCCGCATTCTGTTTTCCTTAACCATTCCCTAACCCGTGAAGAGGAAATCAGCAGCCTGCGGTTTCTTTGTTATTTTCCTGTGGGGATGCTCCAACATCTTTGCCCCGCCAACGGAAGCGGATGTTCCGGTAATATCTGATAAATGGCCATCGCTCACGCTTGCTGAATTGCAGCAAGGGCATCGCCTCTATATCCGCAATTGCGGTGGATGCCATCGCTTGTACAGCCCCCTGGATCACACCGAGGAGGAGTGGCATCAGTTGCTGCCGGAAATGATCGGTGATGCGAACCTTGGAGAAGCAGAGCAAGATCTGATTTTTAAATACCTCGTTGCAGTCATTAAGAAAAAATCTCAAACGGCTAAGGCAAACTCACCTTAACCTGGCCCAGAATTTCCCCGCGAATCATCAAAGGATTTCATAAGGGCAGTTCTAAAAATTGCTCTTTTTATCGCCTCACCCTGCCCTCTCCGGAAGGCTTGTCTATGCACACATTTAATTTTGGAGTAATGACAGCCCTCATCCTTGCCGGGCAAGCCTCATCCCGCCCTTCTCCAAAGGAGAAGGTG
>CAZCXH010000284.1:0-3174 GCA_964502525.1 uncultured Chitinophagaceae bacterium
CGGCAAGGATGAGGGCTATTATTACTCCAAAATTAAATGTGTGCATAGGCAAGCCCGCCAGCGGGGGACAGCCAAACGCGCATGGCTCGTCCGCTTTTAGCGGTTTGGAACGCGAGTACTCATGGGCACCTCTGCGCGTGGGGTTTATCCCCCGCTGGCGGACAGGGCTGTTTCATTCTCGTTGAAAGGGAATGTGCCGTCAGGCACAGCACGTTGTTAGAAAGTGCTGCAATAAAAACCTTAAGTGCCGTCAGGCACGATACGTTAACCGGGTTCTTTGAGAATTATGTGATGGATTGAGAAAAACTAAACCTTTTGTCCCTGGACGGGACGGGTTCATGATTCTCCAGAACCATCAGAGATTTAATATTGAGAATGAAACAGCCCTGCGCTGGCTGGGGAGTGAGGGGGTGGAATAATTGAATTATGAAAGAGGTTTAATGAAAAAAAGTGATGCCTCAGATGGAAATTGTTATTCCGGGAATCAAATCAGCCTTTGACCCGCTATTAATTGGAATGAAACCTATTAATAAGATCATCATTTAGTGCATATTTTTCAGGTATTAGCTTTAAGCCACTGGCTTCAAGCCTCAAGCTGGCCAAAACTTGCAGCTTGTAGCTTGCGGCTTGAAGCGGAATGAATTATGTACTATTTCTTGCTCCCATTAATAAGTGGGCATGGATTTCAGTCAGAAGGCTACCTGTCGCTGATCTTTATGAGCCTGATCCTTTGTTTGCCGCGCGTGGAGGTAACGCGCAGGATGTAAACACCGGCAGGCAGCGACTTGCCGCTCAAATGATAATCATCGTCAGGGAGGTTGTCATCCCGGAACAACCGCTTGCCGTTAATATCAAACAACTCGATAATATTATCATGTGAGTTCGGAGGCAATTTGATGATGGCTTCATCCCCGAACCTGAATCCATCGGTATTCAGGAAGCATGATTCAAGAAAATTGACCTGAACCGAATCGGTGTTATACGACCTGTCAAGGCGCGAAGCAGTCAGCACATAAGTGGTGTTGCTGCCGGGAGCTGCCCTTGTCACAGGCGAATCGGGAGAACCCAAGCCCTCGGCAGGGAACCACTGGTAAGCGTAATAGTTGCCTGAACCGCTGTTGTCACCGAGCACTGCCGAATCACCCTTGCAAATAGTCTGGTCATTGCCGGCTTTCAGCGTGATGGTTTTATCCACCCGCACGCAGGTATCTTCCAAAACGGCATTGTGGTCGGCAAGCCCTCTCTCAAGAAAGGCGAAATAAATGGCGCAATGGTTCCCGCTATTATATAATGCTTCATCAGCCATGAAGAGCGTTGCGGCTGCATCCTTCATGCTCATGCTCTCAGCAAGCGAATAGAGCGATTGCAGCAGAAGCTTATCGGTTTTTTCCTTGCCGATCGTTTCCCAAATTTTCATCAGCGGGGAACTGTAAAGTTCTGCATTGCGATGCGGGTTGTTCCAGTTGAGCTCCAGGTCATCAGGATAAACCTTTTGAGTAACAGCCGTTCTTCCAACAAAGTATTCATTGTGACCATCCCACGTAAAAACGTCCGCCCACCTGAACGTGTCAATCGCGCGGGAATAAGAAGCGGCTAAGTAATCCCCAATGCCTTCGTCAAGTGAAAGACGCTCAACAGAGCCACCGTTGCTGCCGGGAGATGCGCTGTAAGAAAGGGCATGCCCGAATTCATGAATGATGACGTCAGCATCTTCTGCATCATCCACACCCCCTTCTCCAAATGAAAGGCGCAACTCGCCATTAGGGTATGAAAATTCCGACTGATCGCGACCTTGCTTCCCATGCGCGTCCACCGTGAGACGGGTGCTCAGCAAGCTATTAAACCCAAGCGATTCAACATATTGGCTGAACACCGTCAGATGGTAAAACGCATTTGCATCTTCAAAGCCAGCTTCATCGCGGGTAAAACTGAAATCAGGCGTGGCGGATTGTACTGGCGGAATGTAAGGCTGATCGAATTCTGAGATAATCACATATTGATTTTCAAGCCTGTAAACACTGCCGTCAAAAGTAACCGGTATGTCAACCTGCTTGCGCTGTGCGCTAAGGGCGGGTGAATCGGAATCATCGTTGTCAACATAAGGCAGGCCATACTCTACGTGCGCGCTGGTGAGCGGGTCGGGGATGAACACCATAGCGGTGGCGGTTGCATTCGCATGGCTGTTGACGCTCAGTTCGCGCTCTAGGAAAATATGCAAATCATTATCAACCAACAGCAACAGGTGCTCGCTGGTATTGACGTTCAAAAATTCAACTTCTGCAAGCGCCACCGGCTGCTCGTCAAGCACTGCAATCACTTTCCTGCTTTTAATTGAGCCTGCATCCAACGAACGCTCCTTTTGAAAATATCCGGTGATGGCTTCAACATCAAGGTTTTCAAATTCACTCTTTAACTTCTGCTTCTCCCACCCTGCCGTGTTCCAGGTGTTGTCAAAGATGGAACCGATAACGTGATGTTTGTCAAGATTCACCTTCAACTGCGATTGGAAAACAGGTATCTCGTCATAGCTCAGCTCATACGTAAGGTGCCGCCCACCGGGGCTGGTGATGTCATGCACCAACGTAATACCGCTTTCAAACGGCTGAAGGTTAACATTGTTTTTTTTCAAATACGCTATCACCGCTTGGCTCAGGTCAGTCTTTACCTCCAATGGAATTTTGGAGAAATCAGATTTGCATAATCTGTGAGCATACAGGTCATGGCGCTGCGAAGAATCATTCTCCCACGGTATCTGCGCGGTGGATGAAAAATACACAGGCAACGCAAGGGCAATCAAAAGCTGCGGCATGACAAGCTGCTTGATTGCAGAAAAAAATAACCTTCTCATACAGACAATAAAATTATTTATTTTGATTAATATACCTTCATCAGACCGCAATTTTAATTTCGATGAGGCGATAAGAAAAAGAGGCTGCCCCGGTTGGAGGCAGCCTCTTTTTAGTTTGAAAAGTGCGCGGGTTGCGTTAATGCTGAACTACAAACTGCAATGCTTTCTGTACTTTTTCATCAGCGTAGCGGATAAAGTACATCCCGTTTGGCAGGCTTTCTGTTTTGACGGCAACTTCGTTGCTTCCCTGCTGCAGCATCAGGCTGATATTTTCAAGCTGCTTGCCTGAGATGTCGAACACCATCAGCGCACCCTTCCTCGCTTCA
>CAZCXH010000285.1:0-3173 GCA_964502525.1 uncultured Chitinophagaceae bacterium
AAAAATTGAAGTTTTTATGGCTTGCCCGCATTTGGCACATTTGCCTTTGCCTGCCATCCCGCAATGCCAGGACAGGCAAAGTCAAAAGAGCCAAATTTTGCTCACGCCTCCAAACCGGGCGGTATTAGTTCTTCCTGACTTCTAATCTACCCTCGCTATCTTATTTTCTATATTTGTCCGCAATGAAAAAACAAGCCAACGAGCGCACCTTTCAGGGCAGGCTGTTTATTGTTGCCCAGAACATCATTTCCGAAAATGAGTCCATCGCGTTCGACAAGGTTTTTCAGGAACTAAACACCGGAACCACATCCGCTAAATTCTCAGACGGACTTATCACATCCAGCAGAGACGCTTCCAAGAAGGTTTACATTGAACTGAAGGATTCCACCTGGGATGCTACCGATGATGTGCTGGTGACCGATGCCGCCAACAAAGCTTTCATCAATGGCGCAAAATATTTCATCACCGGCACTCCGAGACAGTTGGTGATTTATGAAACCTTCAAGGAAAATACCACGCTGCAAGACCGCAAGCTGAAAATCTATTTCCTCAGCAACGTCAAAAAAGATGATGACGTGCTGCTGCCTTCTTATGAAAGGGAAATAGCCGCCAACCTCAAAACCTTCCTGCAAGAACTCTCCGACATCGTGCATGGCGTGAAGGAGGTGCAGTGGGATGATATTGACAAGTTCTTTGTCAACCGCCTCAGCAATTACATCCTCGAAGCCTCAGCAAGCATGTTGGAGCCGATGAGCAGGCGCATCACCAAAGACAAGCAGTTTCAAAAGCGGCTGCGCGAATACCTCACCGAGCAGGATATTTTCAATGTCACCTTCAGGTTCGATGGCAGCGATGTGTATAATATATGCCAGCTTGCCAACTACCTGCTTTTCTTAAAACTCATTTTCTATTCCTACCTGCAACGCGATGTGAAGGAGTTGAATTTGAAGCCCATCGCCATTCCGCGCGATAAGAAGCTGCTTAACAAAACCTTGCGCAAATACTTTGACGATGTGTTGCAGCATGACTTTGAGATGATTTTCAGCGAAAACATTCTCGATGAGTTTGAATTTGAAGAACGCTATTTGCCCGTGCTTGCCCAGAATGTCGCTCAGATTCAGCATCTCGATTACAGCGACCTCAGCGCGGATATTATAGGCTCGATTTACAACACGTTAATTGACAATCAGGAGCAGCACGACCGAGGGCAGCACTTCACCAACACCAACGAGGTTGACATCGTGAATGCCTTTTGCATCACGCCTGAAACAAAGTTGCTCTTGGATAGCGGTTGCGGTGCGGGCACTTTCTTAGTCCGCGCTTATTATTTCATGAAGCATTATCACCCGCACCTTAGTCATGAGCAACTGCTCGAAAGATTATGGGGCGTTGAGATTGCCGCTTTCCCGGCTTTTCTCGCCACCATGAACCTCTCGCTGCAAAACGTGAAAAGTTTTGACAACTACCCCACCATCATTCAAAGCGATTTCAGCAAGGTGGAAAGCAATTCGCATTTCAATCTTTTGTTTCTGAATGCCAACAAAACTTTTCAGGTTAAAAAGCTGGATGCAAAGCACAAGGACGTTGCCATTCCTGTATTTGATGCTTGCGTGGGCAACCCGCCTTATATCCGGCAGGAGTTGATTCAGCACAAACAGCGATGGAACGACCTTGCGTTGAAAGAATTTGGCATCAAAAAAATCAATCAGCAGAGCGACCTGTATGTCTATTACCTCATGCACACCGCAGCCTTTCTCCGCGAGGGCGGCAGGCTCGGCTATGTCGTCAGCAGCAGTTGGCTCGATGTCTCGTTTGGCGCAGGGTTGCAGAAATTTCTGCTCGACCATTTCAAAATCATCGCCATCATTGACCATCAGCAAACGCGCAGCTTTGAAACCGCCCTCGTGAACACCGTTATCCTAATTCTTGAAAAATGCAGCAGTCAGAAGGAAAGGGAAAGCAACACCGTCCGCTTTGTGAAAGTGACAAGCGATTACGAAAAGCTCATCGGTAAATTCAATGACAAGCATCGTGTTCAGCGAGTAGAAGATTGGGTGGATGTAATTGAGAACACAACAAAGGACGTTTCAAACGATGATTACAGCATCATCACAGTAAGTCAGTTGGATTTGGAAAATGCAAGTTCCTTTGATGGTAAATATGGAAATGGCAACTGGGGCGCGCGCTTCTTCCGCTCACCAGCCATCTATCTTAAAATGATGAAAGCCGGGAAAGGAAAACTGTTTCCGTTGAAGCGATTTGTTGATGTGGAATATGGGATTAAAACAGGAGCGAATGAATTTTTCTACGTTTCGGATAATACCGAAAACGCACTCAATCTGCCCGATAACTTCTACAAGCTGCAATTCGGCATCCAGCGCGATGCGGATATTGCGAAGCACAAAAAGATATGGGAGAAGTTCGGCTGGTTTTTCAGCGAAATGAATAATCAGCACTATTTGATTGAACGGTTTTACACAAAGCCAATTTTAAAATCGCAGAAAGAAGCCGCCAACCTCGATGTGGACATGAGCCGCCTCAAATACCGAGTGATTTGGTGTAAAGACACAAAAGATAAACTGAGCAAATTCAGAAACAAACTGCTGAAGTACATCGAAGACGCAGAGGATTTAGACATTCACAACCGCGAATCTATCAAAGGGCGGAATATTTGGTATGACTTAGTGCCTTATGCGGTGATTGGCGATTTTATTTTCCCATCAAAGATTTTTGAAGTCTATGGGTTGCTGGATAACAGAGAAGCCCGAATTTTTTGCGACAAGGTGAACTATGCGATTACCGTAAAAGAGGAATATCAGAAGTACACAGACACCTTGTTCCTGCTAATGAACAGCGTTGCATTTCGCTTTCTGTTGGATTTATTCAGCAGGCAAATGGCAGGCAGCCTGAGCGATATTGATGTGAACGTCACCGAAAACACTTTAATCCTGAATCCAGAATTATTGAAAGGCAAAGAGAAGGAGATGAAGAACATCATGAAATCGCTGAAAGGCAGAGAGCCTTTGCCGATTCACCAGGAAATCAAACAGGAAGATAAACGGGCTTTAGACATTCTCATTATTGAAGCATTAGGGCTTAAAGAAAAAGATGTTGACGAATTATATCTTGAGGCTTCCGACTATGTTATCCGCAATAAGAAAAAGACAGACAGC
>CAZCXH010000286.1:0-3146 GCA_964502525.1 uncultured Chitinophagaceae bacterium
TGGACAGCGTTCCGGTGGCTTCATCTGCAGGGCAGGATTATGGTGTAACCCAACAATTTTACAATTTGAATGGAGGCTATCATTTAGTTCTTACACCGAATGGGGACAAAGCTGCGGTTATTGTAAATTGGAATTACATTATTACCGGAATTCCTGAACAATTACAACTTCTATCCTTTGATTCTAATAATGGCACTTTTTCTGATGCTTTTGATTTACCGATTGATACCAGTT
This sequence comes from uncultured Chitinophagaceae bacterium, assembly GCA_964502525.1. Classification (GTDB taxonomy): domain Bacteria; phylum Bacteroidota; class Bacteroidia; order Chitinophagales; family CAIOSU01; genus DATLYB01. The sequence continues at coordinate 235 of CAZCXH010000286.1, forward strand.
CTTCTATTGGTTTTTTTTCTCCTGACGGAATGAAATTTTATATTGAAGATGGCTACAGTTGGCAATCGCGTTTTAATCAATTTGATTTATCTTCCGGGGTTGACACCCTAATTCAGCAGTCGAAAACATTATTATTTACTACAGATGTGGCTATTTCAACAGAAGGACAGATTGGTCCGGACGGGAAAAATTATCTTTCTGGCGAATGGGATTATATTACATCTACGCCCAACCCGGCATTTCTTTCTGTCATTGAAAATCCTAACGTATTAGGTCCCGGATGTAATGTTCAGTATTTAGCACAACCGCTCGGCAGAGGTCTTGCAAGGCAAGGGCTGCCCCGCTTCGTGTCCAACTTTTTGGTTGATACCACATTCGCTCCATGTCAATATAATATCATTTACCCGCTTGAAAATGTTCAGGAGGATAATATCAAAGTATATCCCAACCCGGCTGATGAAAAAATAAAGATTTCATTCGGGGAAACCGGTAAAAGTTCAAATGCCCTGGCTGTGACAGTTCGTCTCATAGATATTACAGGACGATTGTGGTTAAAAAAACAATTGCCATTGAAGCGTTGGGAATTTGAGTTGGATGTATCCGGAATTCAGAACGGACTGTACCTGCTTGAATTGCAAATGGTAAATAGCCGCAAGGCATTTCGCATATTTATTATTCACACTTAAAATGTTAACCATGAAAAAACGATTCATTTTTGCTATTGCGGGGGCAATGCTCCTGCTGGCAAAACAGCCCGTTAACGGGCAAAATCCGTTAATTATTAACGGCAATGCAAGTAACTACTTTGCCCAACCTGACAATTCGAGCGCCCAGCCATCCAATTGGATTCGCAGCATCGGCATCGGTTACTTCGGAAGTAACTTTACCAACTCGCTGCTGCACATAGATGGGAAGACTGCCCTTCTACCGCAAAATGGCAGCATTTTAAGCAAGGGCGAAGTGTTCCGCACCAATTGCCCTGACACAACTAATACTTTCTGGCGCATGCTCACGGGTGATACCCTCATCGGCTATTTGTGGAACAATAAGGTTAATCATCATCTTAATATTCAGGCTCATCAAACAAACAGCAACCTTGACTTCTATACTTCCCCCGTTTCAGCGGGCATCGGAGCACTGCGTATGAGGATTATCCCTTCCGGCAATGTCGGCATTGCAGTCACCGTCCCGAAGTGGAGAGTAGATGTTTTCAGCGATGTAAATATTGATTCATTTGCAGCTCCTCGACAAGGAATAGTCATAGACACAATAATTGATAACGATACAATCTATGCTACGGAAATTATTGGTACAGTGAAAGTAGCCACCAGCATAGCCGGTAATTTCCTTTCCGCTAACCCTGATGCATGGATACAGATAGGTGCATTCGGGGAAGGTCGAGGCGGCTCAGAAATAAATTTCGGAATGGTAGGTCAGGCAATAGACACTCTGCCAACGGAAAATGACTCAACACAGCATAGCGGAGTGCTTGGAAGGGCAGAGGGCAGCAACTTTCAGAATCACGGGCTTTCCGGCAGAGCCATCTATACGCCCGCTCATACTTACTGCAAGCTGGTTAATGACGGAGTGCATGCGAATGCTGGCGGCAGCTATTTCGAAAACCGGGGTGGAGCGTTTATTACGGAAGGCAAAACAGGTTTCAATTACTCTGTGTGGGGCAGAAGCACCTGGGGTCTCACCGCTCCTGATGATGTTGATTCTGCAACCTATGCCGAAGCTTCACCAAGATGGGGTCTCGCGCCCCAAAGCTATGCTGGCTACCTGCTCGGAGACTTATATGTGCTGGGGAGCATAATCAACAATCCAACTGACTTCCTGCCCGTTGACACTAACCTAACCAAAGACCTTGAGGGTGACAGCGCCCTCATTTTCCTGTCGAAGATAAGCCCGAAAAGTTACTATGTTGACGGCAATTACAAAGACCCCAACCCTGATTTCCCCAACGGCTGGCATTATGGTTTTAAGGCGGAAGACATAGAAGGTTCCATTCCTGAATTGACGCGAATCGTTGAACGCCCGAAATCGTATGGCAACATCTGTGCAAGTACAATAGATCTCGAACGCGATGTTTCGGTAGTTCACGAGGAAATCACTGCATTGCTGGTGGCGGGGGTGAATGCGCTTAGCAATTCCAATCGAATTTGGCAAGAATCAGGAGGTGATGTATCACTGGCTGATACCAACTGGAATGTTGGTATAGGCATAGATTCCACTGCGGCTAAACTCCATATCTTCACCAATCCGGCTTCCACTGCCTCTTACCGGGCCAATATTATTGAGAACCTGGCAACCTCCTCAACGGCAAACATCAATAAAATCGGATTAGACATTCAGTCATCGGGTAATTGGGATGGAGATACCGCGGGGAACATCGGCTTGCAGGTGAATGTGTCAGGAGGTTCACACAATGCCGGAGGCGTATTTATAGCACCGCGTCAATCTTCTTCCGGAAATAATATCGGCCTTTTAGCCGCAGGTGAAACATCCGCCCTTTTCTTTGGCCCGGGCGGAGTTTTTGGCGGATGGGGCGTCATTTCCGATTTAAAAGTAAAGGACAGCCTGGAAGCGGTGAGCGATGCTTTAGCCACTCTTGCCGGATTACAGCCAAAACATTATAAATATAATGATGACTATGAATATCTGAATCTTCCTGATGCAGACCAAATAGGACTCATCGCGCAGCAGGTGGACACTGTTGAAGGATTGGCTGACCTGGTTAGGGATGTTGTTACTCCTGAAATCAGGAATGCAGACGACAGCATAATCGTGCCGATGGATACATTTAAAAGTTTAGATTATACCCAACTGGTTGGATTATTAATTTCCGGCATCAACGAACTCAACTCCCAATCCGTCAAGCACTGCGAGCCTGCCACCCTCGCTAACCGCGT
>CAZCXH010000287.1:0-3129 GCA_964502525.1 uncultured Chitinophagaceae bacterium
GCACTCCTCTCTCAGGATTTCAAAACCAAGCCTACGTTTCCGTTTTATTTTCAAGTGGGGTATAATGTGTAGTTCTGTAGGAAGTTGCCGGCATCGTTCTCAAGCGATGTTAAGTGTGCGGCTGCCGTGCTGAGTTCAATCAAGGCATGGCAGCCGTTCATGTTTTCAGATGGTGAGGAATGAAACATGCCGCAGCGTATATTTACCGTACGCACGAATGTTTAAAGAAACGGCAAGCAAGAAAATTCCTGATGTGACGAATGGATTTTCCTTTTTTGACGTCATCATCGTAGGTGCAGGACTTTCCGGCATTGGCGCTGCGTACCACATTCAGAGCAAGTGTCCAAAAAAAACTTTCACTGTGCTGGAAGCGCGTGATACAATGGGCGGCACGTGGGATTTGTTCAAATACCCCGGCATCCGCTCCGACAGCGACATGTACACACTGGGATTCCCGTTTAACCCGTGGGAAAATCCGAAAGCCATTGCAGATGGTCCTTCCATCCTGCAGTACATCAAAGACACGGCAGCCAAATTCGGCATTGACAAAAAAATTCAATACAATCATAAAGTCATTGATGCATCGTGGAGCGATGATGAAAAGATGTGGACACTCACGCTGAGCGCTCATGAAAAGACACTGCATCAAAAAATGAAATGCCGCTTCCTGTTCATGTGCACAGGTTACTATGATTATGAAAGCGGCTACACTCCTGACTTTCCCGGCAGGGAAACATTTGGCGGAAAAATCGTTCATCCGCAGAAATGGGATGCATCGCTCGATTACACAGATAAAAAAGTAGTGATAATCGGCAGTGGCGCCACTGCCGTTACGCTTGCGCCCGAGTTGTCGAAAAAAGCGCGGAAGGTTACGGTGCTGCAGCGCTCCCCTACTTACGTCATCAGCCTGCCGAGCGAAGACCCGGTTGCAAATTTTCTGGGTAAAATCCTGCCTGCCAATGCACGGTACCATTTGGTACGGTGGAAAAACATCGTGATGGCGATTGGCATGTACAGAGCTTCGCGCAGGTGGCCCAACGGGATGAAGAGACTGATTCAGAAAGGCGTGAAAAAAGAACTGGGCAAGGATTATGACATCCGGCATTTTTCTCCGAAGTACAGACCGTGGGACCAGCGCCTTTGCATCGTGCCTGATTCGGATATGTTTGCCGCCATCAAAGCAGGCAAAGTGGAGATGGTTACGGACACCATCAGCCGTTTTACCCCGAAAGGCATCCTGCTGAGTTCCGGAAAAGAACTGGAAGCCGACATCATCATCACCGCAACGGGGCTGAAAGTTCGCATGATGGGTGGAATGAGTATCCATATCAACGAAGTGCTTGGAGACACGGCAAAAACACATGCCTACCGTGGCGTGATGTTCAGCGATGTGCCCAACTTCGCAATCGCGGTTGGATACACCAACGCTTCATGGACGCTGAAATGCGATTTGAACTGCCGCTTTGTTGCGAAACTGCTGAACTACATGGACAAACATCATTATTCCGTCTGCGTTCCGCGCTACGACACCTCAATGCCTTCGGAGCCACTGATTGATTTGAATTCAGGGTACATTGCGCGCGCGCTGGATAAGCTGCCTAAGCAAGGAGCCAAACACCCGTGGAAAGTTTATCAGAACTATGTGCGCGATTTGATGACGCTGCAGTTTGGCAGCGTAAACGACAAATATCTGGAATACCGGTAACGCTGATTGTTTGAAACAGAACATTTTGGATACAGGGCAAATTATGATTTTAAAATTACCTTCTGTGCAATTTCGTTGCGGGATTCCACTGTTCTCCTTTCTTCTGCTTGTTCACTCCGCAGACTGTCAAACGATTCCGAGATACCTTTCGTCATCTGAAATAAGACGGCAGTTCGCGCAATGTTTTGAGGAGTTAAAACCAATATCCTCCTGTACTCAGGCAGGAGCATACTACACATTTATCGGGTTAACCGATTCTGCCCTTGCCCTCAATGATAAAGTTTACGGCTATCAATTTAAGTATCGCACTGATATAAATTGGGATAGTTTAAACAGCGACCTCACTTCTGCGAGGGATTACGTGCTCAAACACATTGGAACCAGCAAGGTAGTGATGCTCAACGAGCAACACTATTACCCGCCTAACAGGATTTTTACCGCCTCCTTATTGGGCGATTTGAAAAAATCGGGCTTTAAATATTTCGGTTGCGAGGGTATTACGTCCGCTGACATTTTAAACAGTAATGGCTACCCGTCAGTAAACATCGGGACCTATCCGCAAGAACCGCAGTATGCGAATATGATAAGAGTTGCATTGAGCTTGGGTTACACCGTATTTGGTTACGAAAACACTTCCGGTGGAGGAATGAAAGCCAGAGAAAGGGGACAAGCTGAAAATATTGCGGACATTATTGAAAAAGACAGTTCGGCTAAGATTGTAATCCATGCAGGACTCGGACATATTTGCGAGGATACGTCATTTAAAGCAATGGGGTACTTCTTTAAACAACTTACGGGGATTGACCCTTACACCATTAATCAGTCAAAGATGCTGGAACACAGCATACCTGAATACGAAGTGCCGCTATACAGAAAAATTGCTGATAGCTTGAAATATCCCATGGCGCTGGTGAATCCTTCCAGCATTTTAACCTCCGTTTCTCATGTTACGATGCCGAAGTGTGTTTGCCTCGAACAAAATATGTAAACGGCAGAGCAAACTGGCTGTATTCAAGCTATTTAATAAAGCATCAGATAAAACTTCCGGCAAACATGACTTTCCCGGCATTGATTAAGGTTTATCTGAAATCGGAGTACGATAAAAATTCCGCGATTGCAGTTCCGGTGGATGCGATTGAGATTTTTAATAAGCAAACGGCTATTGACATTTTTGTTCCATTCAAGGGCGACTATCTTGTGCAGGTTAACGGACAGTATGCTGTTGAATTCTGCAAACCTGCGCCTTCCGAATAGCAAGGCATAAGTCCTGTAAGGAATTCATTTCAGCATTGCTTGACAAAAAGTGGAAAATATTTCCTCAAATAAATCAGCGCAAGATAGTATGCGGGCGGGAAAGGATTAGCAACCCTCAGGGCAATCGCATCTAAATTTTAAGAATCTTGAGAAGGTAGTCTCTGTCCCAT
>CAZCXH010000288.1:0-3105 GCA_964502525.1 uncultured Chitinophagaceae bacterium
CATTTTGGCGGATGCGAATGTTACGCTGAGGGTTTCGATTATTGACAGCGCTGCGGGCGGAAATATTGCTTACTCTGAAATACACAAGACCGGCACCAACAAATTCAGGTTGGTGAATATTTCGATTGGAAGGGGAATACAACCAGTTGGTTTGTTTGAAAATATTAATTGGGCGACCGGACATAAGTGGATGCAGTTGGAGTTGAGCCAGAATGATGGTGCCACTTTTACTTTGATTGGCGCTTCCGAAATGCTTTCTGTGCCTTATGCGCTTTATGCGGAGAAAAGTAATACTCCAGGTCCTCAGGGGCCACAAGGTCCTCCCGGACCTCAAGGACAGTCTGATTCAACTTTCTTTAATCCGCTTTATCCTGATGGAACTCTTGGGATGACTGGAGTTTCTCGGATAGTTAATTATTCAACCCCTTATGTGGTACCTACTGGAAAAAATTTTTACATCACCTATGCTTCTTACGATGTCAGCAATTTTAAAACCTTAATAAATGGAATTGATGTTCCATATTTTTTCCACTATTTCGACAACCAATCTTTCACAATTCTTGGCTCAGGAGATTCAATTTCAGTTCCTCAAATAAACCCCTACGATTTATCAATATCCGGATATCTCATTGATCCTTTCGTTACGTCAGTTAATGCCAATCTAAAGGATAGCTCCTTTGTTGTTCCTTTCAATAAACAATTATTCGTGACTCAGTGTTTACTGCAAAAGGATACATTGACTCCAAAAATTCTTATTAATGGATCTTATATGGGCTACACGATTGTTCCCACATTGTCGCTTGTCCTTAACAGCGGTGATACCATTTCATCTACGCCTGCTGTGTTAGATGTTTACCTCAACGGCTACCTGAAATAACTCGCAGATAATTACTACCCTCTTGCTCCCGCACGTGCGGGACTACCAAACAAGGTGATGAAGAAAGGAAGTCAGCTATGAGGATTGTAGAAACTCAGTGCCTCAATAAATTCAAAATCCTGTTTGTTGTCAGTATAAAGCGGCAATTTATGGCGAAGAGAGGCTGCTGCAATTAAACAATCTTCTCATCAGCGAACACGCTCTCATTGAAATTTCTTCATTGACATGCAGAATGTAATATGCTCGCAGTTGTTTATCTAAATCGTAAATTCGTTTTTTACTTTTCGCCCCCTGATATAGCTCAAGAACTGAGATGGCGGAAATGGCGATGTTTCCTTTCAGCGAATCCAGATTTTTCCAGTGAGTTCTGTCGCCTCTGAAAGTTTTGATGAAAATATCGGTATCAACCAATACTACCTTTTTCTTGACCATAGTTTTTTCCTGAAGGTCTTTGGATCAATATCAAGGTCTTTCCATTTTCCAAAGAGCATAGTAGGTGAGATTCTTTCGTCAATACCGTTTCCATTCTGTTCTTTCATTTCGGCTTCAATTTCACAGCCAAGCTTGGAAAGGAGTTCTTCAATGAAGTCTTTGTTTTCGTCTGATACTTTTATTTTCAGATGCCTCATGTTGCTGAACAATTTTTTATGAAATAAAGATACGTCAAACTTCCTTGATGGTTTGCCAGAGGGAAATCCAAACATAACTCCTTATTTTGGTACTATGAAAACCCTCCTCATCACCTTCCTCACTCTCTCCCTTTCAATTCTCTTCGCGCAGGTACCGTCCTCCTGAGGCGGACAAGCAGGCGATTAAGTACCATGCGGTGGTGCGGGATTCTACGGGCAGCATTCTGGCGGATGCAAATGTTACGCTGAGGGTTTCGATTATTGACCCCGAGTAACTCGGGGCTGCGGGTGGCGGTGTGGTCTATTCGGAAATACTCAAGACTGGGGGCGAATCAATTCGAATAGTCCTTACGAAATAAATTCAAGTAATCTTTCCAACTCCTTGTTCGAAATATCCTCTTGTTCTGATTTATCGTAGATGGTGAGTAGATAAATAATCGTTTGAACGATATGGATATGAGTTATTACTCTGGCTCCACCCGATTTACCTTTGCCTTTTGAGGCTATTGCCAATCGAATCTTGTAGCAGTTGTTTCCGATGGATACTCCGGTTTTAGGATTCTCGGATAGTTCATTGCCGAGTGCTTCAACTTCACGCTTTAATGACGGATACTTTTTGAGCAGGCGTTTAATTTGCTTGTCAAAGGGAGGAATAGTGAGTACCTTATAACTCATCCAGCAACTCTTTGAGGGGCTTTGCTTTCAGCTTTCCTTTTTTAGCCAGGTTCACGTTATCTACTGCCTCCTTGATTTCTTCCATTAACTGCGCTTTGGCAGGTGTGATGGTTTTAGATTTCACAAACGGAAAGTTTTTTAAGACCTCCATGAAGAAACCTGCTTTCTTGTCATCAATTTCCAATAATAGCCTCATGAGAGTTGATTTTGCAATTGAAAATTAGAACAAGTTTTGGAGCATGACAAGTAAGAATTATTGGCGGTGGTGCGGGATTCAACGGGGAGCATTTTGGCGGATGCGAATGTTACGCTGAGGGTTTCGATTATTGACAGCGCTGCGCGTGGGAATGTTGCTTACTCTGAAATACACAAGACCGGACGAAGCAATTCGGGTAGAAACCCTGCCTTTACTCTTTGCTTTTGGCTACCTTTGATATGATAAAAACAAGGAAAAATGAGTGAAGATAAATTGGTGAACGCGATTATTGACTTGCACGAAGAGTTAGTGAAAATGCGGAAAGATAATAACGAACGCTTGGAACGTCTGGAAAAGCAAATGATTCAAAGCAATGAACGACTTGATAAAGTGGAACGTCAACTCATTATGAACAATAAAGGTGTTTCGGAATTAAGATTGAGCGTAATGAAACTGGCAGAACGTGATTCGACAATAGTTGATTATGGAAGAAGACTAAGAAAGCTGGAATCCATCGTATTAAGAAACAAGTGAACTGATTTTTCCATTTTTTGAAAACCATTTTAACCACCTGCCTCACCCTCTTCCTTTCGCTTCTCCTCGCGCAGGTGCCGCCCTCCTGAGGCGGGCAAGCAGGCGATAAAATACCAGGCGGTGGTTCAGGATTCTACGGGGAGCATTTTGGCGGATGCGAATGTTGCGTTGAGGGTTTCGATTATTGATCCCGA
>CAZCXH010000289.1:0-3088 GCA_964502525.1 uncultured Chitinophagaceae bacterium
CCAGAATTTAACGGAAGATGAAGCCCGCAAGGTGCTCGAATACTTCCGTACATTATAATTTATGGGCAGTTCTAAAAATTGCTCTTTTTATCGCCTCACCCCTTCCCTTTCCAGAAGGAGAGGGGGTAAGCGGTGGAATTTTTTGAACTGCCCTTATTAAACAACTGCTAAAACCATTTCAAATGAATAAACAATTTCTTCCCCTGCTGCTCGCTGCACCCCTTCTTGCAATTCTTTCATCATGCGGTGAATACGCAGCTAAAAAAAGCGGTCCGCAGGCGCTTTCGGGCGCCACGGATGCCGCTTCAAAAGTGTATATAGCCCCCGGGGCTTATGACGAGTTCTACTTATTCACTTCGGGCGGCTTCAGCGGACAGGTAGGCGTTTACGGCTTGCCTTCCGGTCGCTTGTTCAGGCAGATTCCTGTGTTTTCTCTGGATGCAGAAAAGGCTTATGGCTTTTCCGAAGAAACCAAACCGCTGCTGATGACCTCCTATGGATTCATTCCGTGGGATGATTCGCATCACCCGAAAATCTCTCAAACCGATGGCATCGCGGACGGCCGATGGCTGTTCATCAATGGCAACAATACCCCGCGCATCGCCCGTGTTGATCTCACCACATTTGAAACCGCAGAAATTATCGAAGTTCCTTTCAGCGGAGGCAATCACAGCTCGCCATTCATTACTCAAGGAACTGAATATGTGATAGCGGGAACCCGTTTCAGCGTACCGATTCCGCAGGCGGATGTTTCCACAAAAGATTTTGCCGATAAGTTCAAGGGTACGCTTTCCTTCATTAAAGTTGATCCCAAAACCGGTGAAATGAAAATACATTTCCAGGTACTGATGCCGGGGTATGATTATGACCTCTCGCATAGCGGTAAAGGTCCTTCTCACGGCTGGACTTTCTTCACTTCCTACAATACCGAACAGCAAGGCACCCTGAAAGAAATTGAAGCTTCTCAAAACGACAAGGATTATGTAGCTGCCGTCAACTGGCAGAAGGCCGCAGAATTGGTGGATGGCGGCAAGGCAGATGAAGTGGCGGTTACTTATTATCATAATATAATGGATGAAGCCACACAATCAGCCAAATCGGAGGTCATCAAAACCGTGAAGGTTCTTGATCCTTCCAAGCATAAGGGTTTCGTTTACTTCCTGCCCACGCCCAAATCTCCGCACGGAATGGACGTTGACCCCACGGGTGAATACATTGTTGCGGGTGGCAAGCTCTCTGCCGACATGGCAGTTCACTCGTTCAGCAAAATGCTGAAAGCGATTGAAAACAATGCTGTTGAAAAAGAAATTTATGGAATCCCTGTGCTGAAATATGAGGATGTGCTGGGTGGAATTGTAAAACAACCCGGTCTGGGGCCTCTGCATACCGAATTTGATGCGGACGGCTATGGATACACCTCGTTCTTCATCTCCTCCGAAATCGTTAAATGGAAAGTCGCTACGCAGGAGGTGGTTGACCGTGTTCCCACTTATTACTCCATAGGTCACCTCTGCGTTCCCGGTGGCGACACCCGCAAGCCTTGGGGCAAATATGTTATCGCTCTGAATAAGATTACAAAAGACCGTTATTTACCAACTGGTCCCGAACTCACGCAGTCAGCGCAGTTGTATGACATTACGGGCGAAAAGATGAAATTGCTGCTCGACTTCCCTACTGTGGGCGAGCCTCATTACGCGCAATCTATTCCGGCTAACATTCTGATGGACAAGAGCAAAAAGGTTTACAAACTGGAAGAAAACAAACATCCGTACGCCATCAAATCTGAAGATGAAGCGAAGGTGGTGCGCGATGGCAAAAATGTTCATGTTTACATGTCAAGCATTCGCAGTCATTTCGCTCCCGACAATATCGAGGGCATCCGCGCGGGCGATGTGGTTTATTTTCATGTCACCAACCTTGAGCAGGACTGGGATGTGCCGCATGGTTTTGCGGTGCTTGGCGCGGAAAATGCCGAACTGCTGATTATGCCCGGGGTAACCCGCACGCTGAAATGGGAACCGAAGGTGGTCGGCAACTTCCCGATGTATTGCACTGACTTCTGTTCGGCATTGCATCAGGAAATGCAGGGATATGTCAGAGTGTCGCCAGCAGGATCCTCCACGCCCTTAAAATGGTGGACAGGCAGCGAAACCGAAATGTAATTTAAAATATGAAATATTTAAAAAGGCGGGTCGCTGCAAGAGTTGCCCGCCTTTTTAATTGATGTGATGATAGGTTCGAAATGAATTAAGGACAGTTCTGAAAATTCTACCGCTTACTCCCTCTCCGGAGGGAGAGGGTTGGGTGAGACGTAAAAAGAACAATTTTTAGAACTGCCCTTGAAATCAGCTTTAAATTTCAGCTACTAAACTCTAAACTTCCACCAATGAGCAACCTCTCCCGGATTCTGATGTTCCTTGCCTCTCTGATGATCATCGGCACATTTCTCTTCCCTATTTGGTTCATCAAACTCGATGCCCCGCAGTTTCCCGAAGGCGGATTGATCATGTATATCTGGGTGAACAAAATAACCGGCTACACCGAGCACACCCTCGAGAACATCAACATCCTCAACCATTACATCGGCATGAAAAGGATTGAGCCTGATTCCATTCCTGAATTAAAAATCATACCGGCAGTGCTGATTGCTATAGGCATTTTCGGGCTGATGACCGCTGCGCTGAAAAAAAGATGGATGATGCAGGCATGGACGGCATTCTTCGTTTTGGCATGTATTGTCGGCATCTACGATTTCTACACATGGCTTTATGATTACGGTCACAACCTCGATCCGAAAGCCCCCATTAAAGTGCCCGGCATGAACTACCAGCCGCCACTTCTCGGAATAAAATGGCTGCTGAATTTCCGCGCTGCATCCCTACCCTACACCGGCAGCTTGTTTGCCGCCATTTCAATACTTTTGGGAATGATTGGGATTGCGTATGATTATTTTCGCAACCGAAGGAATAATGTTGCTTCTTGAAATAAATAAAGGGCAGTTCTAAAAATTCAACATCTTACTCCCTCTCCAGATGGCTTGCCTATGCACACATTTAATTTTGGAGTAATAATAGCCCTCATCCTTGCC
>CAZCXH010000290.1:0-3064 GCA_964502525.1 uncultured Chitinophagaceae bacterium
TTTTTGTCATTGCCATCTGCTGTTTCAGTTCAGCCACTTCATTTTGCAGTTGCAAAATCATGGCAAGCAAATCATGGGTATTTCCATCATTGGCAATAAGTATTTTGCCGTGGGCTTTGATGTTGCCGTTCACTTCGAGGCGTTCGGTGGGAGCAGCGGTGCCGATGCCCACGTTTACCGCATCAGCCCCCGTGCCACCCAGCACCATGCTGCTGTCGGCTGTCACCAAGGCGTTATAGCCGATGGCGGCAGCGTTAGTCAGGGTGTCGGTGCCGCGGGCGTTGTAGCCGATGTAGGTGTTGTTGCCGCCTTTGTTGGTTTCCCCGGCTTTGCCGCCCACAAACGTATTCCTGCTGCCGCTTATATTATTTCTTCCTGCATCAAAGCCGAGCAAAGTGTTTTCGCTGCCTGAAGTATTATTTTCCCCCGTTCGGTAGCCGATGTGGGTGTTGCTGCCGCCCGAGCTGGTGTCCCTGCCGCTGAGATTGCCGATGAACGTGTTGCTGCTTCCGCTGCTGAAGGTGCCTACATTGAAGCCGATGAAAACATTGTCGCTGCCGCTGTTGAACGTACCGGATGCGTGACCGATGAACGAGTTGCGGCTGCCGGTGGAGGTTTGCCCGAAAGCATAGCCCGCGTTCACACCTACGTAGATGTTGGTGGTGTCTCCATTGTGCCAGAGGATGGGATTTCGTCCAATCATATATGAATTAGCGGGAGTTAGTATTTGAATGTTGCCGCTATTGATGCTAAGGCGCTCGGCAGGGTTGGTGATGCCGATGCCGACAAAGCCGTTATTGCCGAGGATGGTCATGCGCTGATTACCAGCGCCATCCGTAAAGAAATTCATATTGCCGCTTGGGTAATTACTATTGAGAATAGCATTGCCGTTTGCGTCAATGCCAACGAGAAAACCAACTGTGCTGGCGGTGTCGGTTGTGGCGGAATTGGTGAATTGTGAATAAACCGCAACAGAGCCGCCATGAACATGATGAAGATTCCGGGGTGTTAATGTAGCAATACCCACATTGCCCGACAACGAATCCACCCGTATTCTCAGAACATCGTTAGTGTAGATATCAAAATGGCGGGTGTTAATAGTTCCAATGTAATCAGTAGCGGAACTACTTATTGTATTCCCGCCAAATACCCATGGTGTTGGTGTTTGAGAATTGGCAATTTGAATGTTTAATGCACACAGCATTGCAACCGTCAATAGAAAATTTTGAGGTTTCATGACGTAAGGTTTTTAAGGTTAGAAAAGGCTTTGTTGCACGAATAAACCCTGATTTTACAGGTGTTTCAAGGTTTTTTGATGTCGAAATTTTCGAAAGAATAACTTAAAAACTTCTGAAACCCTTATCAGCATTGAACTTATTCATGCAACAAAGCCGTTAGAAAATGAAAAGTTTAATTGTTGCCTGAATTTGTTCGGCAGCATTTATAGTCAAAAAATAAATTCCCGGTTTAATTTGATTGCGGTGCAACATGGCTTTAATGGTTTTGTTGCCGGCATTTAACTCACTGACAGCAACTTTACATTCTTTACCAAGCGCATCGTACAGTTTATATTGAATTGTTCCGTCAATTGAATTTGCAGAAACAATATCTATGAAAGCATAGTCAGAAAAAGGATTGGGATAGACGTGAACATCCCTCAGCAGATTGCCGTTCAAAGTAACGTTGACAGATGCAGTGTCTCCATAGCAGGGGTAGGCTGAAGTGCCGGTATAGAAATAGCTTTCAATCGTTTTCATCATACCAGCACCACCTCCAAAAGAACCGTTAAGATAGAGTCCTTGAAGACTATAATTGCACAAAGTGTCCAAAGCATTCGGAATATTAATAATGCCAAGATAAGCGCTATTAGGAGGTCCTTTTTGCATTAAATAAATTTTCCCATCTATTCCGACTTGCATATCGTTGTATCCGGTCGGAAGCTGGTTTACAATGATTTTTTTTGACATCGCAATGTCATTCGAATCCCCTGCTGCAAGATTATACTGAACGAGACGACCATTATTAGAGCCAATATATAATTTGGTGTTGTCCGGTGAAAAAGATAGGGACTGGTCTGCCAGCTCTTTTTGCAGAGCAATTGCGTTTGACAATATCCCTGTGGTGTTATCGAAATCAAAGACCTGCGGAAGAGGGATGCCACCGTTGTAAACTATGGCAAGCCTTTTTCCATTAGGCGAAAATATCATATTTCCGCCTTGCAGGGAAGAACCTTGCTCATTATCCATCGGACCTATCTGACTGATGACCGGAACAGTGTCAATGCCGTCTCCAGTAATAAGAAACGCCAGAAATCTGTCGGTATCTAATTCATGCGTCATCACCCACACATCCGTACCATTGCAGTGATGCACCGCAGCTATTTTGGCGTTCACTCCCGGAGGAGAAGGATATATTGTCACATTTTTTTCAATGATTGCCCCGTTTCCTCCGTCTAAACTCATATCCACTAAATTGTACTTTAACGTATTAGGCACAGTGAAATAGTAAATCAGGTTGGGGTCATCAGGCTTTGGAACTGCAAGGGAATGTTGTATAGATAGAATATTGTCTCCTATTGTACCGCCACCATTGCTGATAATGACATGATTTCTATTAAAGAGTTTATAGCCCCCTCCGGTAATTTGCAGATTTCCAGCCGAATCACTTACCGTTGCCATAGTGCCCCCATTACCGATATTGACCACAACAGGAGAACCGCTGTGAAATAGCAGCCCCGGAGCATCAAAAGTTTGAGGTCCTGATTGCTGACCAAAATGCCAGATATTGGCTCTGTTAATATCCCGCGCGGGGTTGCGTGTTTGGGCAAATAGCGCACAACAACAAAAAGAAAATGAAACAAAAAAGAGCGAAGTTTTCATGGCGGCAGAAAACTTTTCTCTAAGGTAAAAAATTATTGCATCATGTGATAATTGCAGAGTTAATTTTTTACCAAAGCCCAGGGTCTGTTCACTGAACTGTGTCATTTAAGCGGTTAGAAAAATATTGTTCCCCCCCGGTTATCGCAAGGTACTGTCATAAAAACCAAGCTTTTTCGTGAAAATAT
>CAZCXH010000291.1:0-3060 GCA_964502525.1 uncultured Chitinophagaceae bacterium
CACGATTCCCCAGGAAGAAATTCGGGCCGTGGCTCAACAAATTGCCCAGAAATTCAATCCCCAAAAGATCATCTTATTCGGTTCCTACGCCCAGGGGAATTATCATCCTTACAGCGATGTCGATTTGCTGATCGTTCTTGAAGAAAGCCAAAACGGCGAAAATTCCGAAGTTGAGGTTGCCTTGTCCGTTTCGCACAAATTTCCGATGGACATTTTAGTGCGATCATCGCAACAACTAACCAAGCGCCTGCAAATGGGTGATACTTTTCTGCGTAACATCATCGAGCAGGGAATCGTTCTCTATGAACGTTCTGGTAAATGAATGGATCGCAAAGGCTGAGTCAGATTACCATTCCGCCTGGCGTGACTATCGAGCTCGGAAGTTTCCCAACTACGACGGCGCCGGGTTTCACGCCCAACAATGTATCGAAAAGTACCTCAAGGGGTTTCTCATACACAGTGGGCAGCCATCTGCATGGGGACATGACTTACTCGCCATCGTTGACAAATGTTTGCCTTACTTTCCGGAGTTAGAGTTGGAGAAACCACTTTTGGCTTTGCTCACTAGATTTGCTGTCCGTTATCGCTATCCAGGTGAGTCGGCATCGAAAGCAGAAGCAAAGGATGCGATTAAAGCAATGGAACAACTCCGTAAGCTCCTTCGCAATAAGTTGGGCTTTACAGATTGATTATCATGCGGCTTCTGATCACTATCAAAATTTTGAGAAGGTGAATTTTCCCAATGACTCCGCAAGAGCTACATGCCTTGATCGCGCTGGGCGAAGGACAGTTGATCGAGTTTAAACCTTTTGGCGGCGGGGTGAGTGTTACAAGTTTGGCAGAGACGATTGTGGCTTTCGCCAATGCTGAGGGTGGCACTATTCTTATCGGCGTCGACGATAATGAGGAAATCACAGGATTTTCTCCCACCACTGAAAACATCAACCGTCTCTTAAACGCCGCACGAGATTGTTGTCAGCCCCCTGTCCCAGTTAAACTGGAACGGGTTTAGGTGAATGGACTCACGGTTGTGGCGATCATTGTCGAGCGCAGTACAAGTCTGCACAGTCACGTCGACGGACGAGTCATCCTGCGCGTTGGCTCACAAGACAAACGCTTGCTCGGAGATGAAATCTTCAAGGTCGCTTCGGCCAAAACTCAGGTGAGCTACGAGAATGACGTCGTCTCCCAAGCGACATGGGATGATTTGGATGATCTTGTGATTGCCGAATATCTGCGCCGCCGGGAAGAGCGGTTGAGGGAGAGAATTCAGCTCGATAAGATCGGGTTGCTTCGTGCGCTGGGATTAACGGCAGTTCATCAAGATCGTGAAGTGCCCAACGTGGCAGCGGTTCTTTTGTTCGGGCGACATCCGGAGCAATTCCTTGTTCAGAGCGGTTTGGTAGTTGTGCGTTTTGCAGGCACAGAACCAGGAAGTGGGCCAACCGGACTTCCTGGATATGCCCGGCGAGAGGATATTTGCGGGCTGTTGGTTCAATGCATCGAGCGCGGTTGGCAAATTGTCTGGCAAGAGATGCGCAAGGAAGCCCGAATTACCTCTTTGGCCCGAGAAGAAATCCCCGAGTATCCACCCTTTGCCGTTCGAGAAGCGATCATAAATGCCATGGCGCATCGAGATTGGCGCGTAAGCGGTTTGCGGAATCAGATACGAATGTTTGATGATCGAATCGAAGTGGTGAGCGCGGGAGGTTTTCCGGGGCACATCACTGCCGAGAATATCGTCCATGAGCAGTTCTCCCGTAACCCAAAGATCGTCAAGGTGCTCTATCACTGGAATTATATCGAAGAGCTGGGAATCGGGGTCGATCGCATGATCAGGGCGATGACGGAAGCCGGGCATCCTGCGCCGGAATTCGCTGCTAATGGGCATAGCGTTACTGTCACGCTGCGAAGCTCACTGCGCCGTATAACGGCAATACCTGAAACTTGGAAGGAAAAATTGAATGAACGGCAAATGCAGGCTGTTCATTATATAAAGGAACATGGAAGCATCACGAATCGAGAATACAGGGGGTTCTGTAATGTGGGCCGTACCGTCGCTACCCAGGAGCTCTCTGAAATGTTACAACAAGGAATCGTGACAAGAAAGAAGAGTGGAAGATCTACAGTTTACACCCTGCCAGCCCCCAAGGGAGTATAATTTACATGCTGAGCGGTCGATTAGCGGTCGATTTGTAGACGAATAGGCTGCAATCTCTTTCAAAGCACTATATATGCCGGAAATCGCAACCAAATTAGCCAGCAGGCTCAAACAGCCTTATTCTAAACGACGCATTCAACTCTATGATCAAGCCGGGAAGGTCGATCTGCTGGAAAAGCTGAGGGTCGGACTGATGGAGGTGGTGCGAGGAATTGGAACGGACGGTGATCCACGGCATCGGGTTTATGTGATCGTTCAGAACCAAGGTTTAAAATTTAAAAACCCTTTGGAGCATCTCTTCGTCCAAAGGGCTTTTAATTTTGACAATAATTTTGTAAACTGAAAACCAGCAACTACTCCATCGCCGGCGGCACGTAGTGCAGATAGGCATTCATCATTTCGATGGCCGCGGATTTTTCTTTGATGTCGATCAGCATCAGATCGCGCAAGGAGATCACGCCGGCAAGCCGATCGCCGTCAGCAATGACCAAATGGCGAATGCCGTGACTCTGCATTTTCGCCAAACAGGATTCGTAACTCTCGTCCGGATGCGCGGCGATAATGTTTTTGGTCATCACCTCTTCCAGCCGGGTTTTCTGGGGATCCAGACCCTTCGCCACGATGCGCTTCATCAAATCGCGCTCGGAAAAAATGCCCACCAGGCGATCCTCATCAAGCACCGCCACGGCGCCGATGCTTTTTTCAACCATGAATTTGACCGCGTCGACGACGCTTTGACCACGTTGCACGGTATAAACGTCGCGATTTTTCACGATATGGCCGACAGTTTTCATGCTCAAATCTCCCTTCGCGTTTTATTTTTTACGTTTTACGCTCTTACGTTTTATTCATTCTCCTCACGCAAACGCGCCAAGACGGAATAATCCTCGAGCGTGCTC
>CAZCXH010000292.1:0-2981 GCA_964502525.1 uncultured Chitinophagaceae bacterium
TATCTCATCATCGCGATATTGTTTTATTTCATGCCGGAAACCGCTGCATAAGCCCAACCAATGACCAACGAATCAAGGCAATCTTCATGGCTGAAGTCGGCAGTGCCGATCCTCGAATGGCTACCCAATTATAAACTGTCATTGCTGCGGTGGGATGTTATCGCAGGCATCACGCTTGCAGCCTATGCCGTTCCGGTGTCGCTGGCGTACGCATCGCTCGCGGGGTTGCCTCCGCAATTCGGGATTTACTGCTATCTCGTTGCTGGAATGTTCTATGCCGTTCTCGGCTCATCCCGACAGTTGGCAGTCGGACCAACCTCCGCCATTTCGCTGATGGTGGGTTCAACCGTTGCTGTTCTTTCCGGAGGCGACCCATCGCGGTGGATTGCCATCGCTGCGCTTACGGCATTTGCGGTGGGAGTGGTTTCTCTCATTGCATATTTGTTCAAGCTGAGTTCGCTGGTGAATTTCATCAGCGAAACGATATTGTTGGGATTCAAGGCGGGCGCTGCTTTCACGATTGCGATGACACAATTGCCGAAATTGTTTGGCGTCAAGGGCGGTGGAGAATTTTTCTTCGAGCGCCTGCATATTTTGATTCAGCAGCTTGGTGAAACCAATCTGACGGTGCTTGCTTTCGGGCTTATCGCTCTTGCGGTGTTGCTCATAGGCAACCGTTTGTTTCCCGGCAGACCGATTGCTCTGCTTGTGGTGATTGCTTCTATTGTGGTTGTATCATTCACGGAACTTGCTTCACATGGAATCAAAATCGCGGGCGAGTTGCCGCAGGGACTTCCTCCTTTCAGCAAACCCGCGCTGGGGTTCAAGGACGTGGATGGCGTGTTTGGTTTGGCGCTCGCCTGTTTTCTGCTGGCATACATCGAGTCCATTTCAGCAGCCCGTACGCTATCGCAGAAAAATAATTATTCAGTCAATGCCCGTCAGGAACTGCTTGCACTGGGCGCTGCAAACATCGCAACGGCATTCAGCAGCGGGTTTCCCGTGGCGGGCGGATTGTCGCAGTCATCCGTCAATGACAAAGCAGGAGCAAAAACCCAGCTGGCGCTTGTAGTGTCTTCCATCACTTTAGCTGTGCTGCTGCTGTTTTTCACCGGCTTGCTGAAAAATCTTCCGACCGTTGTGCTGGCTGCCGTGGTGCTCGATGCAGTGACAGGCTTGGTGAAAGTGAAAGAGCTGAAGCGTTTGCGCCAGTTAAGCAAGTTTGAATTTGGCATTGCGATGATTGCATTTGTAGGAGTGCTTCTGTTTGGGATTTTGAAAGGCATCCTGCTTGCAGTGATTCTCTCGCTGATATTATTAATCAGGCGCACGGCTCATCCGCATGTGGCGGTGCTTGGTAAAATTCCGGGCACCGACCGCTATTCAGACATTGAAAGAAATTCCGGCAACACATTAATTGAAGGCGTGCTCATTTTCCGCGTGGAGGCCTCCATCATTTATTTCAACGTGGAAAGCGTGAATGAAGATGTTTGGAAACATATTGGAGCTACCGGGGAAAAACTCAAGCTCGTGATTCTCGACTTGTCATCGTCACCTTATGTTGATGTGTCTGGCACCAACTTCCTGTTGCAACTCAACAGCGAATTAAAAAAACGCAACATCCAATTCCGCATGGTGGAAGCCCGAGCACGCGTGCGTGACATCCTTCGCGATCAGGAACTTGAAACTGCCACCGGTGCCATCAACCGCAGGATATCGCTGAATGATATAGTGGAGGAGTTTGAAAAAGGGAGGTGAACGCTACTGTAAAAACCGCTGTATTTCGCGCAAGGCGTCCTTTGCCTCGGGAATCGCTTGCCACTGAAATCCTGCCCACATCCCTTCGCTCACCGACAGATGCACATTTACGCCAGCCGCGCTGAGTTTCTGATGAAGACGGGCGCTGTTGCTGAGGTAAATGTCGCGTGTGCCGGTTTGAATAAGTGTTGATGGAAAGCCGGGCTGAAATTCATGATAAACGGGCGAAATCAAAGATGAGGTAAGGTCGTTGCTGCCCGCGTAAGCCAGCGCGCAGGTTTTCAAATTTTTGTCGTAGTCGAAATTCGGAGAAAAGTTTGCGAGCGTGTGATAGGTGTCGCCTGATTTGGATAAATCAATCCACGGTGACAGAAGACAAAGCGTGGCAGGCATAGCAATACCTTTTTCCTGTGCTTTCTGCAATACCGCCAATGCCAACGCAGCGCCAGCCTCCTCTCCAATCATGCCAATCTTTCGGGGGTTGAAAACTTTGGGTACGCCTTCATACACTTTCAGGCAATCCTCCAGTGCGGCAGGATAGGGGTTTTCGGGCGCAAGTGGATAATCCACGGCAATGCATCTGTACCCGGTGGCATCACAAATCCGGATAGCCGTGGCGAGTGCGCTTTCGCCACTGCCAAACGTGAAGCGGCCTCCATGAAAGAAAATCAGCGCCTGGTCGGCATCGCGGCTTGCATCGTAATTTTTTGGAACGATGGTGTAGCAATTCACTCCTTCAATCAACATGGAGTTGATTTGCGGCTGCAACTCGTCTTTAATCTTGTTGCATTGCCCGAGCAGTACTTTGTCATATTCCGTGCGTATGCTGTCCCACTTTGGGGATGCGCTTAACTCCTGCGGTTCATGTGTGCGCAGAAACTCTTGCGCCTGCTCGCTGATGGTGGTAGGAATAAATTTGGCAGGCTCGGGTGTGACCTGCGGAACGGGTTCCTGCATACATGAATTGAAAAGGACAATTCCTGTTAACGTAATAACAATTCCAAAAGCTCTGTTCATTTGAATTTTATTTGAGTATATAAATTATTTTGGCGCAGTTTCCTGCGCTTGCGTTTCGCGAATCACTTTATCTAAATACAGCCAGCCGAATTTTCGCGCTTCGAGATAATTCACTTCTTTGTCTCCCAGGAAACGCTTGATAATATCATCGAGCACCTGCTTCATCACGAGGTAGCGGTCTAACTGGTCGGGGTTTACATTCAGAT
>CAZCXH010000293.1:0-2971 GCA_964502525.1 uncultured Chitinophagaceae bacterium
TGAAGCAAATCCTTGCCTGACGCATATCATAGAGACTTGTGTGCATAGGCAAGCCTTCTGGAGAGGGAAGGGGTGAGGCGATAAAAAGAGCAAAAGAGCAATTTTTAGAACTGCCTTAATGATATTATAACCTGTCTCCCGCTGACTATGCAGATAAATTCTGATGGTCTATTCTGCGAAAATCAGTATAATCCGAGGAAAATAGGTCGTGATACAAGAAATCCACCAAATTGCCGAATGAAAATTTTCGTTCTCAAAAATTATCTTTAAGTTTCAGCAAACATTCAGCATGAAAAGATATTATCTCCTCGCCCTGATCCTGATTTCTGCATTCCTTAGCCTTTCGGTGATGACGATGCAGGCGCAAAATGTCATAAGAGGTCCTTATCTCCAAAGCTCCGGACCAACCATCATCATTGTCTGCTGGCGCACTGACGTTCCCAGTGATAGCCGGGTCTATTATGGGAGCAGTCATGGCTCCAATACGTATTACGCTGATGAGGATTCCATCTCTACGGAGCACCGGGTGAAAATCAGCGGATTGTCACCGCGCACTAAATATTACTACACCATAGGCAGCAGCGCGCAAGTCCTGAAAGGTGACGCTCAGATGTATTTTACCACTGCCCCTGATCCGGCAAACCCAACACCCATAAGGTTTTGGGCGATAGGGGATTTCGGTCACGGCAATGACCGACAGCGATGGGTGAGGGATGCTTACCTCGATTATACGGTTGACCATCCGGCAGATTTTCAAATTTGGCTGGGAGACAACGTTTACCAGGACGGAACCGATCTGGAATATTCTACGAAAGTCTTTGACAGCATCAATGGATATTATCACTTATTTAAGAACCAGCCGTTTTTCCCGGCTCCCGGCAACCATGATTACAACAGCATTTGCCCGTGGCAGGGGCCGTGCAATACCGACCCTTACCTGCATAGCGGTCCTTATTTGGATTTTATCGAGCCTCCAACAGAAGGTGAATTGGGAGGTGTCCCGTCTCATCTCAAGTTGTTTTACTCTTACGATTATGGTGACGCTCACTTCATCTCGCTCAATTCCGAATTAGGTTCCATTACACAAGCCTATAATTGGGTGGGCTTGAGCTTTCCTCCTTTCACTGACGCCAACTATGACACATCCTTTACCTCTCCCATGATCGAATGGCTGAAAAATGATATAGCATCCACTGACAAGAAATGGATAATTGCCTATTGGCATCAATGTCCATACAGCGGGCAGGATGATTTCACGGAAGCCGGAACCTTTCAATTATTTACATATGCCGCACGCAGGCATTTCAACCCAATTCTGGAACGGTATGGAGTTGACCTCGTGCTCACCGGGCATGACCATAATTACCAACGCAGCTATCTTATCAATGGGCTTTATGATTTTAAAGCGGCTTTCACGCCTTCCATGATTATTGACAGCAGCAGCGGGGACGACACGCAGGGAGAATCTTACGTGAAATATACCGATGGGCCGCTTGCCAATAAGGGAACTGTGTATGTGGTGCAGGGAAATTCGAGCGGAAGCAATGGAGCAAGCCCGTTTGATCATCCCGTGATTTATTGGGGGCAGGCATGCGACACCTGCTGCGGCTCGCTTATCGTTGACATTGACGGTGACCGCCTCGATGCCCAGTATCTGACCGGACATGGCGAGGTGTTGGACCGCTTCACCATTTTGAAAAGATCCACAACCGGCATTGATGACCGGAAATATGATCTAAAAGGTGCAACCATCTCTCCCAATCCTTTTTATGGATATACGCATGTTGACTTCTCCTTGCCGCAAAGGAGCATTGTCCGAATTGAAGCGCTTGATCTGAGCGGCAAATCAGTTCATTCTTTTTATTCCGGCATTCGCGAACCGGGAACCTTTCATGATGTTCTTGACTTTGATAACGCGCAGCTCCCGCCCGGCACCTATATCGTGAAACTTCAAGCCGGAGGTGCTTCCATGTATTTGAAAGCAGTGAAAGCAGGTTAAGGTTGTAAAAAAACAAGCTGAAGCCATATCTGTAGGAGATTGTAGGCACATCCAATCCTGACTTTTCAGGTATTGCTTCTGTTAACCGGTAATTCCAGAGGGCTTTATTGCATGAATAAAAATGAATCATTATTGTGCGACTAGAATACAGCAATAAATCGCTGCGATGCATCATAGCAAAAGATTCCATCACGATTTGAGTTTGTTTCAAAAACAGGGGTAGTTGGTCGGGTTAATTATTCAGGGATTAGCTGTGGAGGAGGCTCTTTGGTTCGGGTAGAAACCTTCTTCTCGTTTAGGTCAAGATACTCTTTTTCTTTTTCAATGACAATTTTGCCTATTGGCGGTGTTGTTTATTCTGAATACACAAGGCTGAAAAAGAGTTCCTCCCCATTCTTGACAGCGCTACGGGTGGAAATGTTGCTTACTCTGAAATATGCAAGACGGTGACGAATCAAAACTTTACAACCTTACTTGCGTTTCCTATCTTTTGGAAAAATGTTACACATGGTAGCTTCAGAAATTGAATTGTATGAATTACTGAAAGCCAAAATTGGTGATAAAGAAGCCAGCGCTTTTGTTCAAATTTTAGAGAAGAAGGTTGACAAAAAATTTGACGAGGCTAAACAGGTGCTGGCAACAGAGCAAGATGTGACGCAATCTAAATTAGATATGGTGAAATGTATGGTTGGCTTCTGGATAACCCAAATGGCTGTCATTATCGGCCTGTACTTTAAAGGAAAAGATGTCATTTTTGGATAATATGCACTCCCTTCTCCTCACTGCCTTCCTCACTCTCACTCTCACTCTCTCTCTTTCACTTCTCCTCGCGCAGGTGCCGCCCTCCTGAGGTGGGCAAGCAGGCGATGAAGTTACCAGGCCTGCCTGCCGAAGTTTGACGAAGGCAGGCGGTGGTACGGGATTCAACGGGGAGCATTTTGGCGGATGCGAATGTTACGCTGAGGGTTTCGA
>CAZCXH010000294.1:0-2943 GCA_964502525.1 uncultured Chitinophagaceae bacterium
AATCATATTTATCAGCGTCATCTGCGTTCTATTCCTGATTTTAAACAGTCTCTAACAGGATTATCTTTGCCAACTTGCTTGAATTGCCGATGGAAGTGAAAGAACGCCTGGCCGCCCCGCAACCCCGCTCGGAGCCTGATCCCCGCTCGCACATCATCATCAGGGGCGCGCGCACTCATAACCTCAAAAACATTGACGTTGCCATCCCGCGGAACAAATTAGTGGTCATCACGGGCGTTTCAGGCTCGGGCAAATCTTCATTAACCATTGACACGCTCTATGCCGAAGGACAAAGGCGCTATGTGGAAAGCCTCTCTGCATATGCGCGGCAGTTCCTCATGCGCATGAACAAGCCCGATGTGGATTACATTAAGGGAATCTGCCCTGCATTGGCTATTGAGCAGAAGGTGAGTACGCGCACCACGCGCTCAACAGTGGGTTCGCTCACGGAGATTTATGATTACCTGCGGTTGCTGTATGCGCGAATAGGAAAAACGATTTCTCCGGTTTCGGGAGAGGAAGTGAAGAAACATGATTTGAAAGATGTGATGGATCATATCCATTCGCAAAAGGAGGGTGCGCGATTGTTGATTCTTGCAGGCTTGAGGATAAAGGAGGGTGCATCTCTGAAAAAGGAGCTGGAGTTGTTGCTTCAAAAAGGGTTCACCCGCATTCACAGCCATGGCGAAACTTACAAGATAGAGGACTGCCTTGAAAATAAAATATTGCAAAAGGACCTCGCCTCAAAGCCGATCGAAATCCTGATTGACCGCATCGAAGTGAAGAGCAATGATGAAGAACTCGATCATCGCATTTCGGATTCCATTCAAACGGCATTCTTCGAAGGACATGGCGAATGCGTCATTGAACGAATGGAGTCTCGCTCGCGCAAACCGTTCTCCAACAAATTTGAATTGGATGGAATCAGGTTTGAGGAGCCAACGCCACACTTCTTCAATTTTAATAATCCTTATGGGGCTTGCAGGAAGTGCGAAGGCTTCGGAACGGTGATGGGCATTGATGAAGACCTTGTAGTGCCGGATAAGAACCTTTCAGTATATGAGGGAGCCATCGCCTGCTGGCGGGGAGAAAAGATGAGCAAGTGGCGCGATGAGTTGGTGTTTAACTCGCTTAAGTTTGATTTTCCTGTTCACAGGTCTTACAGGCATCTCACGAAAAAAGAGAAGGAATTGTTGTGGACTGGCAACGAACATTTTGAAGGAATCAATGCATTCTTCGGATATCTGGAATCGAAGAGCTACAAGATTCAATACCGCGTGATGCTGTCGCGCTACCGCGGTCGTACGAAATGTCCGGACTGCGGGGGGGCACGCCTGCGGAAGGATGCGGCTTACGTGAAGATTAACGGCAAGTCCATCTCAGAACTGCTGATGATGCAGGTGAGCGATGTGAATGAGTTTTTCAAAAATATCAAGCTTGCCGCGCATGAACAGCAGATCGCGAAGCGCCTGCTGATTGAAATAAGAAACCGGCTTGCTCTGATGGATGATGTCGGATTAAGTTATCTCACGCTCAACCGGCTTTCCAGCACCTTGTCTGGCGGTGAAACGCAAAGAATTAATCTCACGAGTTCGCTCGGCAGCAACCTCACCGACTCGCTTTACATTCTGGATGAACCCAGTGTCGGATTGCATCCCCGCGATACGCACCGGCTGCTGAAAGTATTGAAATCATTGCGTGACCTGGGAAACACGGTAGTTATTGTGGAGCATGAAGAAGAGATCATCCGCGAAGCGGACTATTTAATTGATCTTGGCCCGCTTGCCGGTACGAATGGCGGTGAAGTGGTTTATCAGGGGACGCTGAAGGATGTCTCCCTCTCCAACAAAAGCCTGACGGCAGCCTACATCAGCGGCAAAATGAAGATTGATACTCCCGCACAGCGAAGGAAAAGCAATTTTTTTATTGAAGTCGCTGGGGCTTCCCATCATAATCTCAAAAACATCCATGTAAAGTTTCCCCTCAACACGCTCACGGCAGTGTCGGGAGTGAGCGGCTCCGGAAAAACTACGCTCGTCAAGCAGATCCTTTATCCAGCTTTGAATCTGGAATATGGCGGTTACGGAACAAAACCGGGCGCGTTCAGCGAATTGAAAGGTGATATCCGCATGGTTAATCATATCGAAATTGTTGACCAGAACCCTATCGGGAAGTCATCGCGCTCCAATCCTGTCACTTACGTGAAAGCCTATGACGCCATCCGGGATTTGTTTGCATCCCGGCCATCTTCAAGGCTGAATGGGTTTCAGCCGAAGCACTTTTCATTTAATGTGGAAGGCGGACGTTGCGAATCGTGCAAGGGTGAAGGAGAAGTGGTTGTGGAGATGCAGTTCCTCGCGGATGTTCATCTCGAATGTGAAGAATGCAAGGGCAGACGTTTCAAAGACGAAGTGCTGGAAGTAACTTACAAAAACAAAAACATTTTTCAGGTTCTTGAAATGACGATTGATGATGCGCTCGGTTTTTTCGATGAGGAAAAACCTATCCGCGAATCATTGCAGCCGCTTGCGGAAGTTGGATTGGGTTATGTGAAACTCGGGCAATCATCCAGTTCGCTCAGCGGTGGCGAAGCACAGCGGGTGAAACTGGCTTACTTCCTTGGCAAAGGAAATACGGAGGGGCGGGTTCTTTTCATTTTCGATGAACCCACCACCGGCTTGCATTTTCACGACATTAAAAAATTGCTTCATGCTTTTAATGCGCTGATTGATAGAGGCCATTCCGTGATTGTGGTTGAGCATAACGTGGAAGTTCTGAAAAGCGCTGATTGGATTATTGATTTAGGTCCCGAAGGCGGTGAAGCCGGGGGACGCTTGCTCTATCAGGGCGCACCCGAAGGATTGCTGAACGTGAAGGAAAGTTATACGGGGAAGTTTTTGAAGGGGAAGGTGCTGCAATAAATTTTGAAAGTATTGTACGTAG
>CAZCXH010000295.1:0-2936 GCA_964502525.1 uncultured Chitinophagaceae bacterium
GCGTCATCAGCGTTCTATTATCATTCTGTTATTATGATTTAATTTAAAATTAAACCACCACCTGCAAAGCAGGTGGATTTAAAATGCAAGCACCCGTAGGGTGCTCCCCGCACGAGCCATCGCTTCTGTCAGCGCATGAAGGAAGCAAGAGCCAGCGCGGAAGGCATAGCCGAAAGAACATAACCACCGCCAAAGGCGGTGGGTTTTTAATTTGAACTAAACAGCCTCTAAGAATTCCAAACCCTCACAAAGGCAGTATCGGCATTGGCTTGCTGATGAACATATTGGCACAAGCAGGAGTTAATAAAGATGAGTGGCAATAGCCGGGAAGGGACGCTTCGGGGTGATGGGCACAAGCGCTGACGCTCGTAAAGTAATACTGAAAAGAAATGCAATCCTACTGTATCGCCCCAATCCCCGGCAGTTCTTTTCCCTCGAAGTATTCGAGGAGCGCACCTCCCCCGGTGGAGACGTAGCTGATTTTATTCGTCATCCCAAGCTGGTTGACGGCTGCTACGGAGTCGCCACCGCCTACGAGGGAGAACGCGCCTTTTTGCGTGGCTTCTGCAACGGCTGCGGCAATGGCTTTGGTGCCGTTGCTGAAATTTTCAAATTCAAATACGCCCATTGGTCCGTTCCAGAGGATAGTCTTTGACTTCAGGATGGTTTCTTTGAAATCAGCGATGGATTTTTTTCCGATGTCCAAAGCCATCCATCCATCGGGAATGCTGCGGCTTTCGGAGATAGCGATTTTTGCATCGTTAGCAAACTTGTCGGCTATGACGGAATCTTCGGGCAGGAGGATTTTTACGCCTTTCTGTTTTGCTTTTGCAAGCAGTTCTTTTGCCGTGGGGATTCTTTCCTCTTCCACCAACGATTTGCCAACTGTTCCACCCATCGCTTTGAAAAAAGTGTAAGCCATGCCTCCTCCGATGATGATGTTGTCTGCTTTGTGCAGCAGATTTTCGATGATGAGGATTTTATCGGAAACTTTCGCTCCGCCAAGGATGGCAGTGAAAGGCTTCTGCGAATTTTTCAAAACGCGCTCTGCGCTTTGCACTTCCGCTGCCATCAGCTTGCCGAACATTCTTTTCTCCGGAGGAAAAAATTTCGCTACGATAGTCGTGGATGCGTGGGCGCGGTGGGCGCTGCCGAAAGCATCGTTCACATAAACATCGCCCAGTTTTGACAGCTTCTCAGAAAATTTCTCATCACCGGCTTCCTCTTCTTTGTAAAAGCGCGTGTTCTCCAGCAGTAAAACTTCTCCCGGCTTTAATGAGCCGGCTGACCTAATCGCTGTTTCTCCAATGCAATCATCTGCAAACTTCACCGGCACACCGAGCATCTTTGACAAATGCCCGACAACATGTTTCAAAGAATATTTTTCTTCGGGACCTTTCTTCGGTCTGCCGAAGTGCGACATGAGAATGACAGAGCCGCCATCACCGAGAATCTTTTTGATGGTGGGGAGCGCTGCGCGGATGCGCGTGTCATCGGTGATTTCAAACTTGTCGTTGAGCGGCACGTTGAAATCAACGCGCACTAACGCTTTCTTGCCGGAGAAGTTGAACGTGTCCATGGTTTTCACTTGCTAAGGGTCTGTTGTTTGTTGTTTATTGTTTATTGTTTCTATTTTGGAGCGAGATGTGGCTGTCTTTCTTTCCAGGTACGGATGAACTTCTGGCGTGTGCGCTACCAAACAAGGCGATAAGGCAGCGAAGTCACCCGCGCCAAACACATATAAAAAATAGTCATTCGCGATAATCAGAACCTGCCAATCTTTGCAATCAAATCAGCGATGCGGTGCGAGTAGCCCGCTTCATTATCGTACCAACCCGTGACGCGCACCATGTTTTGCATCACCATCGTAAGTTCTGAATCGAAAATGCAGGAATGCGGGTCGCCAATAATGTCGGATGAAACGAGCGGCTCGCTGCTGTAACTGAGGATTCCTCTTAAACTTCCTTCAGCAGCTTTCCTGAAATGGCTGTTCACTTCTTCGGCAGTAGCGGTCTTTTTCACGATGGCGTTGAACTCCGTGACCGAGCCGGTGATTACGGGAACGCGCATGGAGCCGCCATGCAGCTTGCCCTTCAGGTGCGTGAGCACTTTGCCCACTGCGCTTGCTGCTCCGGTTGAAGTAGGAACGATATTGTGCGAAGCCGCTCTTGCCCTGCGCAAATCTTTGTGCGGGGAATCCTGCAGGCGCTGGTCGGCAGTGAAGGCGTGGGTGGTGGTCATCAGTCCGTATTCAACGCCCAGCGCATCATCGAGCACCTTCACCATGGGGGCGAGGCAGTTGGTGGTGCACGATGCGTTGGAGACAATCAAATCATCTTTGGTGACCGCATTGTCATTGACGCCCAGCACGATGGTTTTAATGTCGCCTTTTGCGGGAGCGGAAATAATCACCCGCCTTGCGCCTGCTTTCAAATGCAATTCTGCCTTTTCCTTGTCGGTGAACTTGCCGGTGGATTCGAGGACGACATCCACGCCCAGTGCCGTCCAGGGGAGGTTAGCCGGGTCTTTTTCCGCCAGCACTTTCATCAAATCTCCGTTGATGCGGATGCCATCGGTTTCAACAGCAACGGTGCCGCTGAACCTGCCGTGGGCGGTGTCATATTTAAAGAGGTGGGCGAGCGTGGGGGCATCGGTGAGGTCGTTGACCGCGACTACATCAATATCAGGATAGTTCTTCTTGATAATCCTGACCGCGAGCCTGCCGATGCGACCGAAGCCGTTGATTGCGAGTTTTACTTTTGCCATAGGGATGATTTTGCGGTGCAAAAATATGAGTAACCGTTATTTCCTTGTTGATTTTCCGAAAAATCTTTAGGGAGTAGTGAAGTTTCCCCTTTAAAACTTTATTTTTGCTCTCCTTTTTTATACCAAGAGTAGTCGAATTTCCGAAGGAAAGAGACGTACTCTTGGTTAAT
>CAZCXH010000296.1:0-2919 GCA_964502525.1 uncultured Chitinophagaceae bacterium
CCGGTGGCATCGGCACCGCGCTGGAGGCGCTGATGGTGTGGCAACTGGCGCAGGTGAACCACATCCAGGATGTGCCGCTGGTTTTTGCAGGGAAGATGTGGAAGGAACTTGTTGACTGGGCGAAGAAAAACATGATGTCATTCACCCCGCCATTGGTGAATTCAAAGGATTTGAATATTCCTCTATGCGCGGATAACGCAGAAGAAGTAATCAAAGCGCTGAAGCCGCATTATGAGAGGTGGAAGAAGAAAAATCCCTGATTCGATTTCTAAACACAAAAAAACAATGAACACATGAAAATTCGCGTCATCGGAGCGGCAGGCGGTGAAGTTACCGGCTCGTCATATCTCATACGTACGGAACAGGCAACCATCCTTGTGGATGCGGGGATGTTCCAGGGCAGCAAGGCTTCGGAAGCAAAAAACAAACTGCCGCAGGGCGCAGCGCTATCAGAGATTGATGCCGTGCTGCTCACGCATGCGCATCTTGACCACTCCGGGCGGCTGCCGCTGCTGGTGAAGTTCGGCTATGACAATCCTGTTTATGCCACCGATGCCACGCATGACCTCGCTCAGATTATCCTGCAGGATTCCGCCCGCCTGCAAACGGCTGACGCCATGCGCAAAAACAAAAAATTCTGGAAAAAAGGCGAGCCTCCGGTAGAGCCGCTGTACAGCTCCGACCATGTTGACTGCATCAAAGAGATGACACGTGCGGTGGAATATGATAAGCCCGTGCAGGTAGCACAGGGCATCTCCGCGCGCTGGTTCAATGCAGGGCACATGCTCGGCTCGGCAAGCATCGAACTGACTGTAACCGAAAGCGGCAAGAAAAAGATAATCGTTTTTTCCGGAGACCTCGGTCCGCTGTCGCTGCCGTTGCTCAAACCGTTCGAGCAAATCAGCAAAGCCGACCTCGTGTTCATGGAATCAACTTATGGCAACCGCAACCACAAGTCACTTGCGGATACGATTGCCGATTTTGAACAGATTGTGATTGAAGCGGTGGAAACAGGCGCGAAAATTCTTGTGCCCACCTTCGCCATTGGCAGGGCGCAGCAGTTGATTTATCATCTTGCGGAAATGTTTTACGCCCGTAAAGTAAAGCCGTTTCCAATTTGGCTCGACAGCCCGATGGCGCTTAAAGCGCTTACCGTTTATCGCGAGCATGATGAACTGCTTGATGAGGAGTTTCACGCACTGCGCAGAAAAGGAGCGTTCCCCGTTGATCCGAATTATTTCAAGGCAAGTCCCACAGCGCAAACCTCACGCGAGTTGAACGAAAAGGAGGGTCCGATGATGATATTGGCAGGAGCCGGCATGTGCAATGGAGGACGGATTCTGCACCACCTCGCGCACAATGTCAGCAACCCAAAGACCTTCGTGCTCATTGTCGGATTCCAGGCTTACGGCTCGCTCGGCAGAAAGTTGGTGGAGAAGGAAGAAACCATTTCGCTGTTTGGCGAGAAGAAAGAAGTGAAAGCGAAAGTGCGCACACTCAACGGTTTCAGCGCGCATGCCGGACAATCGGATTTGCTGAAATGGTTTTCAACATTAGCTCTCTCGAAGCCAAAACTTGTGCTTACACATGGTGAAGATGAACAGCGGAAAGCGCTGGCGGGGATGATTAAAAAACAATTCCACATCTCCGCTTCGCTGCCGGTGTTGAATGAGTGGGTGGAGGTTTAGAATAGGCCTCGCTTTCCTTGACAGCCTGCTTGCGGTTTCCCGCGCTGAGAACAACGGGAAAATGTTTCGGAAACTTGATATTGTAATAATTGACCGGTGCTGAAACCCGCATACATGTTTCTTTTTCGCTGAAGAGTTTCAGGCCGGAATTTTAAATTAATTACCACTGACAAATGTCGGTTTGGTAAAAACTGGACCGGCAAATGCCGACTCAAACTGATTCGTTGATTTAAAGCGCTTTTCTGCTATTCCTCAGGGGAGATATTAATAAATTACTTTACCGTTTATTCTTGAAGCGAAGTTTTTGAGTTCCCTCTTTTTTGTACTGATAAGTGACGACCTTGTTAAAGCAACAACCAAAAAGGCGCATACAATAAATGAACATGAAAAAAGAAAACCGTGCAGTTGATATTCCGTGCCGCCCAAAACCAAAAAACTAAGAAGCATTACAATAATGCCGATTGGAATGAGCGTGGAGTAATACATGCTGCGCGCTATCCTGTAATGCTCCAGTATATCCATTTTCACCTTTACCGTTGTGTTATCCGCGCCTTCCTCAATTTCACCCTGAATAGGAGGGAAAGAACTCATGGGACCGTAATGAACATTCATAATGCTGAACGAATAAGAAGTGATTTCCCCATAATATACCGCAAGGGGTGAATTTTGAATCTGGGCAAAATCGGTAATGGTGATGGCGCGCAATTTTTCCGTCAATTCTTTTGGGGTTAAAGCAGTCTGGATGGCGATTATTTTGGTGTCCATGATTTAGATTTTTAAATGGTTTGAATTTGTTGCTGTTTTATGGCGTAATAAAAGATGTAAATGTTTTTATAAATCAATCCGCTCAGAGTTACAGTCCATGCGAATAATGCAATGAGGACAAAAAACGAAGGGATTTTGAATAGAAATTGAATTTCGGTTGCCTGCGCCAGGCGATAAGTGCAAACAGTGTACATGCCCAGCGGAAAGACCATTCCCCAGTATTGAGGATGATAGATGATTGGAATCAGTTTGTAGAAATGCCGCCATGCCCCGAGAATAATGATAATTGGAATCCACCATGTGCCGGTCGCCCAAAACATAAGCGTGAGACCTCTGATAAAAAATTGCTGTGACTGCAGAAAGTCCCACTGGTCCACATTGAGAATCAGAACTGAACCTGCTAATGTTATAATGGCAACAGCGCCCATGTTTATCCAGTCAGGCGGGGCAAATTGATCGGCACGAA
>CAZCXH010000297.1:0-2897 GCA_964502525.1 uncultured Chitinophagaceae bacterium
CGGTATTAACCAAGAGTGCGTCTCTTTCCTTCGGAAGTTCGACTACTCTTGGTATTCATACCTATCACAGTTCGTTTTTTACACTTGTTGCGGGATAAAAATAGCCAACCGACCTCTTTGCGGGCTATTTTAAGCGGATAAGTTTTAGCCTTTTTGTCTTAGGCTAAAAATTTGATATGCTTGGCTGCGCTTTCCAACAGCCGGCAAGGTGAACTATGTAGCCTGTTACAGCAGCGCTGATCATTGTTCCGGTGAAATCAACCGCGCCATTGGTGCCGATCAAAATGTGAATCGCAATGAATCCGATCACTGTTATGGGCATCAGGTACATTAATGCCCTTGCCAGCACCTTCTTGTCAAGCGGCATGGAACGAACGAATGCAACAAGCGATGCTATAGCCGGCTCGCCATACGGCAGGGGTGATAGCTGCATGGCATGAACCAAAGACCATCCCGACAGCAATGCAAGCGAAATCAGCCCAAGGATGATAAGCCCCCATGTGGACATTGTTGGCACACAAGTGCTGCCATTCACCGCGACACCGACAAAACTTGCGCCTGAAGTATAAAGGGAAGCATCAACATAAAGCGTTGCCGATGGCACAACTCCACTGGTATATTTCAGAACATCGTTAACGTAATATTCAATCCTGTTGTTTGAAGGATTCCAGAATACCTTAAACACATCATTTGTAGAATATGCACCGCCACAATATGGATTTCCGCAGTTCTCGTAGATGCAATATGTACCCGAAGCTTGCGGATACCATGCATAATCAATGGAGCAGTAGCTGTTATCTGCCGCAGGATCAGAGTTAAATCCAAGCATCTTATACGTGTTCGTTTCCCCGGCCCGAAACTCAACGTATCCTCCCGGACCCACAGGCGTTGTGTTATAAGCTCCGTTCACCCATGAATTAGGCGTTCCAATGTTGGTGATGGTGCCGGTTCCGACAGAAACTCCGCTCGCGCCAGTCCAAGTAACGGCATTGCCGCAGTCCAAACCTCTGCCCTGCTGCACCACTACGTTGGTAAAACTGGCGCCAGAAGTATAAAAAGAAAAATCAACGTAATATATTCCTGATGGAACAACCCCGCTGGTGTATTGCACCACGCCATTCCTAATATATTCAATCCTATTTATATTAGGATTCCAGTAAACCTTCCATACATCTGAGGGGCTATAGGCGGTGCCGTTGCCATACGGATTTCCGCAGTTTTCATATACCTGGTATCCGCCCCCGCTGTAGGGATACCATGCGTAATCAATGGAGCAATAGCTATGGTCGGCTGCGGGATCGGAGTTAAGACCTATCATTTTGTAAGTAGCCTGCTCGCCAGCCTGGAATTCAACAAAGCCGCCCGGGCCTACCTGCTGCATGCTATATCCCCCGTTTACCCACGAGTTGGCAACTCCCACATTTGTGATGGTATTGCCGCCAACAGAAACTCCGGATAGCCCAGACCAAACAACGGGAACAGCATAACCTTGCGCCTTTGCCTCACGAGAAGGCAACAATGAAATCATTCCTGCAAACACGAATGCTGCAAGCAATGGGAAGAATTGGTTTTTCATGACTCGAAGGGTTTTGTGGGTTAAAGACAAATACTAATATCTCAAAAATACAAAAAAAACTTAAAAAACAAAATTTTTCTAACGTCATTAATCGCATAAGCCTGCCAACCCAATAAATGCCAATTCCCCCGGTTATATAAAAACAGAAAGAGCCCGCGGGAACCCTAAACCCGCAGGCTCTTTCTGCCCTAACCAACCATCTAAGAAAACCGAACCTATATTGTCATCGGATCGCGGTTACGTTTCCTTTTCTCTCCACCACTTCCCCGTCAGGGCAAGCGGCTCTTACCCACCATACATACACGTCAGGATTAACAAAATCTCCTTTATATTTTCCATTCCAGCCTTCGTTGATGTTATCTGTTTTGAAAACCAGATTGCCCCAGCGGTCAAACACGCGGAAGCTGATCAGGTCAATGAATCCCACGCTGCGAACGCGGAAGTCGTCATTCACTTCATCGCCATTGGGCGTAAATGCGTTAGGCACCCATATATCACCTTCGCAGGTTTTGATGACGCGCACCCTCACTGAATCTATTGCCGGACAACCATTGGCATCTGTAACGCTCACATAGTAGGTCCCGGATTCTTCCGCGATAACGCTTGTTGTTTGGCAATCAAAACAGCTTACTTCCGCTGAAGGACTCCAGTAGTATGTGACTATTTCATAATTGGATGTTGCCGTGAAAGAGACTTCGGTACCGGCCATCACGGTTTGGTCTTCTCCTGCATCCACATCCGGGCTTTCGTCAACATGCACATGGACATGCTGTGTGTCGGAAGCGCATTGTCCGCCTGATGCAATAAGCGTGTAGGTGATGGTT
This sequence comes from uncultured Chitinophagaceae bacterium, assembly GCA_964502525.1. Taxonomy (GTDB): domain Bacteria; phylum Bacteroidota; class Bacteroidia; order Chitinophagales; family CAIOSU01; genus DATLYB01. The sequence goes on from CAZCXH010000297.1 coordinate 2,401, forward strand.
TCTGCAGGTGAAACTGTTTGGACGGGTGATGTGGGATCTTCAAACAATTCAAGCGGCAACCAAATCACGCTTCCCTCGCTGATCCCCGATTGCTCAATCTTAGCTTCGAGCGTCACCGAAGCCCCGCGGCAGATGCGCATGTTTTCAGTTATGAGGGTTTGAATTTGTTCTATCACATTCACCACAACGGAGTCGCGGTCCGTGCAGCCATATTGATTGCGCGCAATTATTATGTACTCGGTTGTCTGTTCCGGAGATGCAATCGGGCTTAGCGTATCGAAATAATTTAATCCGTAACGGGGCGTCCACTCAAATGAGGTTGCTCCAACATGCTGTGAAGACAGCAGCGCTGATTCTCCCTTGCATATTGTTTTGTCATCAGTTGTTCGAACTTGCGGAACGGGATTTATCACCAGCGGAATGGTGTCATACCAGGGACAGTTGTAGGAATCCGTCATTTTAACAACGTAGGTGGTGGTTGCAACGGGATTCGCAAC
>CAZCXH010000298.1:0-2764 GCA_964502525.1 uncultured Chitinophagaceae bacterium
TTTTATTTTTTCGTTTATCTGATGCTGGCGACAGCGGTGCTGTTTTTGTTTGTGGCAAAATGGTATAAGGAAGAGCGCTACATCCAGGAGCATCCGGTGAAACAAGTTTGAAGTTTGCAGTTGAAGCAACTCGCAATCACCGGATCCATTTGCTTCTGGTCGGTGTCCCCACCGACCAGTGATAGCACGCGTGGTTGATGAGGACGCCAACCACAGGTATTAAACGTTTACATGTTTACCGTTTACACGTTTACCGTTGTGTTGACAATTCCCCAACCGTAAACCCCTCACGGAGTATTCGCATCCCAGCTCCCATTCACATCCCCCAGCTTGATCCCGATAAAATCCTGCCCCATTTGATTCGTGGTGGTGTAGGTGGTGGGGAAGGGAACCGGAGTGGTGGCAAAGGTTGTTTTAGTATGTTTGCGCCATGTGGCGTCTTGGCGATTTTTCCTTTGACAAGCACATATAAAAGACCACGCTTCCATGCGTATGCTGCACCGGAACATCACCAGGCAGGAATTGACTGAGCTGATCGAACAGGGAGAAATAATTGAAGACTATCCCAACGACTACCCGTTTCCAAGCAGGCTTGTTTTCAAAATAATCAATAAGCGTCCGCTTCATGCGATTATCGCATTCAATAAAGAAAAAAGGGAGGGTATTGTAGTATCTTTGTATGAAGCGGATAGCGAGCATTTCGAACCCGATTTCAAAACCAGAAAAAAAAGATAAAAATGAAATGTGTTACCTGTAAAACCGGTGACACCAGTCCCGGCACAACCACTGTCACCTATGCGGAAGGGACAACAACCGTTATAGTCAAAGAAGTGCCTGCCGAGATTTGCAGCTTATGCGGTGCCTATTACCTTGATATTGACACTGTAGAGGAGCTTCGCAGAGTAGTTAATCATGAGAAGCAAATGGGCGCTGAAATTACAGTTGTCAAACTGAAGAAAGCTGCCTGAAATAGTTTAAAGTCCAAAGTCTAATGTTTATTATACCAAGAGTAGTCGAATTTCCGAAGGAAGAAGCGTACTCTTAGTTAATACCGAACATTCTACAGTTCACTTGTTCGAAAACCTGAGTTGTTTCGATATATAAAGGTCAACGTTGCCGAAACGCACGAGCAGATCAATATCGCTTGCATCATTGGATTTTCCGCTAAGTAAAGAGCCGAAAAGATAAAGCTTGTCAACGTGATGCGACAGGCAAAGGAATGCACGCGTGGTTGATGAGGACGCCAACCACAGGTATTAAACGTTTACATGTTTACCGTTTACACGTTTACCGTTGTGTTGACAATTCCCCAACCGTAAACCCCTCACGGAGTATTCGCATCCCAACTCCCATTCACATCCCCCAGCTTGATCCCGATAAAATCCTGTCCCGTTTGATTCGTGGTGATATTGGTATAGGTGCGCGTGGTGGGAAACGGGAACGGGTTGGTGGCGTCAGGGAAAACGTAGTCGCTGGGGATGAACTGCCACAGGCGGTTGGTAGGGTAGCTGTTGGCGGAACCGAGAATGAGTTGGCGTGTCAGCAGAATATCTGCGGTTGACACCAGCGTATCGCCAGCGGCATTACATTCGGCTGCGGCAATGATCTTGTAGGGCGAGCCGAGTGGCGCGATGCCAAGGATGTGCCTGCGGGTGAGGAGGACGTCCACGGAGGTGATGCCGTTGTTGGTGACGACATCGTTGGATTTGGAGGGAGTGATAGTGTAAGAGCCGCCTAATCTCACTTCAAAGTAATAAGATCCGTTCGTGAACGTGGTCATTGAATCTGTTTCGTCTCCTGTAAGTAATACATTTACTCCCGGAACTCCCGCGCCCATTTCCGTTTGAATATGTCCATCGATTGAAGCAACTAAGGCAGAACCAGTGCTGCCAACATATTCAACCGAACAATTAAAATAAATATTAAATCTCCAACGCCTTTGGTCAACACATCCGCTATAACAATCATTCCATCCAGCTACAAAGATCAGTTGTATGTGGTCGTTAGGAGGAAATAAACTATGCAAATACCCATTTTCAATATGATCTCCATCTCCAACCGTAGTTGCAGGCTCTGCAATGATAATATCAGGATGCGCTTCAAATATTTCTGCCAATGCGCGCATATTATAGTTACTGTCTGATTCCAGTGTTACAGTATGGTAATTTAAGATGCCATCCCAGTCTGAGTATTTTTCAATCGTAAAAAAGTGATACGCGCTTATTAAACTGTCTATAGACGAGTTGCCGGTAGGAATATTGCCAAGCCTTAACTGCTGCATCCAGCTTAGGTTGGAATCGGCAGAGATATAAATTGAATTCAACTCAATGGTAGGCCATGAATGAATGTCAAGTAAGGAAACTACGGTATCCCTTGCAGGCAAGGAAGTGGCATTATAAACTGCAATCAACGCATTCAGAAAAGTATCAGAATAAGCCTTAGGAATTTTTATGCTGTCAATGAAAGACAGGTTACGGGCATATATTTTTCCAAGCGCAAGCCTATCCGCATCAGCCTTATATTTTTCAATTATGGTTTGAGGCGCTGTGCATGATGAAGGAACAATCTGCGCGTTACCTGTGTGCCAAAAAAGCAACAATATTATTTGTACAAATATTCGCATTACTTCTCCGTAAATATACCCACAAAATCCTACTCATCCAACTCCTTTTCCCGCCTCACCCCCTGCGGTCGCCATAGGCTTGCCGCGCGCTCGGCCTGGCGCTGATTGCCATCGGAGCAGGCGGCATCAAATCGTGCGTAT
>CAZCXH010000299.1:0-2688 GCA_964502525.1 uncultured Chitinophagaceae bacterium
CAATTATAGGATTTATCCGTAAATTGTTGAAGTTATTTTGGAAGCGTTACTTAGGTAAATTTAACTCGCATTCTTTTCTTAGTTTTGACCCTCATTTTTTGCATCTTAATTTTATGAAAACTAAAGACTTCGATTACAACACCCAGAGAAACCATCTTGTCATCCGCGAGTACGGCAGGCACGTTCAGGGAATGGTGGAATATACGCTGACGATTGAAGACCGTCAAAAACGCAATCAACAGGCGCAGGCAATCATAGAACTGATGGGGCAGATGAATCCGGGATTGCGCAATGTGGAGGAATTCCGCCACAAGCTTTGGGATCATCTTTACATCATTTCCGAAGGCAAGCTGGAAGTTGATTCTCCCTACCCAAAGCCCAATTTGGAAAATATCCGGAAGAAACCGAAACACATCGGCTATCCCCGCCAGCGCATCAAATTCAAACACTACGGCAAGAATGTTGAGCGCCTGATTGAGAAAGCGATTGAAATGGACGATGAAGATAAGAAAAGGGGGTTCACCGAATGTATCGGCAATTACATGAAACTGGTGCATAAGAACTGGAATAAGGAAAATGCCAATGATGAAACCATAAAGTCTGATGTTGTTGCATTATCCGATGGCAAGTTACAGTTGGAAGAGGGCAGCAACCTCGATTCACTCATGCGCTCATCAAAAACACGCAAACGCGCAGACAGCTTCAGGAGCAACGGCAGGCATCACGGGCGCAGAGACCGGGACCGTTCAGGCGGCAGAGACCGCAATGGCGGCCGCGACCGCGATGGCAGGCAGGGAGGGCACAGGGGATTTAAGGATAACCGCAACAGGCGCAACAGGGATAACCGCGACAGGCAATGAGCGACACCTTTGAGGTGACAGGCGGCAAGCAGCTCAAAGGCGAGTTGGTGCCGCAGGGTGCCAAAAACGAAGCCCTCCAGATCCTTTCCGCAGTTCTGCTGACCGGAGAAAAAGTAACCATCTCCAATATCCCCAACATCCGGGATGTCAACCAGCTTATCGAAATTTTGAAGAACCTTGGCGTCAAGGTTGAAAAGAAAAGCGAGGATACTTATGTATTCCAGGCTGATAACGTTGACCTCGATCATCTGCGTTCACCCGGCTTCAAGACAAAAGCCGGATCGCTGCGCGGCAGCATCATGACCGTAGGACCGCTGTTATCGCGGTTCAAAAAGGCATTCATCCCCCGACCTGGTGGAGACAAGATTGGAAGAAGACGGCTTGACACTCATTTTATCGGGTTTCAGAATCTTGGCGCACGTTTCAATTACGATGCGAAGTCCAACTTCTATGAAGTGGATGCAAGCGAACTGAAAGGAACTTACATGCTGCTGGACGAAGCCTCCGTTACCGGAACGGCTAACATCATCATGGCTTCCGTGCTGGCGAAGGGAACAACCACTATTTTCAATGCTGCCTGCGAGCCTTATATCCAGCAACTCTGCAAGATGCTCATCGCGATGGGGGCGAAGATTGATGGCGTTGGGTCGAACCTGTTAAAAATTACAGGAGTAAAATCTCTCGGAGGATGCCAGCACCGCCTGCTGTCAGACATGATTGAAGTGGGCAGTTTCATCGGTCTTGCCGCCATGACGCAATCTGAAATCACAATCAAAAATGCAGGCATCGAGCATCTCGGAATGATTCCTGATATTTTCAGAAAACTTGGAATTGAATTCAAATTCAAAGGCGATGACATACAGGTGAAAGGCGGCAAGCCTTACGAAATCCAAACTTTTATTGATGGCTCCATCATGTCAATTGCGGATGCTCCCTGGCCCGGCTTCACTCCTGACCTGCTAAGCATCGTTCTGGTGGTAGCCACACAGGCGAGGGGAACCGTGCTGATCCATCAAAAGATGTTCGAGAGCCGTTTGTTTTTCGTTGACAAGCTCATCGAGATGGGCGCGCAAATCATCCTCTGCGACCCGCACCGCGCTGCGGTTGTAGGGATCAACAGGGCTTATCCGCTAAGAGCCATTAATATGACATCTCCGGACATCCGCGCGGGCGTATCCTTGCTCATTGCTGCCATGTCAGCCGAAGGCACTTCGCTGATCTCCAACATCAACCAGATTGACAGGGGGTATCAGAATATTGACAGCAGGCTGAATGCAATCGGGGCGGAGATAAAAAGAATTTGATAATTCGGTGATTCGATGATTCGGTGATTTTGCTATGAGTTTCCGCCATTCCACTCCCATACAGGTCCGTTTTTCTGATGTTGATGCGATGAATCACGTCAACAACGCGAAGTACCTCACCTATGTCGAGTCAGCGCGGATCAGTTATTTCAGGGAAGTGCTGGCTAAGGGGATGCATGCCGCTCCCGGTTTCATTCTCGCCAAAGCAACCGTTGATTTCATAGTGCCGATTGCGCTGCATGATGAAATCAAAGTGATGACGCGCTGCTCCCGCATCGGCAACAAGAGCTTTGACCTGGAATATGAAATCGTGCGGGTGAACCCTTCCCCGCAAACCATCGTTGCTAAGGCGCAAACGGTTTTGGTTGGATATGATTATCAATCGCAGAAAACAATTCAGATTCCGGATGAATGGAAGAAAAGGATGGAGGAGTATGAGGGTAGAAAGTTTTAAAGCCTCACCCCGCCCCTCTCCAAAGGAGAGGGTATCCGAGCAGATTCCTTTATCCAAAGAGGAAAAATGT
>CAZCXH010000300.1:0-2680 GCA_964502525.1 uncultured Chitinophagaceae bacterium
TTTGGAGAAGGGCGGGATGAGGCTTGCCCGGCAAGGATGAGGGCTATTATTACTCAAAAATTAAATGTGTACATAGGTAAGCCACCGGAGGGGAGTGAGGGGTGGGTGTTGGAGGATTGCCCTCCCCCACCGCCCTTCCCCGCGCTCGCGTCCCGTGCGCGCACAAATAACTTCACTCGCCAGAGGCGGGCGAAAGCGGAGGGGCGGCTGCTTTTTTCTTTCCACGAAGCAGAAATGTTTCTACAATCAATTCATCTATTACTGTTGTCGCAGTGAAAAAAGTTCGTCAGTTGAAATGAATTTGGTAAATCCCTTTTTTGCAAGTCCTCTAATAAGCTGCTTGTCACCACTCCAAATCTTACATCTGAAATGTTTTGAGTAAGCAACATAGTGAGTGTCTTTGGGGTCAATGTCTGAAACAAGTTTGTCCGCTGCCAGCCATGTCGCTTCTTTAATTTGTTCTTCTGAAATAAAAGTGATGTCCTTGCAAATTTGAAATTCAGCTTCTCTAACCTGCTCAATGGTCATTCCTGAAATTTTACTTAGCCGTGGATGGTGTTTATAAATCTCATTTCGTAAAAAGTCAGGTGCGATAAAGTCAAAATGTTTTTGTGAATTAATGAGTAGGTCTCCAATTTTTCCATTGGAGTTAAGTATGCCGCTGAATACAATGTTTGCGTCAACGATTACCTTCACTTGATAAAGCGTTTACGGTTTTTAGTCCACCAAGAAGCGTTTACCTCGTCAGCAAGTTTGTCAATGTCAGATTGTTTTGCCTTGCTCTTTGCAGTTGCCTCAAGATACTTGACATAGTCAATCAGCCGCTGAAGTCCGAAACTGTCAACTGATGATGAAACCGTAATGGTAATTTGATTGTTATTTGTCCGTTCTATTAGCATTGTCTTGCCAATATTTATTCTGTCAAAGGTAGCGAAAAATATGTCTGTTCCCCTTCCCCGCGCTCGCATCCCGCGCGCACAAATAACTTCACTCGCCAGAGGCGAGCGAAAGCGAGGGGGTACAGGAAACAACCCTTTTATCCCGGGTTCACGGATATCGGAAAAACAGGTAACCTGCTGATACACAGCAAGGTTGATTATCCTTGCAGCGGCAACATTTTCCGGTGCATTCCGCATTTCCGGAAAGGTTTTTCAATCATCCCTTACAATTCAAAAACAACGTAACCACATTTGCGAAAAACCGGGTGCGCCAAATATTACTGAGCCGGTAAAGTCCGCCTGTCACCCATGCGGAAAGCCGACAGGAATTCGATATAATTCTCAGGGCTTACCACGAAGTGTTCATTGCCCGGATAAGCGTCAAGGAATGTTTTCGGAAAACGATACTTACCGGCAGGGTTCCATTTGATTTCATAAGCGAACAGTTTCCCGTTTATTTCTTCTTCTATGTAATCAATTTCCTGCTGCTGGCGGGTGCGCCAAAACCAGCGTCTGGGATAGCGGCCGGAATACGCTAAATATTTCATGCGTTCACTCACGACATAATTCTCCCACAGCCTGCCCGCGTCTTCCCTCAGCCTGACACTGTTGAAATTCCCGATGAGCGCATTCCTGATTCCGTTGTCAATGAAGTAGATTTTGCGGCTTTTTTTCAATTCGTTTCTCACGTTTCTGCTGAATGACGACAGGCGGAAAATCACAAATGCCTGCTCCAGCAGCGTAATGTAACGGACGATGGTATCCGGATCTGCTCCTGCAATCTGGGCAAGTTCGTTGTATGACACTTCCGAACAGATCTGCAGCGCGAGCGCCAGCAGTAATTTTTCTATGATCTCCGGCCTGCGAATTTCCTGAAATGTGAAAATATCCTTGTACAAGTAGCTGGTGGTGATATTTCTCAACAAGATGGCTTCCTCCCCGCCAGATAAAACAATCTCGGGATACATACCGTAAATCAGCCGGTGTTCAAGCAGCCTTGTTTCCTCCGTTTTGCCGTGATGCGTCAGCATCTCCTGAACCGATACCGGAAACAGAAGAAATTCAAATTTGCGTCCCGTGAGCGGCTCATTGATCTTATTGGCAAGCTCGAAAGAGGAAGAACCCGTGGCCACCACTTGCGCAGTTTTGATTTTATCGGCAAACAGTTTCAGGGTGAGGCCGATATTTTCGATGCGCTGCGCCTCGTCAATCATGACCAACTCCGCATCCCCGATGTATTTTTTCAGGTGCGAAGAAGTGGCGCTCCCCAGGTTTTTCCGCACATCCGGCTCATCACAATCCAGCAGAAGGGTTTTTACATTCAGCTTCTTTTGAATAGCTTCAATCAGTGTTGTTTTGCCGGCCTGCCTCGGCCCTAACAGCACAATCAGCTTTCCCTTGAATAGCTTATCTTCTATGGATTGGAGCAAAAGGCGCTGAATCATGCCCGAATTTACACCTTTAACGGGTACAATCCAAAATTGTTATTACAATTTTCGGTTACAATCTTAAATTGTAATATTCCTATTTTTTCCACTTTGATGCCTGGCGCAGGGATACTTTGGCTTTAGAGGTAAATTCAGCGCAAAATGAATTTCAGAAACCATCAGCATCCTGCGGGGTGGTGGAGTAATGGCACGTTGCTTTGACAACAGCCGCGTTGAGCGCGGGAGTCCCCTCCTCCGGAGGCTTGCCTATGCACACATCTTTTTAGAATATCAGAGGACAAAGGTTTTGTCCTG
>CAZCXH010000301.1:0-2660 GCA_964502525.1 uncultured Chitinophagaceae bacterium
AAACATCTTTTAGCATTTCGCCTTTCACGTTTCCTGTTTTAATGAAATTCTTAACCAGTCTGTCTTCCAGCGAGTGGTAGGAAATCACCACCAGCCTTCCTCCCACTTTCAGCACATCGGCAGACTGCTTCAGCAACTCCTCGAGCGCTTCCAACTCCTTATTCACCTCGATGCGCAACGCCTGAAAAACTTTTGACAGATATTGATTGATATTGCCTTTTGCAACCGGCTCAATGATGTGACGCAATTGTCCTGATGTTTCAATTCTTTGCTTTGTCCGCGCCTCAGCAATTGCCCGCGCAAGCGTTTTGGAATTTTCCACTTCCCCGTACTCGCTGAAAATATTCTGCAACTGGCCGGATGAATATTCATTTAATACATTTTGAGCAGTGAGCTTCGATGTTTTGTCCATGCGCATGTCAAGCGGGGAGTCATAGCGGTAAGAGAATCCCCGTTCGGGCGCATCGAACTGATGCGATGAAACGCCCAAATCGGCAAGGATGCCGTTAACCGGGATCAAATCATGTAATTGCAAGTACCGCTTCAAGTGCCTGAAATTCTGATGTATCAAAATCATGTTTTCCCCTTCCGCCACCTCGTTCACCGCATCCGGATCCGCATCGAAGGCGACCAACACTCCGTTTTTCAACCTTTTCAAAATCTCCCGCGAATGTCCTCCGCCTCCATACGTCACATCAACATATTTCCCATCGGGATGAATCTGCAATGCTTCCACGCTTTCGTGCAGCAAGACAGGCTCATGCCGGATCATAGATTCAAATCTTGCCCGCCCATCACGCGTTCCGCCAGATCCGCAAACTGGTCGCTGTCCAGCTTCATCTGCGACTGATACGTTTTCTCATTCCACATCTCAATCACCATGTCCCGTGCAGCGAGCAGCGCATCCGATTTTATTCCGGAATACTCCAGCAGATGCTTGGGCACCAGCAGGCGGTCAGCGCTATCAATCGTCAGCTCCGTTGCTCCCCGATAAAAAATGCGAACGAAGTCGCGATGTTCTTTTTTGAATGTGTTCAACCTTTTCACCCGCGCAACCACTTTCTCCCATTCGTCAAACGGATAAAGCACCAAACATTTTTCAAAGCCGCGGTTAATCACAAACCTTCCCTTCACTTCAGGATTGAACTGCTTTTTCAAAGCGGTGGGAATTTTCAACCGCCCTTTGCCATCAAGCGTTACAGGGTATTCTCCGAGGAAGCCAGCCATGTGATTTGCGAAATCGGGTGCTAAGGTAGAAAAATAGTTCCACAATTTACCACTTTTTACCACAAATTGACATCAAAATTTTTTCAACAGGATTTCCACATGGGAAAACGTTTGTGGTTTGTCGTTCGTGGTTGGTGGTTTTATTTTCAGGGTAGAGCACAGCATAGTACCCGATGGTATATCCTCCGAAGGAGTCCGGAGTCCTTCGGACCGATCAGAACTCGTTTTTTACACTTGTTTCGGGATAAGTTAATTTTATCGAACGGATATGAATAATTCCATCAATGTCCTAAAGCCCCTTTTTTGGGAGTACAAATGGGCATCCGTGTCCGCACATCTTAGCAGTTCATTTGTTATCGCGCGGGTATTGGAATTGGGCAATCCTGCACAGTTTGCAGTCTTTGCAAAACACGTTGGCGATGAAAAAATCCGGGCGATGGTTAAGGAAAAGGGAGCAAAGCTGCTTTCACCCCGCTCATTCAATTTCTGGTCGCTATATTATGAAGTTGCTGCCGCAGCATAAAAAAGCGATTGGCAAAGTGCTGCCTGTGCTTGATGATGCCGATTTTTATCTTGCAGGCGGAACGGCAGTATATTATTATCTGCATCACCGTGAATCCTACGACCTGGATTTTTTCACGACTCTTGCTGTTGATCTAACCAGCTGTGGAGAATACCTCCCTCCTGCAAAAACATCCTACCTGAGCCGTGACACGGCACACGTGGAGATTGAAGGCGTGAAGATGTCGTTTTTTCATTACGGGCATAAATTGCTCCGCTCGCTGCAAGAGGCGGATTCGATTTTTATCGCCTCATTGGAAGATATCCTTTGCATGAAAATCAACGCCATTATCGGCAGAGGCAGCCGCAAGGACTTTACCGACCTCTATTTCATCATTTCATCATCCATGAAAAAAAACTAACGCCTGAAAGATGCATTGAACTTTATCAAAAAAAATTCGGAGAGTATAATCCATTTATTCTGCAAAAGGCTGTCACTTTTTTTGATGATGCGGATAATGAACCGGAATTGAGAATGCTGAAACGAGTGAAATGGGAAACTGTTAAAAAGTACTTCCAAAAGAATTTTGTGAGAATATAACACCATTTGGAATTTAAACTTATCTCATTCGACCAAAAGGCAATAGGCAAATTGGCAAAAGGGCAATTTATTTGTTTACCTTTTGCACGTTGTCTTTTTTGTTATCATAAGCGTGGACGTTTAAGAAGCTGTTTAAATTCACAAAATATCTTAATCCGAATAAGAAATGGAATGCTGATAGCGCAGATTGGCTGATAACGTAAGTTCGGGATAAGGATTTTCTTTCTTCTTAAAAGGTCGCCCCGATGGGGCTTTGCACGATATCCGAAGTTAACTTTCTACCAAAAGATCGTTCCTGACGGAACTCTGAAAGCCCTGTAAGGGCGACCTT
>CAZCXH010000302.1:0-2631 GCA_964502525.1 uncultured Chitinophagaceae bacterium
GGCTTTATGTTGAAATTGACCAATTGTTTGCCCAGACCGAACTGCCTCTTTACACCGAACGCCTGTCAAACAATGCGCGACCTCATTTTACAGATGCGGAGTTGTTTACTTGTGCGCTCTTCGCCGAACTGATGAAATGTCTTGATCGCAAAGCCGGGTATTTTTATCTGAAACATCATTATCGCGAATGGTTTAAACTGCCAGGTTACGAAGTCTATAACCGCAAACTCAACAAATATCATGAAGCCCTGACTTATATTTTTTCCGCTTTACAGGCCAAGTATGGTCAAGCCGATCAACCTTTTGCCATGATTGATACCGAACCGATTGAAGTTTGTCAACCGCAACATTCGCACCGGGCCAAAGCGGCAAAGCCTTTTGTTTCTAAAGGTTACTGCCCAGCCAAAAAGAAATATTACGTTGGCGCCAAACTTCAAATCCTTGCGCAAGGGCGAAGTCATCAGTTACCTTTTCCCGCAGAGTATTGCGTCGCGACCGCTTCGCGGCATGATCTTGACATTGCCAAAGAAACTTTACCGGCCTCGGATTTAGAATTCATCGACGTTTATGCCGACCTCGCTTATCCCGATGCCGACTTTGAGCATGAGCTTTACGAGAACAAAGGCCTCGTTCTCAAAATGGGCCACAAAAAACAAAAAGGTCAAGAACAACTTACTTTATTTCAGCAAGCAGAAAACGCCATTCATTCTTCGATTCGACAACCCGTTGATACACTCTTCGGATGGATTGACAGGCAGACCCGAATTCAACAAGCATCGAAAGTACGTAGCATTACCGGTTTATTTCTGCACATCCATCTCAAAATGCTGACAGCTTTGATTCTGCTGATCATTGAATTTTAACTGGTCATTCATATTACTAATACACCCAGAATATGCTGTTGCTTATAACTATTGGGGTGAAAATTTACAAGACTTGATGCGCCACGAAGAAGCAATTGAGAAATTTCAAAAAGCAGTACAAATTCTACCAAGCTATGCTCAAGCTCATTATAATTGGGGAAGCAGTCTAAGCAAATTAAAACGATATGATGAAGCGATTATCAAATTTGAAAAAGCCATCCAAAATCATCCAGAATTTGTTTTGGCATATGCCTATTGTGGTTATTGTTTGAATAATTTGAATCGATATGAGGAAGCGATTGAGAAATATCAAAAAGCGACACAATTGCAGCCAGAGTATGTATATGCCCATAACAATTGGGGCATTAGTTTGTCAAATGTAGGGCGATTTGAAGAGGCGTTGGAAAAATTCGAGATGGCTACTCGAATTCAGCCTAATTATGCCGAGGCGTATAATAATTGGGGTTGGGCTCTTTCTAAGGTGGGAAAAGATGAAGATGCATATGAAAAATTCCATAGGGCTATTCAAATTAACCCAGAATATGTAGACACATATATTAATTGGGGGTTGTCTTTGGATGATTTAGGGCATTATGAAGAGGCAATTAAGAAATTTCAAAAGGTAGTACAAATTCAGCCAGAAAATGCCGTGGCATACAATAAGTGGGGGTTGACTTTGATTCACTTAGGTCAATATGAAGAAGCAAACAAAAAATTTCAAAAAGCTATCCAAATTCACCCGGAATACGCAGACGCATATCATAATTGGGGCTTTAGCTTAACTGATTGGAGACACGGTAATGAAGCATTCGAGAAATTCCAGCAGGCTGTTCAAATTGATCCGCAATACTATGCTGCATGGGCCGGAATAGGATGGTATTATTACACGGATATGAAAGATTATTCAAAGTCGATTGAAGCTTATCTAAAGGCACTGGAAAATAATAGCGACGCAATTTGGATCCATTGTAATTTAGCTATTGCCCTTTTACATAATGATAACTATGAGGCTGCAGAAAGAGAATATCAAACTGCTATTCAAATTATCAGAGATAGCAAAGCTTCAAAACGACAATTCCCAAAAAACGTGAAGGAACTGGAGTATCATGGAATTGGTGATTTATATGATGCTCAAAAAGAGGCTTCTGGGAAATTATTAGAGCAAATCAATGATCTAATTTCAGTGTTAGAGGGTGAGATACAAAGCTTTAAAGCAGAAATTCCTGGTTTCGGTGCGAAGAAATAAGTGCCGTGCTTAAATTGAAACTCGCGTTCATATCAGTCCGTCTTGTACGCGTGAAGCAGAGCAAGTTGGAACGTTCATCTATAAACTCGGGGAACAAAAATATGAAAGTGAGCTTATGAAAATTGTCAAAAAATAAACGGGATAAGTTGCGCATCATAAAGCTCGTGGCGAAGGGCAAACTAACACGGCTAACCTTGCGTTAAATCCACTGCACTTCCCAAACGCTGATGCTCATGAAGTGCCCGATTATCATTTTCCTCCAAAAATCAACGCCGCAATTGTCCCCATATCCCACCACGATTGATTTTGATTGAACCCTGCCCAGAGGTGCTGGTTCTTGCGATAGGTCGTGCCGTCGTTGTCGCTGATCCCGATATCAAAGCCGGTTTTATATCCCGGCTGCGCGATGATCTCTTTGAGACTGGTGAGCGGGTAACGGCAAATCAGATTGTAGCCGGTTTCCGTGCGATGAAAGTACGTCTCGGCATTGGGAACGAGCAACGGCTTCGGCAGCGTGGGGCC
>CAZCXH010000303.1:0-2610 GCA_964502525.1 uncultured Chitinophagaceae bacterium
CCTGGGGTGGAATCCGGCGGTGCATGGCAAGATGGTGCGGATTTTTTTTCCCGATGCTGCCGCATCACTCAGCACAAGCAGGTAAATGGCAGCCGCAAGAATGGCGCTGTAAGAAAGGCTGAAATGCCCCGCCATGCGGAACATGGTGGGCGAAACGCACGTAATCAGCGCGGCACACAGCGCTGAGTACATGCCCGGCAGCCGCAACAGCCGCAGCGTTTTATAAATAAAGAATGCGCATGCAAAGAGGTTTAAAAACAACAGCGCATTCACGATTCCGACCAGGCAGCCGCTCACATCGCAGCAATGATGCCGGAGCAGATTGAGCGCAAAAGCGACCAGCGGCTGGTTGTCGGTAAAAATCACGTGCTCGCCATAGGGATGCAGCATGCCCGTAAACCACCAGCCTTTGTCATATTTTACATAATAAGCGAGCATATAGAAATTTTTGAAGCCGTCACCGCTGGAAGAAAAAAGCGTGTCGTTAAGATGCGTAAGCCAGGGCGAAAAATAGCAGACAACCACGCCCGCCACGAGCGTAAAGACTGCCAATGCCTCTATGGGAAAATTTTTTAAGGTGCGGATAAAAAGCGCGTTGAAATTCAGAAACAGAGCCGCAAGTTCGTGAATCCTGAATTTTTTTAAGAACCGTTTTAAACGGTGTGTCAGTGCAGCAGTTTTGCGCTGCCGTCATTCGCTGCCTTTTTCCAATCTCTCCGTTGGCGCCAGCGTGCAAAAATAGAGAAATTGGGAACAGTTGGCAGAGTTATTCAGGGATTTTATCCCTGAATAATGTTGATAACTGGAGTTTCCTCACTTTTCAAGTCGGGAATAAATCCAGTTGAAAATTCTGATGAGGGGGACTTGATTTGCCTTTGAATTGAATGAGGATTCCAGTTTTTGTTTTCTTAAGCAGTTCGAAGATTCCATCAGCCATAGCATAATTGAAGAAGGTAGGCACACCGAAAAAGCGTTTGGAGAGTATGAATATTTTCTGCACCATCACCTTGAGTTTCAGCGAAACACCAAGGAAGATGCTGGTGAAGTAAGCGATGGCGTGCAGGAGCACCGAGACATTGCGGATAGCGATGTAGCTGCGCACACGGATGTCTTCGAGGTTGTAAGATTGTTTGATATAGCGGTAACATTCATCGCACTTCCAGCGGGTAAGATAAATCTCCACAATGCGATACAGTTGCTTGCTGTTGCTGAAGGGGACTTTGAGGCTGGACAGCAGCAGCATCGGTTCTCTGCCAAAGCCTTCGACCACCAGCAGGGTGAACCACTGCTGTGGCGCATCGGGCAAGGCAATTGTGACCGCTCCGAATTTCAGTTTCAGGAATTGCTCTTTTCCATCGGTGATGGTGGCGATGTGAGCGGTGTGAGGCAGCCTGACATGACGCAGGATGTTGCAGGCTTGCACTTGTGCTGCGGTGTTGCCCTTGATATGCAGGTAGCGGTTCATTTTCAGGCGCGTGACGAATTGTAATTCTTCCTTCACAAAATGGCGGATGATTTCCGCATTGTCACCTTGCCGGTCAATGGCCCAGGTGCCCTGAGTACCGGTATGATTTTTCACCGTGGTGATGATGCTTTTCAGCTTTTCCGTAGCGCCCTCATATCCTTGTTCTTCACTGGAATAGGCTTCGCAATAAAGCGGAACAATTCTGTTGTGCTGCAAATTGGCAGCCGTTACCTGGCACAAATGGTAGCCGCTTGCCTGCCGGTGTTCGCTGCCGTCATAAATGTTGCACAGATGCTCCATGTCTTTTGCATAGGGCTTGCAAATGTCACCGGGGTCAATGGCAATGACCATACTCTCATCAATTTTCTCTTTGCCCAGCCGCATTAATTGCTCGTTGACCGGTTGGGTAAAATCCCTATCGTCCAGGTTACGGCTCAGGCGGTCTTCGGTTTTGCTCAATGGAATATCCTCCTGCAACGCCCGGCTGATATTGGACAGTTTCACATCCTTAGATGCCTGAATACCGTAAATCATCTCCCGGATAAGATTGCGCTTGGCTTTGGGCATCCCCTTGGAAATGATTCCTGAGAATTTGTTACTTTGGGCTTTGAAACGTGCAGCCAGTAAAGAGTTTGCGTCCATAGGTGTATTGAAGTGTTTGTCAGACCTCAATTCTACCGATTGGACGCCTCTTTTTTGAGGAAACTATTTTTGATGGTGGAAAAAACCACGCCTGTCACTTCTTAAATCAATGAAACCTATGCTGGTTGCGTACTTGAATTACTTAACGCAGAAGTTTTGAGGAAACTCCAGATTCTTGATTATGAAGACGAATTTGTAAATGTAACAGACCTTTTACATGAGAAAACAATTAAGGGATGGAAACAAAAAATTAGTAGTTATAAAAAGGTTAGACTGTTGACAAGTGAAATATTACAATTCTTGAAAATTTCTGGAATGACTATAAATATTAACGGAGTTATAAATAGAATGACCACAATAATTGCAACAAAAGGATAATAAAGAAAAACGGCACATAACACGGGTTTTGCGTTAGTGGGCGGACAGTGCGAATAAAAACATTTAAGCAATTAATAAACATTGGTGCTGGCAGACAGTTTTCGGTTTCAAAAGCCCACCAACGC
>CAZCXH010000304.1:0-2603 GCA_964502525.1 uncultured Chitinophagaceae bacterium
ATTTTTGAGTTGATTTTCAACTCCAAAATCGGTCAACGTATTTCAGGCTACCACAGTTTTTGCTAATTACTTTAGAACCAACTTTAGACATGGGACTTTAAACATTTTAAGTGCGCAAACATGACATAGTGATAATCGGTGCAGGCAATGTCGCCTGGCATCTTTCCCGGCAATTCCGGATGGCGGGCCACCGCATACTGCAGGTGCTCAGCAAAACAGAAGCTCCGGCTGAATTTCTCGCGCAGGAGTCACAGGCCTCATTCACCGATGACATTGACGGGCTGAACAAAGAAGGATCGCTCTATGTGATTGCGGTGAATGATGACGCGGTGGAGGAGTTGGCCGAGCGGCTTTACCTGCCGGATGCGTTGGTGGTTCACACCTGCGCCATGCTTCCGATGGAAGTGCTTGAGCCTGTTTCAGACCGCCACGGAGTCTTCTATCCGCTGCAGACCATGACGAAGGGGCGCGACTTGAATTTCCGGGAGATCCCGATTTTCATAGAAGCCTCCAATGATAGCGCAGGAGATGAGATTTACCATTTGGCTGCCGGAATCAGCGACAAGGTGCTGCATGCCGATTTGAATAAGAGAAAAACATTGCATGTGGCAGCAGTGTTCGCCAATAATTTCTCCAATCATCTTTTTCATATATCAACACAATTGCTGAAGCGGGGGAACATGAACTTTGACATGCTGATGCCCCTGATAAAAGAAACAGTCAGGAAGATTGAGGCTCATCAGCCGTTTGACGCGCAGACAGGCCCTGCAAAAAGAGGCGACATGAAAACCGTGGAGGAGCATCTGCATTTGCTAGCCGACTTCCCGGGTTTCCGCGAGATTTATCTTGTGATGACCGAAAGCCTTATTGACCTATATAAAAAATAGCAGTTGTACAATGGTGCCGAGGCTTATAAATTATTTTTCCGTTAATGCTTTCTGAAAAGATTGTCGCCTTGCTGAAACTTATCAGGGCAAAGAACCTTGTCATCATTGCGCTGACGCAATTTTTTGTCAGGTATTTTCTCATCAAGCCTTTTTTCTTCAATTACAAGTTTGCGCTCTACCATTCATTGTCCGACATTGAATTTTCCATTTTGGCGCTTGCTACTTTGTGCATAGCCGCTGCCGGGTATATTATCAATGACTATTTTGATATTGATATTGACAGGATCAACAGACCTGATAAAATGATGATAGGGCGCGTGTTCGGAAGAATGGAAGCTTTCCGGCTTCATCTGGCGTTCAATGCCAGCGGGGTAGTTCTTGGATTTATCGCGGCATGGCTTGCCGGAAATATCAAGCTGGGCTTTATCCTGGTGGTTGCTGCCGGGGCGCTTTGGTTTTATGCCAAAACATTCAAGAAAATTTTCCTTCTTGGAAATATCGCAGTCGGATTGGTTACTTCGCTCGCCATTCTTGTCACGCTGTTTTTCGAGACATGGCTGTTTGGCAATCCCGATGAATTGATCCTGAGGGCGGCTTATGATGAAATGATGATACCATCGGTGCTTGCCTATGCATTGTTTGCTTTAATGACTACTGTTATCCGGGAAATCATCAAGGATGTGGAAGATGTCGAAGGCGACAGTCAATTTGATTGCAAAACGGTGCCGGTGGTGTTGGGATTGAATGGCGCGAAGTGGATGGTGGCCATATTGTGCATTTTACTGATAGCGTTGCTGGTTGTTGTGCAGGTGCGATTCTTCGGGGAAAACCAGTTTCTTAAAATCTCCTATATCCTTATTGCTGTGCAACTGCCAATGGCAGCTTTTATTTTCAGCCTTGTTCCGGCAACTTCGAAGGAAGATTTTTCAAAGCTCAGCGAATGGATGAAAATTGTAATGTTGCTGGGGATATTGTCAATGGCGGTGTTTCATTATGTTTAACAAAAAATTGCTCTTAGCCTCTCAATCTCCGCGCAGGAGCGGGTTGCTCAGGCTTGCCGGACTGGAGTTCCGGACAGCGGCTGCGGATATTGATGAAACGTACAACGGTGGCATGACTCCGGAACAATTTCCGGAGCATCTTGCAATCGAAAAGATGAAAGCAGTAAAGCATCTGGCGGAGAATGAAGAGGTCATTCTCGCTGCTGATACCATTGTGCTGCAGGAAGGGATGATTTACGGCAAACCCATTGACAGAAATGATGCAATCAGAATTTTAAAAGCCTTGTCTGGTAAATGGCATGAGGTGATTTCCGGAGTATGCCTTGTTTTACAGGAAAAGCAGAAAACATTTTCCGTTCTTACTAAAGTTTACTTCAATGCGCTTACTGATGAGCAGATCATCTATTACGTTGATAATTTCAAACCCTTCGACAAGGCAGGCGCCTATGCCATCCAGGAATGGATAGGATTAATCGGCATCAGTAAGATCGAAGGCTGCTACTTTAACGTAATGGGGCTGCCAATGAGCAGGGTTTGGGATGAACTCCGGGAGTTTTGAGGACTTTTTACAGTTTTGGGCAGTTCTGAAAATTGTTCTTTTTATCGCCTCACCCCTTCCCTCTCCAGAAGGAGCCAGAAGGAGAGGGAGAAAGTGGTAGAATTTTTCTCGACTTTGACACTTTCGCGCCCAAAATTCAGACTGACCCCTTGATTT
>CAZCXH010000305.1:0-2580 GCA_964502525.1 uncultured Chitinophagaceae bacterium
CATCAATCCTTCTTCACCGCTCAATTATTTCTGGGATTTGGGCGATGGCAACCCCACCATCAATAACGACACGGTTGGAAAGTTGTACGATCAACCGGGCACTTACACAGTAACACTTATCGTGGCAACGCAGGCGGCAGGATGCGCTGACACCACTCACCGCGATTTCATCGTGAGGGGGCCGCAGGGTGATTTTAACATGAGCGCCAGCCAGATCTGCAAGGGCGATGACATTACTTTTACCATCAAAGATACGTTTGACGTTTACAGTTACATTTGGGATTTTGGCGATGGAACGGACACATCTGATGTTTCGCCCGTAACACATGCCTATGATTATCATCCGCCCGGTGGCAGCACCATCGCCCGGCTGATTGTGTATTCGGAAAATTTTTCATGCCCTGTCCCGATTGAATATCCCGTTAACATTTATCAGGTTATTGCCGATTTCAACCGCAATAACGAAACCGATCATATTGACACCTCGCATTGCCTCGGCACTCCTGACAATTTCACCAACCTTTCGCAGGGCGCTGATTCCTATACATGGGATCTAGGCGATGGAACTGCCTTCAGCAACAGCAACCCTCCACCGCATATTTACGCTGCACCTGGAGTTTACAACGTGAGGATGACCGTGAGGAATGACGCTCTCGGATGCACCGACACCATCATCAAGCCGATGATCATCAATATCAACCCCGTTGCGGTGGCGCAGAACGCAGCGATCTGCGAGGATTCGGTTTTGCAACTCAACGGGTCGGGAGGCGTCAGTTATTCATGGGTGCCTGATACCGACCTGAGCAATGACACTATTGCCAACCCGACAGCCTCTCCTTCGCAAACAACGGATTATACTTTGTTTATAACAGACATCAACGGCTGCACGGATGACACGACCATCACCATCACGGTTTACAATCGGCCGCCTGCGATTACATGGGATACCCTCATCATCATCGGAGATACCGTAGCGCTTAACGAGCACCCGTTTGCGAATGATTCCGGATATGTTTTCACATGGACGCCTGAAGAGCATCTCAGTTGCACCATATGCCCCAAGCCCGTGGCTCAGCCGGACTCCACCATCACTTACTACGTTGACGTTGAAGACTCCCTCAAATGCTTCAAGGAGCGTTCAACTTTCATCATTGAGGTGCTTCCGGAAACAAGGGTTGACGTTCCTACGGCATTCACGCCCAATGGTGACACAAACAATGACACCGTATTTGTGCGAGGATGGGGTATCAAAACGGTGTTGAGTTTCCAGATATATAACCGGTGGGGGCAAATGATGTTCGAAGCGAAAGACCTCACTGACTATGCATGGAAACATATCGGCTGGGATGGAACCTACCTCGGCAAAGAGCAGCCAATAGATTCATATGCCTACATGGTGGTTGTTGAGACTTGGATAGAGGGAGAGGTGAAGAGGAAAGAGGGATTCATCTCGCTGCTGAGATAGGGGGGAGGTGGTCTGTTCCTGTTTTCGATGTTCATTGAAACTATACCAAGGTCGAATTTCCCGAATGAAAACATTTACTGGCAGGAGGGTACGGCACCACGCGGGACATATACGTTTTGGGTTCAGTATTCAGTATTATGAAACATGCAGCGGTGGCGCCAACGCATCAAGCAAGTTTACGCTCAGGCGCATGAAAAATTCCTCCATCGAGGAAGAGTACACCGGTACTTTGTCGGGCGGCAGTTCGTCTCAATATACGTTTGTGTATTGAAACATTGAAATGTCTCCCTCGGGAAATGGGAGAAAATCATCTGCCTTTAGGTGGAGACAAAAGCTACCTTGATAACTTTGCAGGCGTTTTGAGAAACGTTTTTTAGAAGGATTCATCTTGCTGCTGAGATACGGCTTCGGGTTCCATGATCGGAAGGCAATCCTTTATGGGCAGTTCTAAAAATTGCTTTTTTTATCGCCTCATCCCTCCCCTCTCCAGAAGGAGAGGGGTAAGTGGTAGAATTTTTAGAACTGCCCTTATATCAATAATTGCTGCAAGCCATCTCAGAAATCAATTGGCGAAACACGCATGCCGCTTCCGCTTTGAAAATCCGCTTGAAATTTTTTCTCTTTACAATAAGATTGGTTTTTCCAATCTGTTTTTTTAAACGGGCTATGCAACACTTTCAAAAATAATTTCATCAAAAAACCAGCCTGAAATTCCAGAAATATTTAACTCATAATCATGGGTTGGGATCAAGCAAATTGACAAAAAGGTCACCCCTGCAAAATTGGTCTGTTGGGCAGTCACCCTGAGTTTATCGAAGGGTGGCGTATGCCGCACCATGCTTCGATGAACTCAGCATGACAGCTTACGCTCAATGGGCTACTTTCAATGTCTAAATAACGTGAGTTATGGATGATGGATTAAAAACCAACCTTATTTTGATAGTTTTCATTGCCATCCGCTGAAGCGGACGGTTAAAAAAGGAAGACTCGCCTTTTGGGCTTTAGCCAAAGTATACCGGGAGTAGTCGAATTTCCGAAGGAAAGAGGCGTACTCTTCTTGGTTAATACCGAACATTCCTCAGTTCAATTGTTCGAAAACCTGAGTTGTTTCGGTA
>CAZCXH010000306.1:0-2575 GCA_964502525.1 uncultured Chitinophagaceae bacterium
TGGAAGTGCAGTCGGTGGAAGATATTCCGTCTGCGTTCACCCTGATCAGCCCCGCGAACGGAAGTATCGTTTCGGCACAGTCAGCGATTGATTTCATCTGGGAAGCGTCAACGGATGGAGATGGTGACGCAGTATCCTATGCGATAACGATCAGCGGACTTAACCTTGATACGACCATCACCGCGATGAGCGCGACCTCGATGATGATCGAACCTGCAATGTTCCTGTTGAACGCTGACTACACCTGGTTCGTTACTGCCAGCGATGGCGATGACCAGACCAGCAGCGCAGCGAGCAGCTTCAAAGTGACGGTGCCGACTTCCATCAGCGATCCGAATACGCTGGTGAGCCAAGTGAGCGCATACCCCAATCCGTTCAGCACGGAGATGCAAATCAGCTACTCGCTGAAATCGGATGCAAAAGTGGCGCTGAAGATCTTCAACTTCCTCGGACAGCAGATAGAAACGCTTGCCGATGGAATGCAGATGCAGGGAGAGCATAACATTTCATGGAATGCCAGCGATGCGGTTTCGGGAGTTTACTTCTACGAGCTGACGATGGAAACCAAAGACGGCATGGAAGGTTCGTTTGTCGGTAAGATCGTGAAGGAATAAGCGGAGTTGGCTTTCAATAAAAGAAAACTGCCGGGGGAAACTCCGGCAGTTTTTGTTTTGGGGGGCAGCAGCGGTGCCCGCATCATGCTTGCGCTGTTCTGGGATTTCACCGGTCCAGTTGCATGTTTCCTGACGATTTCACCGGCAGGGTTGAAGCATAACCTCAAGGAACAAGAAACGGAAATACCACAGAGCGAAGGATAAGAATTGAAATCAAGGACGTGGTCATCCTGACCGAAGCGTTTTTTCTGCTGGAGTGATTTGGCGCGGATGACCTCGTTTCTTCATCTGTGTCTTTAGCAGCGCGTGACCTGAAAGGTCTGTACTTAATCTTTTGGCAAACCAGCGTCAGGAAATAACAACGAGATTATCAATACCCCTGAAATGCGTATCGTAAGAAAACACTTTCAATTTGTATTGCTTTGCCGTGGCGGCAATCCATATATCATTTGTTGGAATAGGCTTACCCTTTTGTTTAAGTTCTTTAAAAATCTGAGCGAAATGTTCCGCGGTAGTGTTGTCAACATTCACCTGCACAACTTTACCGGAACTCAGAAATTCAGCTAATTCACTTCGGTTTCGTTTTTCCTTGCTGCCCAAGGCAAAACCCGAAAGCAGCTCTCCGACAACAATTGAACTGACATACAAGGCATCGGAATTTGCAACCACCTCCATTGCTTTCTGCACTCCTTTCTTGAAAGCTGCGTAAGCATTGGTATCAATGATGACCGGACCTATTTCCATAGCTGCTCGTCAATCTCGTTGAAAGCGGCTGTATTCTCCATAAACTTCTTGTATTCTTTCTCGCTCCATGTTCCGGCAAGACGCTGCAAGTCATTCTTTCCATTCCCTTTTGCGTTCTTTTTCTCCACTCCAAAATATTTCTCAAGCAGATGAATCAGCAAAGTATTCAAATCCTTTCCTTGCCGCTTCGCTTCGGATTTCAGTTTCTGAAACAAAGTGTTATCCAGATTTCTTACAGTGATGCTTTTGTCCATTGAGTCATGCTTTCCTCAAAGTTAGTCAATGAAGCCTTTTGATTTCTTCTTCACCGTTTGCTCAAGCGGATCGGACGCCAAAGCCGGATTCCGGGAAATCTCCATAAATTAGCGTGAGCTAAACCTCCATCCAAATGAAAAGCATTGCTCTTTCCATCCTCGTTTTAAGCTGCTGTTTGCTTTCAGCGCAGACACCGGAAGGCTTCAATTACCAGGCTGTAGCCCGTGACAGCACGGGGGCGATACTGGCAAGCCAAGCGGTGAGCATCAAATTCAGCATTCTGACCGGAAGCGTTAACGGTTCTTCGGTGTATTCCGAAACCCATTCCCTTACAACGAACCAGTACGGGCTTTTCACGGCAGTGGTTGGCAAGGGAGGCGCGGTGTCAGGAACTTTCTCAGGCATACAGTGGGGCGATGACGCCCATTTTCTCAAGACGGAGTTGGATGCAAACGGAGGCGGCAATTACCAGTATATGGGCGCCTCGCAATTGATTTCGGTGCCTTACGCCCTTCACGCCAAAGAAGCCGAGAAAGTGGCGGAGAAAGGCTCCAATGCCAAGACGCTATTGTTTCTTTCACATTAGTCATAAATCGAACAGCCATGAAAAAAGTAATCGCAGTAATTGTTGCAACCCTGTTTTTCCTGAGCGCCCGCTCGCAAAACCTTCAGTTCAGCCAGGTGATATTGATTGATGGTGACGTAACTGGACCAATCACTCATACTGTTCCCGCAGGTAAAGTTTGGGAGATAAAAAGCTGGGAAGCTCTCAGTGATTGTTTTTTAACTGTAAATGGCAAAGGTTTAAGTCTTACCAAATATGTCTCAACAACGTCAGGTGATAATTTATCTTCTCACCCTTTTTGGCTTCCAGAGAATACAGTAATTGAAGTTGGATGGACTTCTATGGGTGCATACCAAATTGTCGCGGAGGGTTAAATTTCAGGTCTAAAACCTTTAAC
>CAZCXH010000307.1:0-2544 GCA_964502525.1 uncultured Chitinophagaceae bacterium
CACCTTCAGCGCAGTCAATATATGCGATCCGACATCGCTTCCGCTGCTGCACGCGCTTCCCCCGCTTGCGGCAACCCCGTTGATGTCCAGGTTCATCAAAAGCATTTCTGCCATATCAGTAGGCGGAAAAGAGACGTTCAATACAGTGTAGAGCGCATTTCCGAGGGTATCACCGTTGAACTCAACTCCCGGAATCGCTTCACGGAGACGGGCTGCCATGTGGTCTTTGAGGCCCTGTATGTGTTTACGGTGTTCTTCAAGGTGTTCATAGCACAGTTCAAGCGCTTTGGCAAGCCCGACAATACCATATACATTTTCAGTTCCGCCGCGCATGTTGCGTTCCTGCGCACCGCCGTAGATGAAAGGATGAATCTTGACCTTACTGTTGATATAGAGGAAACCGACGCCTTTGGGCCCATGAAACTTGTGAGCAGCACAGGTAATAAAATGCACATTCAGTTCCTGGAGATTGAACGGATAATGCCCCATGGTTTGCACGGTATCGCTGTGAAAGACGGCGTTGTACTTTGCGCACAACTCCCCTACTTCTTTCAAAGGGAGTAAGTTGCCCAATTCGTTGTTGGCATGCATGAGGGAAACAAAAGATCGGTCGTTGGCAGCCAGTAATTTCTCGAGATGGTCAAGTTTGATCCTGCCCTTTTCATCCACTTCCACCAGGCTGAGCCTGATGGTCCCGGCCTTTGCCTGCGCCTCGAGGGTATGCAGCACAGCATGGTGTTCGATCGGCGATGTGATGGCGTGCTTAATGCCAAGGTCGCGGATGCTGCAACTGATGGCAGTATTGTTGGCTTCGGTGCCGCCACTCGTAAAGAATATTTCGGATGGAGAAGTATTGATCAGCCTGGCCACCGATTTCCTTGCCTGTTCAATGATGGCTCGGGTTTCACGACCGAAAGAATGTATTGAGCTTGGATTGCCAAAACCTTTTTCCAGTACAGGAAGCATTGCTTTAACGACTTCCGGATCAATCGGCGTGGTTGCTGCGTTGTCGAGGTATACTCTCATTTTTATTTGGTTAACGTCTCGGCGATGAGATCTTTGATATCAGAAATTATTTTCTCTGCCAGATTTTTCGCTGTGGTTTGAGACTGGCTTTCTGAATAGATGCGAATAATCGGCTCTGTGTTGCTTTTACGGAGGTGAACCCACTCTTTATCGAATTCAATCTTGACGCCATCGATCGTATTGACAGGCTGTTTCCTGTATTTTGCCATGATGCCGGCAAGCACAACATCGACATCTATTTCGGGCGTCAGTTCGATTTTATTCTTTGAAATGTGGTAGTTCGGGTAGGTGGCCCGCAGCATGGAAGCTGATTTTCCGAACCTGGCAAGGTGGGACAAAAACAGCGCAATTCCGACAAGGGCATCCCGGCCATAATGAAGATCCGGGTAAATGATCCCGCCATTGCCTTCACCACCGATCGCTGCATGGTTCGCTTTCATCGCTTCCACTACATTTACCTCGCCCACGGCAGACGCGAAATATTTTCCGCCGGCTTTCTCCGTTACATCGCGCAGGGCGCGTGTAGATGACAGGTTGGATACCGTATTCCCTTTTTTGTCCGACTTCCCTGAGTGAAGGTTTTTGAGTACATAGTCTGCAACGGCGACAAGCGTATATTCTTCACCGAACATTTCCCCGTCCTCGCACACCAGCGCCAGCCGGTCCACGTCAGGGTCAACGACAATGCCGAGGTGTGCATTTCTTTTTTTAACCTCTTTGCTGATATCGCCAAGGTGTTCCGGGAGCGGCTCGGGGTTGTGCGGAAATTGTCCGTTGGGTTCGCAATACAATTCGTAGACCGTTTCCACTCCCAACGCTTTCAACAAAATCGGCACTGCAATACCTCCGGTAGAATTCACGCAGTCAATGGCGATACGAAAATTCCTCGCTTTAATTGCTTTCGCGTCTACGAGTGGCAATGCCAGTATTTTATCGATGTGTTTCTGAATGGCATTCGGATCTGAAATATATTTTCCGAGCCTGGTGACTTCGGCAAAATCAAAAGCTTCCTTCTCTGCAATCTTCAGTACTTCTTCTCCGTCTGTCGCCGAGATAAACTCACCCCGGGCATTAAGCAGTTTGAGCGCATTCCATTGTTTTGGATTGTGGCTGGCAGTGATAATGATTCCGCCGTCGGCCTTGTGTTCGACCACGCTCATTTCCACTGTAGGCGTGGTGGAAAGCCCAAGGTAAACCACATCAATGCCAAGTCCTTTCAAGGTACCTGCCACGAGATTCTGAACCATTTCACCGCTGATACGTGCATCCCGCCCGATGATGATGTTGAGTTTTTTTGCCTTCGGCGATTTCTGTATAAGCCAGGTTCCGAAAGCTGCCGTGAACTTCACAATATCCAATGGTGAAAGTCCGTCCCCGGGTTTCCCTCCGATGGTTCCCCTGATTCCTGAAATAGATTTAATAAGTGCCAAGTGTAGTTCAGTGTTAAGTTGCCTGCCTTGCGGCAAGAGTGCAAAGATAATTTTCCTTCGGAAACTTCTTCAAAAAGTCCTTCCCGGG
>CAZCXH010000308.1:0-2529 GCA_964502525.1 uncultured Chitinophagaceae bacterium
CCTTCTGGAGAGAGAAAGGGTGAGGCGATAAAAAGAGCAATTTTTAGAACTGCCCATGAGTATAAAAATTGAAAAGCTATTGTAGCTGCGGGATGAATCCATTAACTTTGCCGTCCTCTTTTATGCGATAGCCCCAAACATGGATCCGGTCGTCAAAATATTCTCAGGGAGCGCGTCCCGCTATCTTTCAAAAAAAATAGCCACGTGCTATGGGCAGCCGCTCGGAAACCTCACCATCCAGCGGTTCAGCGATGGCGAATTCCAGCCGGTGATTACAGAAAATGTGAGAGGCTCTTTCTGCTTCATCATCCAGTCAACCTTTGCTCCATTCGACAACCTGATGGAGTTGCTGATGATTATTGACGCAGCAAAGCGGGCATCTGCTGAATATATTGTTGCGGTGATTCCATATTTCGGATTAGCACGTCAAGACAGGAAAGACCGTCCGCGCGTTTCAATCGGAGCGAAGCTTGCAGCCAACCTGATCACAGCAGCAGGAGCAAACCGCGTGATGACGATGGACCTGCATGCCGGACAGATTCAGGGTTTTTTTGACATCCCCGTTGACCATTTGAACAGTTCCGCCATTTTTATCCCCTGCATCGAGCAGCTCGGATTGAGCAACATCACTTTCGCATCACCGGATGTGGGCAGCACCGCGAGAGCGCGCGCTTATGCGCAGCACTTTAATGCTGACCTCGTGATTTGCGACAAATACCGTGTCCGCGCCAACGAAATCGCGCAGATGACGGTGATTGGCGATGTGAAAGGAAAGAATGTAATTCTTGTGGATGACATCATGGACACAGCCGGAACCATCTGCAACGCAGCGAGCATTCTGCTGGAAGAGGGCGCTGAGAGCGTAAGGGCATTCTGCACTCATCCGGTTTTGTCGGGAAATGCCTATGAAAGAATTCAGAATTCAAAGCTTGCGGAAGTAGTGGTGAGCGACACCATCCCCATTAAGAGCGAAAAGCCGACAGATAAAATAAAAGTGCTTTCGGTGGAGGAGATTTTCGCCACTGCTATCAGGCGCACCCATGAGCACAAGTCAATCACATCATTGTTTATAAATCCATATTAAAAGTTTATATTAAAATGAAATCACTTACATTGGAAGCAAAGGAGAGAAAGGATTTTGGCGGCAAGCAGGCTGCGCAGCTCAGGAGGGAAGGGATGATCCCCTGCGTTCTTTATGGCGGCAGCGAAACCCTGCATTTTTACGCCCCCTACAATTCGTTCAAGAGCATTGTTTATAATCCTGAATTTTTCACGATACAAATCACGGTCAACGGAAAACAATACAACACCCTCCTGAAAGAAGTTCAATTCCATCCGGTAACCGACAAGATAACACACCTGGATTTCCTGGAACTTTCTCCGGAGAAGAAGGTGACGGCTGAAATTCCCGTAAAGCTTATCGGACAGGCGGCAGGAGTGAAAGCGGGCGGCATCCTCGACCATAAGATGAAGCGGCTTAAAGTGAAAGCGCTTCCGAAAGATTTGTTCGAACACATAGAGATCAATGTGGAAACGCTTGAGTTGGGGAAATCTATCAAAGTTGGTGACGTGAAGTTTCCAAATGTAGAACTACTGAATCCTCCATATATGCCGATAGCGGCTTCTTACATACCGAGAGTGGTTGAAGAGGTCAAGCCTGCTGCGGCTGTAGTTGCTGAAGGCGAAGCTGCCGCACCTGGCGCTGCTCCCGCTGAAGGCGCTGCTCCGGCTGCCGGTGCAAAGCCTGCCGAAGGCGAGAAGAAGGCAGAACCGGCAAAGGCTGAGAAGAAACCTGAAGGGAAGAAGTAGAGTTGTTTATTGGTTAATCGGTTAATTTGTTGACTGGTATTTGAAGTCCCGATTAACCAATTAACCAATTAACCGATTATCAATTAACTGAAAGTTGAAATTCCTCATTGCCGGATTGGGAAATGACGGAGACGAATACGTTCACACCCGGCACAATATCGGATTCGACATTGCCGATTCCCTTACGCCCGACTCATCCTCTTTTTCACTTGACCGCCACGCCTTTCATGCTGTCGTGAAATTTAAAGGCAGACAACTGCATCTGATCAAGCCGACAACCTTCATGAACCTGAGCGGCAAAGCGGTGAAATATTGGATGGAGAAAGAAAAAATTCCGCTCGAAAATGTTCTGGTCATCACGGATGATATTGCCCTGCCTTTTGGAAAAATCAGGATGCGGAAAAACGGGAGCGATGGCGGGCACAACGGACTGAAGAGCATCATTGAAACCCTGGACACCACAGAGTTTCCCCGCCTGCGTTTCGGCATTGGCGGAAACTTCCCCAAAGGTTATCAGGTGGACTATGTTCTCGGAAAGTGGGGCGAGGAGGAGAGAAAGATACTGCCCGAAAAAATCAGCGCGGCTGTTGAGGCCGTGAAAAGCTTTGTAACGGCAGGAATTGACCGGGCGATGAATATTTACAACTAAAGGCCACCCGGGGTATAGGCTTGCCTATGCACACATCTTTTAAGAAATACAGAAACCGCAGAGGAACACAG
>CAZCXH010000309.1:0-2510 GCA_964502525.1 uncultured Chitinophagaceae bacterium
ATTTTTGAGTTGATTTTCAACTCCAAAATCGGTCAACGTATTTCAGGCTACCACACCGTAAACCGTAAACATATAAACTGAAAACAAAAATAGAAAATGTAAGGTTTTATCCCGCGCACAGTATAATTTGCAAGTGTAATCAGCAAGCTCATACACCTGCGTTTTATAAACATCGCCCAATACCGAAAGCCCTCCGCACATGCCGCCATATAATGTTCCATAGCCAACAGCAGCTTCGCTTTTGTTGGAAGTATTCAGCAGAATAAATTTCTGCTTGTTGGTATATGCCATGAGAGTGTTGGCGCGGATGCGGGCTTGCATGCTCAATAATTCGGTGCATAGGTGTATGGCCTTTATATTCATCGGTAATTAAAACCGCATCCTCAGCGCCAATATGCTTTTGTACCATTGCCTTTATCTACTATGAGAAATACTCTGGCTAAAATCAGTTGGAATATTTTCGATCCTTCCATTCATATTTGAAAAACCGGCTCATTCCTCCTGCCAGCGCCACATAAAGAATGTGCAATACCTGAGCAGGCAAAACATACAACATTAAGTTGCGCTTTGCGAAAAAAGAACATCCCCCATGAAGTAAGGGCAATTCAAAAAGGGTTTTTAATAATAATGCAATACCTGCCATCAGCCATAACTCCCTTGCAAAAAATCCAGCAATGAAATTGACAAGAATCGAAACGTTGAACAGCCATGAAAACACCAACACAGCCGACACTCTCCAATCAGGAAAGGCAGTTCCCTTTGAAAGCCAGCGAATGCGCTGCTGAAATAATTCTGATAACGTTTTTACAGACCGGGTAAGAACGATTGCTTCCTCTGATTTCAGAAAATGCACTCCGCCCGGATATTTCTTCGCAATCTTCTGCATCAGCATCACATCATCACCGCCCGGTTGTTTGTCAATTCCGTCAAATCCTCCCAACTCTTGAAAAACTTTTTTTTCATAAGCGAGGTTCGCCCCGTTGCACATGTTGGGAAAATCATTGGTAATCGCCCCTGCCGTGATCGCCATCATGCCGCATAAATCAAGCGACTGCCACTTTTCAAGCCATGAATATTCATTGGTGAAAGCAACAGGTCCGGCAATCATCTTCGGATGATACTGCTCGTAGTATGCAACAATTGCTGAAAGCCATTTATGATTTGCGACACAATCCGCATCAGTGGTGATGATGAGGACACCGGAGGCGCGTTTTATCCCGGTTTCGATTGCTCTTTTTTTTCCAGAACCCACATTCCTTTCATAAAAAAGCGAAACAGCCTGGTCATCCTTTCCTTCGGAGCGGGGGGTGAGGCTATTAACCACGTCAATCGTCCCATCCTCCGAATGGTCATCTGCCACAATCACCTCCATCAGTTCCCTTGGATAATCCTGCTGCAAAACCGAGCGTACGCAGCTTTCGATATTCTGCTCTTCATTCCGCGCAGCAATCAGGATGCTGACTTTTGTTTTCGGAGCAAGGCCATCCGCCTTGAAATTCAGAGTTCGCAGCCATCCGGCATAGTAAAAAAGCATCAAGGCGGAATATCCTGCAAGAAGGACGACCGAAATCCAAGTGAAAACTTCACTCATGGTTCAGCAATTCGTCAATCACGGGATTCAGCTTCTCGTTAACGATGAAGTGCCCACCCTGAATCATCCTCAGTTCGCATTGAGGCACTTTCTCTTTGAAGTGATGTGCCAGCCGTGAAGGGATCATCTTGTCATGATTTCCCCAGAACAGAATTATTCTGATGGCATGTTGTTCCGATGCTTTCCGGATTTTGTCAAGGTTAGCACGGTATGTGCGCATCGAAAGCCACACGTTAAACAGCTTTTCCCGCTTGCGCTCATCCACCCAGTAATGCTTCATGTAGTCGGCAACGTATTTTTTGGTCAAGCCGATTTTGCTGAAGGCGTCCGCTGCCGCGATCAGCAGTTTGGGATGGCGGAGAATTTTTCTGAAAACATGCTGCCCGGCTTTCCCTGACATGAACGAGCGGTAATAGATCCTCTCCTCAATGCCGTCAGGGGCAATCAGGATAACATCATCCAACCTTTCAGCAATATCCGGAATCACCGACAGCGCCACGCGTCCGCCCATGCTGAACCCCATCAGCGAGATTTTTTTGAAGCGATATTCACGCATGAAGGCATCCATGAATTTCAGGAACTCGCTCTTGGCAAACCCGTGCTCCTCGTCCCACTGCGTCCTGCCGTGATAAGCGAAGTCAAACGAATAAACGGCATATCTCCTTCCAAGCGATTCCGTCAAAGGTGAAAACATCTGCCCGCTTTGCCCGAAGCCGTGAAAGGCAATGAGCGGGTGGGTTCCACTGCCGTATCGGTAGTAATGAAATTTGGAGTTTTTGTAGTGGAGGACGTTTTCCATGTCCTTTGTTTTTTTATTTAGTACCTTAAAAGTAAAATCTTGACGCTTTTTGGCAAAAGATCAAATGCTTTTGATAGTTGAGGGATCATGACGAGGTTGATTACTTTTTGACTGCAAGCG
>CAZCXH010000310.1:0-2476 GCA_964502525.1 uncultured Chitinophagaceae bacterium
CCGTAGCTCAGGGGATTAGAGCAATTGCCTTCTAAGCAATGGGTCACTGGTTCGAATCCAGTCGGGGTCACAAGTCTGCAGAGAGCTAACTAAGGTCACTCATCCGTCACGCATCCTTGCGATGCCGATGAAACTTGCTTTGCATATTTATGAAGATAACCGCTCTTCACTTTCACCACCCTTTTTTTCCATGAAGCTTTTCTTTTGGTGATCTCACTTTTTGCGAGCCTGGCTTCTATAAGATTCGCTTTTGCATCAATCGTGATATGGTCTCCATCTTTCAGCAAGGCAATCAATCCTCCCTCCTGCGCCTCAGGCGTGATATGACCAACAACAAAACCGTGTGTTCCGCCAGAAAATCTGCCATCGGTAATGAGGGCGACATCATTGCCCAGCCCTGCGCCCATTATTGCGGAAGTAGGCTTCAGCATTTCCGGCATTCCCGGTCCTCCCTTGGGACCTTCATAGCGGATCACCACCACATCCCCTTTTTTCACCTTGCCGCTACGGATTCCTTCAATTGCTGAAAATTCATCATCAAAAACCCTTGCTGTTCCCTCGAAGCGTTCACCTTCCTTGCCGGTGATTTTCGCCACTGCGCCTTCAGTGGCGAGATTGCCGTACAGAATCTGAATATGCCCGGTTTTTTTAATAGGATCTGTTAACGGATGAATGACATCCTGCTTTTTCGAGACAGGCTTTACGTCTTTCAGATTTTCACGCACCGTTTTTCCTGTCACTGTCAAACAATCGCCATGCAGGAAGCCTTCGTTCAGCAGCATTTTCATCAATGCCGGAACCCCGCCAACATCGTGCAAATCTTCCATCAGGTATTTGCCGCTAGGCTTGAGGTCGGCAAGAAAGGGAGTCTTGTCGCTGATTCTCTGGAAATCATCCAACCGCAATTTCACTCCAACAGCCTTTGCCATTGCAATAAGATGTAACACGGCATTTGTTGAGCCTCCGAGTATCATCACGATGGTGATGGCGTTTTCGAAAGCTTTCTTTGTCATGATGTCTGATGGTCTGATGTTCTTTTCCAGCAACAGCCGAATCGCTTTTCCCGCTGCAACACATTCCGTTTTTTTATCATTGCTCATCGCGGGATTTGACGAACTGTACGGCAGGCTCATTCCCATCGCCTCAATGGCTGAAGCCATGGTGTTGGCGGTGTACATGCCTCCGCAAGCCCCTGCACCGGGGCACGAGTTGCGGATAATGTCGTGATATTCTTTCTCCGAAATTTTCCCCGCAAACCGCTCTCCTAATGCTTCAAAGGCGGAAACAACATCAAGCTTTCTTCCATTCAGTTTCCCGGAAGCTATCGTCCCGCCATAAACCATCAGCGAAGGACGATTTAAACGCGCCATTGCAATCAACGCGCCCGGCATGTTCTTATCGCATCCGGCAATCGTGATCACTCCGTCATACCATTGCGCGCCTGCCACGGTTTCTATAGAATCGGCAATCAGCTCGCGCGAAGGGAGCGAATAGCGCATCCCTTCGGTTCCCATGGAAATTCCATCACTCACACCGATGGTGTTGAACTTCAAACCGACTAATCGGGATTCTTTCACTCCCTGCTTCACCAATGTAGCTAAATCATTGAGGTGCATATTGCAGGTGTTGCCCTCATACCAGGTGCTGACGATACCCACCTGGGCTTTTTTCATATCGTCTTCCGTAAGCCCAACGCCATAGAGCATAGCCTGCGCGGCTGGCTGTGTTTCATCCTGAGTGACGGTGCGGCTGTATTTATTGAGTTGATTCATGGTTTGCTTGTGTGAACATATAAGAAAATTACAATCTGCAGGCGTAGATCAATCTATATTATAGTCGTGCTGTGCGAATAATCCCCTGTACGGATCAACTGGCGGTATTTCTGCGACAAGATATAACCCATTGAATCGTCCCACGCAAGCGGAAACTGGTAGCCATCAATGGCTCCGATGCCGGCTACTTCCGCTGCCGTACCGGTGAAGAAAGCGCTGTCTCCTTCCAGGAGCTCGTCAGCAGTGAACAGTTTTTCCTTCACTTCCATGTGCAAGTCTTTGGCAATCTCCATTATGGTAGCCCGCGTAATGCCGGGGAGTATGGTTCCCTGCGGAGCAGTATAGAGCACCCCGTTTTTTTCATAGAAGAAATTCGTTCCCGGACCTTCGGCAACATGGGCGTTCATATCGAGCAACAGCGCCTCGTCAAATCCTTTTTTCTTCGCCTCATGGGTGGCGAGAATAGAGTTGACATACACACCGGTGATTTTTGCATCAATCGGGCATGAGTTGGGATTTGGACGCTCGAAAGAAGAGATGGTAACGTTTTGCAGTTTGGTGCCGAGGTATCTGCCCCACTTCCACGCGCCAATAAACAACGTTGATTCTTCGGAAGGCAGCAGCTTCATGTTAATTCCCGAAACCAACATCGGGCGAATGTACGCATCGGAAAGCTTATTTTGCTTCAGCACCTGATAGGTGAT
>CAZCXH010000311.1:0-2454 GCA_964502525.1 uncultured Chitinophagaceae bacterium
AAAGTCCTTCTTCCGCTGGCGATTGTGTTTTCGGCAATGATGCCGGCAGGTGCAGTAACCCATGTAATCAATTTCGGAGGTGCGCTGGGCAACAACTACAGCCCCAATACCCTTTCGGTGAATGTGGGCGACACCATTACCTGGGTGGGCAACTTCGGCTCGCACCCGCTCGAGTCGGTGACGCGACCCAGCGGTGCCGCACCTTATGGCAGCGGCAGCGGCAGTTCCTTCAGCTACCCTGTGACGGTGGCGGGAAACTACACTTATCATTGCACCATCCACAGCAGCAGCGGAATGACGGGCAGCTTCACCGCCAGCGATGTGGGCACAGGAATCACCAAGCCCGAAGTGGCGCAGGTGCGCATTTACCCCGTGATGACCACCGGTGTGGTGAACGTGCTGCTTTCAGGCAGCAACGGAAGCCCCTGCACCGTTGAAGTGCTCGATATCAACGGCAGGATTGTGAGCACGAACATTACTGACAGCAACGAGCTAAAGCTTGACTTCACCAGACTGCGCAGCGGAGCCTATTTTGTGCGGGTGAAAGATGACAGCGGAATAATTGCAACGCGGAAAATCCTTCATCAATAGGCGCACACAAAAAGGGGACGCAAGCCCCACACGCTCCCTGCGCCTGCGCTCAGGAAGGTGCAAACCTGCATCCCTCTGTTTAACTATCGTGGTGAACGAACCGCCTCAATGCGCCAGTTCGAGCGCCTTGCCGGCATGCGTATAAGCCACAGGCGTAATCCTGGGCTGCACCTGCGGAATACCCACCTTCGCCATAATAGGACCGAGCGTGGTTTCGCCAAATTTCTGGAAAGCTTCGGCTGATTCCCACACATCCACCACCACACAGTCATTACCCTGCTGGGCGCCCACATGGAAAACCAACCCTGGAATATCAGTCAAGCCTGCAGCGCGAATAGCATCCCATGCCTGTTCATATTCTTTGAGCGGCATATTGGGAAAAGTAAACTGTACGAGTACCTTTTTCATGTGCTAAGTTTTTAAGGTGAAAAAATAGATTAAGGTAAATGTACAATCGAAAGCAAACGATGCATCTATTTTAACATAATTTAATTCGGCACATTTGTTCATATCCCCTGTGCAAAACTGCTTATACGTGAATAGGCTATCCGAGAAAAGTAAGTTGCTCTTCCAAAAAAGGATCCTGAAAAAATGTTCTTCAACTAAAGCGAACGGAAAAAAGATAACCACCACCCTCCTGACGATTTCTATGGTTCAAGCAAGCGATTGAGCAAATTTTTTTTCATAGGGTGTTCCTCTATTTACAACTGCAAAAATTCGGTGAATGATTTTGTTCCGCATGGCGTTAAGTACTGACATTTTATGCTTGCCTTCTGCTACTCGCCTTTGGTAGTATTGTGCCAGTTCCCCTTTCTGAGTAATGCTGACAACAGCAGCCAGATGCAGGAGTGTTTTTGTGGTCTTATTTGCCAGCGGAGACACTCGTGTTTTTCCTCTGATGGTACCTGAAGTATGTTCGAACGGTGCTACTCCACAATATGTGGCAAAAGAACGTGGATTCGTAATTGAAGTAAATGCATTGGTGGTAACGATGAAGTGAGAGGCGATGATCAACCCAACTCCTTCTACCGAATCAACCAGTGAGGAGAGCCGCTTTAAGTTTTCATCGCTATCTAACACTTCCCGAATTTGATACTCTACTTCCTGAATGGACTTTTTCAGTGCTTTAATGGGTCCCTGCGATGCTTTGTGATGAATCCTGTAAAGCTCCGGCTCCATGAAGCGTTTTGAATCTCCCAGCGTCACCATCAGGCTTTTTCTGGACTTCACGAGTCGTTCCCGTACCACTAACAGCTCTCTGATTTTCTGAATAGCTTCAGCAGGTGGTTGCCAGGGTTTGAGTTTATCCTGATAGCGAAATGCATATTCAGCAATTCGTTTGGCGTCTACCTGATCAGTTTTTCCCCGCTGAATACCGAGTGATTTTTTGATTTGAAGAGCCGATTCTATCCAAACCGTGCAATGCTGCTGGTGTAATACTTTCAACAGAGGTTTCGAATACAGCCCTATATGCTCCAGGCAAAACAATGCACTGGAAATATCTAACTGAATATTCTTGCGCAACAGGCGCAGCAATTTGGCTATCTGTTTTGGAGTATTATCCAACGTACCGTTGAACACCCATTCAGATCCGGACAAAACCGCCACATCCAACTTGTCTTTTGAAACATCAATGCCGACAAAGAATTTAAATTCCATAATCCTGTTTTTTAAGTTTGTGAAACAATGGAGTTAACACGTTCTGAATGCTTTCAAAACCTTGATAATGGGTCTTACCCGAATTTCTATTTGAACCTCATTCAGAACAAGGGGACGATGGCGCTTAATCGTCAGCTAGGTCTTCCCTTGAGAGCGCTTTAGGTCGCCTTCGTCCCTTGTTAACTTATCCAAAGCTAAAGGAGC
>CAZCXH010000312.1:0-2419 GCA_964502525.1 uncultured Chitinophagaceae bacterium
ACGGCAGTTCGCGTGTATTCACGGAAACTCTGATGGATGCCGGCATTGAGGAGCAGGATGCGGAGCGAAACTATTTTGAGCTGAAAGAAACCATTCAACACTCCAATGAAAACATGAAGGTGGACATGATCGCCACCCCGAGCGATGAATACAAAGTGACGGTGATGATTGACTACAACTCCCCCGTGCTTGGCAGCCAGCTTGCCACGCTCGAGCATATTGACGAGTTCAAAAACGAATTTGCATCATCCCGCACGTTTTGCTTTCTGCATGAACTGGAAATGCTGCTCGACAACAACCTCATCAAAGGAGGTGATTTGAGCAATGCGATTGTGGTGGTTGATAAGGTGGTGACCGATGAGGAACTGACACGGCTTGCCAAGCTATTCAATAAGCCAAAGGTGGCAGTGAAAAGCGAAGGCATATTAAACAATGTGGAACTGCGTCACCACAATGAACCGGCAAGGCATAAGCTGCTTGATGTGATTGGCGATCTTGCGCTGGTCGGCAGGCCCATTAGAGCAAAGATTACCGCCACTCGCCCGGGACATGCTTCCAATATCGAGTTTGCTAAAAAAATCAAGAATTACATTAAACAAAACAAAATAAAAGAAGAGATTCCGCGATATGATCCCAGCAAGGAGCCGGTGATGGATATCCGGAAGATTTCCAAAAGCCTGCCCCACAAGTATCCTTTCCTGCTGGTTGACAAAATCATTGAACTTTCTGACAAGCATGTGGTGGGCGTGAAAAACGTCACCATTGATGAGCCTTTCTTCACCG
Source organism: uncultured Chitinophagaceae bacterium (assembly GCA_964502525.1). Classification (GTDB taxonomy): domain Bacteria; phylum Bacteroidota; class Bacteroidia; order Chitinophagales; family CAIOSU01; genus DATLYB01. Next base: position 784 of record CAZCXH010000312.1, read on the forward strand.
GGCATTTCCCGGATAATCCGGTGATGCCTGCGGTGCTGCAGTTGGAAGCACTGGCGCAAACGGGCGGCATCCTCGTGCTCAACACGGTTGACGATCCGCACAATTATGATACCTATCTTATCATGATTGATAAGGCTAAATTCAAAAACCTCGTAGTGCCCGGTGATTCGCTCATCCTGAAGTTGGAATTGCTCAGCCCCATCCGCAGGGGTATCTGCGAAATGAAAGGTACCGCTTACGTGGGGGACAAGATTGCATCAGAAGCGGTTTTAGTGGCGAAGATTTATAGAAAAGAAAACTCATGATTTACCAGCACGGTGCGCCAGGCAACGTGCGCTGAAATAATCTCAGTGAACCAGCCCCTCTCCTACATCCACCCTCAGGCACGCATAGCGCATAACGTGGTGATAGAGCCATTTGTCACCATCCATAAAAACGTGCAGATCGGAGAGGGCACATGGATCGGGCCCAACGTCACCATCATGGAGGGCGCCCGCATAGGGAAAAATTGCAGGATATTCCCGGGAGCGGTAATCTCGGCCATTCCGCAAGACCTCAAGTTTGCAGGCGAGGAGTCAACCGTAGAGATTGGCGACAATGTTACTATCCGCGAATATTCCACCATCAACCGCGGCACCAAGCACAGCTACAACACAGTAATAACTGACAACTCGCTGCTGATGGCTTATGTGCACATCGCTCATGATTGCGTGATCGGGAAAAACTGCATCCTTGCCAACGGGGTGAATCTTGCCGGCCATATCGAGATTGGAGATCATGCGATTATTGGCGGGATGTCGGGCATTCACCAGTTTGTGAACATCGGGCAGCACGCCTTTATCTCCGGAGGCTCGATGGTGGGGAAAGACGTTCCGCCCTATGTTAAGGCAGCCAGAATGCCTTTGTCGTATGTTGGCGTCAATTCAATCGGTTTGCGCAGGCGCGGCTTCACTTCCGAAAAAATTAATCACATTCTTGATATTTACCGCATTCTTTTTGTAAAGCATCACAACGTTTCTATCGCTCTTGACATCATCGAAGCCGAAGTGCCTGCGTCCGATGAGCGCGATGAAATCATCCGCTTTATCCGCGAGTCGGTGCGCGGCATTATGAAAGGCTTCACCCCGCGCTATGACAACAATCACTCTTGACAACATTGGCAAGCGTTTCGGGCGCGACTGGATTTTCAGAAAAATCAATTATCAGTTCATCTCTGGCAAAAATTATGCGGTTCTTGGTCCGAATGGATCAGGCAAAAGCACGCTGCTGCAACTGATTGCCTGCAATCAGTCGCCAACCGAAGGAGCGGTGAGATTTTCAAGCAATGCTGCAAATATTAACGCGGATGATATTTTCAGATATATCAGCATTTGCGCGCCCTATCTGCAATTGATTGAAGAATTTACTTTATCCGAGCAACTGCGGTTTCATTTCAGCTTCAAGAAATCCATGGACGGAATGAAGGAAAATGAAATCATTGAACTACTGGGGTTTCAGCAGCACGCCCGCAAACAGATACGGCATTTTTCATCGGGCATGAAGCAGCGGGTGAAGATTGCCCTCACCGTACTCTCAGACACTGCCGTTATCCTGCTGGATGAGCCCGCCACCAACCTCGATGTTCAATGATTTCATT
>CAZCXH010000313.1:0-2380 GCA_964502525.1 uncultured Chitinophagaceae bacterium
CGTGGTCTTTGATGCTTGGCATGAAGTTCTCGTCAATCTTCGATGCTTTTTGCAAAGTGAGGTAGCGCTCCACGAAAACATAGATGCCTATTATCGAGCAAATCAATATGGGTATCATCACCGGTCCGCCTTTCAAAGCCAATTCCCATAAATTGGTGGTCTGCATCATGCTGCCGTCTGCGAGGGTGTCAATTTGTGTCAGTAAAACAAGGCTCATATCTGGAAATTTAATTTAGCTTTTAAAAGACAGTTCTAAAAATTGCCTTTTCATCGCCCCACCCCTTCCCTCTCCAGAAGGGTGTAAGTGGTAGAATTTTTAGAACTGCCCTAAAGTTAGATGAAGAGGTTCCCGTGATTCCGAAAATTAATTAACGGAGCAGGAGTGTTGTTTATTGGAATAGACAGGCGGACAGTTTAAGGGTTTACGCGTTTACGGTTACCTGTTTTTCGATTTCCTGTTTACAATGGACATTTGCGGAACTGTAAACGTGTAAACCGTAAACTGACATTCAGCATATTTGCACTCGAATGAAAGTATTACTGGTGTGCAAGAAATTTCCTTATCCGCCCAAGGATGGAGAAACGATTGCCATCTTCAATCATATAAAGGGCTATCATAAAGCCGGCCATCAGGTCACCGTTGCGGCAATCAATACGAGCAAGCACCACACCGATGTGAAATCGTTGCCGGAAGCAGTTTTAAAGCTGGCTCAATTTCACTCTGTTGACATAGATACCGCACTAAGGCCTGTAGCAGCTTTCATCAACTTGTTTCAAAACACGTCTTATCATATAGCCCGGTTCGTGGCAAAATCGTTTGAAGAGAAACTGGAAAATATCTTAACCGAAAACAAGTTTGACGTCATCCAACTCGAAGGACTGTATGTTGCGCCTTATCTGAGCGTGGTGAGAAAACAAAGCAAAGCGCTTGTTGCGATGCGACCGCATAACATAGAGCACGAGATATGGGAACGGATGGCGGATCACCTGGCTCCGGGATTGAAAAAATGGTACCTGAAGCTGCAAGCCGCGCGGCTGAAGAAATATGAAATAGGTATGTTGAATAAATATGATGTTATTGTTCCCATCACAGCACGGGACGGTGCGCTGTTCGAACAATTTGGCTGCAAACTGCCGATGTTTATCAGCCCTGCCGGTGTTGACTTGGAAGAATACAGAATTGATGCGTCAAAACCTGAGTTTCCCTCGGTCTTTTTCCTGGGCGGGCTGGACTGGCTTCCCAACCAGGACGGGCTGAAGTGGTTTATTGAAAAAGTCTGGAGGCGGGTTGCGCAGGCAAATAACCATGTTAAGTTCTTTATTGCCGGGAGAAATGCGCCACCATGGATTAATAATCTGGACGAAAATGGAGTGGAAGCAATTGGCGAAGTGGATGATGCGAAAGCATTCATGAATTCAAAAAGCATAATGGTGGTGCCGCTGTTTTCAGGCAGCGGCATGAGGATAAAAATCATCGAGGGCATGGCGATGGGGAAAACCATCCTATCCACCGGGCTTGGTGCCGAGGGCATTGACTACAGCGCTGGCGAAAATATTATCATCGCAGATACGGCAGAAGAATTTTACAGGGAGATTATAAAATGTATTGATAACCGTGAATATGCGGCAGCCATCGGAAAGAATGCGTCCGGCTTCGCCAGGGCGCATTTCAATAATGACAAACAGGTTAATTCATTAATGAAGTTTTATTCTGAAACCATTGCGGGATGATTGCCGGTAAGGTTTCTTGATGCGATGGATTTTGCGGTGAATGTCATCAAGGCAACTCCGTTTTACCAATGGCATCTTTTGAAAGACGTTGATGACAACAGGGCAGTTCTAAAAATTCTACCACCTAACCCCTCTCCTTCTGAAGAAACAAAACAAAAACCTCTGGCAGTCGCTCATTGACGCCATTCGCGGAAGCCCATCTGATTTGCTGGCTTTTCAGTGAACAGTACCGGTTTTTTTTAGAGACTGCGAAAAACTTAAGGGATTGGTGGGACGCAAACATGGGCGGTGAAGTGAAGCCCACGCATGAAGTTGCAACCTTGCCTGAATGATTTACCACATGAAGGCTCACAGCTTGGTGCCAACACCTCATTCTTGCGGCATTGGGGGGCTTTTGTGATTACCCTGCTTTGGTCATCGAAGCAAGTTCAAAGAAAAACCGCCTTTACAAGATGATAAAAAGAGTATGCGGGATGGCGTTTCCGCAGGCAAAGAAAGGCGGGGATTGCGGGGTACTTCACTTTCCCAACCAATGCACTGCAAGCGGAAAACAAAACTCTAATTTACGCTATTCAACTCCGCTTTTATTTGCCTGCCTGGTGCGCCTTGAATGGTGAATATAGTTCTTTATTTAAGAATGTCCCAAAGG
>CAZCXH010000314.1:0-2375 GCA_964502525.1 uncultured Chitinophagaceae bacterium
GTGTTTTGCTTGTAGGCAAGCAGGTTTGCTTGTAGGTTGTTTTCAAACGCGGGAAGGATTTCGTTGCGGTAGTTGTCATACTGTTTGGTTTCGTAAGTCAGCATCACGCTTTTTTCCGCCAGCATCCTGTTTGCCATTAGTTGCATCGTTTGTATTTCCAGCTCCATTGACTGAATCTGAAACCCGATGGATTTTACCTCGGATGAATACATTTTAGAAGCCCAGGGCACAATCGGAATCGTAACCATGCCCATGAGCGACCACTGGCTGGGCATCCCGAACATCTGCATGTGCTCGGCTTTCACACCGAAGTCAGGGCGCGTACCGGTTTTCATCGCCCGCTGCTCCAGTTTCATTGACTCAATGGATTTTGACATTGCGACTATGTCGCTGCGCGAAGAAATCCCGCTTGTGTCAAACGCCAGGTTTGAATATGCGGACGGAATGATGAGCGTGTCAATTTCAAAATGCGTGTTCGCATCGCGCACCATCAGGATGTTCATGCCAATGGTGCTTTCGGCAATCGTGCCGTTGAGCATCAGCAGCATGTTGCTCAGTTCCGCTAACCGGGCTTTGGCTTTGTAAATCGTTTGCAGTTGCGATTGATTGTTGCTGAATTTTTCTTCTGCAGTGATAAGCAGCAGGTTCAGCAATTCTTCGCTTTCCTGAATGATGATTTGTTTCCGCTCCGCTACATACCTGCTGTAATACAGAATTTTCGCATCGCGCCTCAACCCGTTCTTTGTCCACTCGCTTTTGGTCTGCTCGATTTCGGCAAGCGAACTGACATAGTTTTTCTGCGTATTCAGCTTGCCTGCGCTCGGTATCATCTGCTCCAATGAAAAAGAAATGCCCGCCTCGTTCATCGGGTCGTCTTTATGCTTAATCATGGAAACATCATAAGGGAATTGCATCATTCCGATAGAGAACGTGGGCGGCATCCACGCTTTTGCTCCTGCAACCTTTGCCTGCAGCGATTGCGCGTTAGCCTGATATTGCAGGATGGAGGGATAGTTGGTTTCCACCCGCTGCAACAGTTCGTCCAATGAAATGCGTGCGGTGTCCTGCGCGTGAATGTTCAGCAGGAGAAAAAGCAAAGCGGCTGTTAAGAATGTATTTTTCATGGTTTATAAATTAATGGAACGCAAATCGAACGCAGATAACGCTGATTTTTTATGATTGATTTTGCCTGCGACTGTCATAATCATCTGTGTCATCAGCGTTCTATTGCATTTGAAAATACTTTTCGTTTTAATTCAGGCTTCTTCCCGAAATTCAACAAGAGACCTACTTCAATTTCCGTTGCTTTCAGATAATTGATTAACTGAAATTCATGCTCCTCGCATAAAGCCTCGGCAGCCTTTAATTCAACAATGACACATCCTTCCACGAACAGGTCTGCATAGTATTCACCCACTTCATTTTCCTGATAGTACACTTTGATTTGCCTTTGCTTTTCGACCATCATTCCCATGCTTGTCAACTCAATTAACATTGCATTCTCATACACTCTCTCCAGAAAACCATAACCCAGCGTATTATACACTTGGTAAAACGCTTTGATGATTCTGTCAGTGATGTCGCTGTGCTTGTAGTTTTCTATGTTCATGATTTAAGAATTTTGGAACGCTGATGACGCTGATTTTTATGATTGCCTATGATTTTATCTGCGATTATCATAACCATCTGTGTTATCTGTGTTCATTTGATTTCAGATTTTTTGAACGCTGATGATGCTGATTTTTATGATTGGTTCTATCTGCGCTCATCATAATTATCTGTGTCATCAGCGTTCCATTGTTTTAATCTTTTATTTCGAGGTATTGCACTTTACCATATTTTCTCAACTCGCGCTCTTTCACCAACTGATACACCACCGGAAGCACAATCAGCACAAACAACGTGGACGTTATCAGCCCGAATACGAAAGGAATGGTTATGGGCTTCATCACTTCGCTGCCGACTCCGGTTGCAAGCAGCACGGGAAGCAGTCCAATCATGTCAGCCATCACCGTCATCAGCTTGGGGCGCACGCGCATCACCGCGCCTGAAAACACGGCATCTCTGATTTCATCGTTCGAAATGGCGGGACTGTTATTTTTCACTATCGCACGGTAAATGGCTTCATTCATATAGACGAGCATCAGCACGCCTGTTTCCACCGCAATGCCGAACAGCGCAATGAACCCCACCGCTACCGCAACGGAAAAATTCACTTCAAAAAAATACAAGGAGTAAACACCGCCAATCAGTGCAATCGGTATGCTGGAAAGCACAATGAGCATCTCCCGTGCCGAATTAAACGTGAAATACAGAACAAATGCGATGATGAGCAGCGTAATCGGAATAATGATTTTCAGGCGGTTTTCAGCGCG
>CAZCXH010000315.1:0-2361 GCA_964502525.1 uncultured Chitinophagaceae bacterium
CCTGCCACCGTTCATCTTTGAGCATGGTCAACAGCTTGTAAGAAGCGCCGCGTTTTGAGCGTAGGCCCGCAACCATCACGTTGGTATCTATCACAATTTGATAAGGATTCATGATTTCTTATTAAAGTCTTTGTACTTCGCTTACCCTCGATTTTGTTTTCATTATAGGTGCAGTTGAAGAAAAAAGCAAGGCAAATTTGTTATTTCAGAAGACCAAACTTTATTTGGAAAATGACAGCCGTGTTGCTTGGCTACGCCCGTAGATCGATCCCTATCAAAAAGGCGTGATAGTGATTACGGCAAACGAGCGGCGTTGGATAACGGATATGCTCGGTTGCCCGGATTTGCTACCGGGCTTTTCCATCAATGTGTAGGATATTGGCAACTGACCCTCGGCTTCCCACTAATCGCATTAAGTAAAATTTTTGATAACCACAAATTAAAAAGCCGATCCGCTTCAAGCGGATCGGCTTTTGGTTAAAACGGATTTGCGAACAGCTTAGTTGAAGTTATATCTCAGACCAAACTGAATTCTGAAAACATCTGTAAGAAAGGTTGTCTGCTCCAGGGATTTGCTGAGCAATTTACCATCGACGACTCTCAATCTGTACTGGGCCCGGCCCTGCGTATCGACAGCGCCACCTTGTGCAGCCGTCGGTACACTCAGGGGCGTTGTAAAGAACGGCGCCGTGGAGTTCATCCCGACCAGACGTTGGCCCACACCCCAGTTTTTGTTCAGCAAGTTGCCAAAATTCAGGAAATCAACCCTGAACTGCAGGCCGTTACGTGTGCCGCTGATATTGGTAAACAGATCCTGCGAGATGCTCAAGTCCACGCGATAAACCATCGGAAGCCTGACGCCGCCACGCTTGGCGTATTTCCCGCGGTTCTCGCTGAGATACTTGTCTTGCTTGATATAGGCATCCCAAGCCGCGGCTTGTTGGGCTGCGGTGTAGGTTACGCCGGACTGCGTGAATTCCTGAAAATTCATCTCAGAAACATCCCGAGGAATATAGATCAGGTCATTGGCGGTGCCGCCATCGCCGTTCAAATCGCCACTGAAGACATAGCTTGCTCTACCGAGAGAGCTACCGTCCCAGAAGAGTGACAAAGTTGTGGCGCCAAAGCTAAAGTATTCCTTGCGATAGGAGAGGGCAGCCAAAACTCTCGCCCCGGCAGAAGTGCTCGCGAATCCCACACCGGGATTATTCGGATCGCCCGGATGAGGATTGCCATTCCATGAACCAAAGGCGATTGATCCGGGATCAACCGTATTTTTAGCCTCGCCATTACTATAAGCGACTTTGGCATAAAAACCTTTACTGAAGGGTTTTTCCAAAGCCGCCGTGAAGTTCCAAGAATAGCCTTCATTTTGGTTCTTCAGCACAATGGCATTCTGGACCTGATTCCCGGTCGTGTTGTTGATTCTATTGCTGGTATAGCGTTGCCGGCTATCAGCGCCATTGAATCTTGCTTGGGCTGCCGGTAAGTTGGCATTGATGTAGTAAATGCCGTTGACATCGCGATTGTAAAGAAATTCGGCCGTGCCAATCAATCCGAACCAGGGGAGTTGGTGGTCAATACCAATATTACTTCTCCACAATTGCGGAAACTTAAAATTCGGATCGGTTAAAGCCAATTCATAGCTCGAGGCCGGCGCGCCGGTTACATTCGTTGGCTTGTAATGATCGGGATCGGGGTGGAACGGCCTATCGGTGACGTTATCCCTTGATTCAAAACCGGTAAGAACGCCGGTGTTGCCGATCTGGTTGGAAATCCAGACATAAGCCGGACGGCCGGTAAAGATTCCCGTACCGCCTCGAACTTGCGTGCTGCGGTCGCCCTTGACGTCCCAGTTGAAACCAACCCGTGGCGAAAAGAGGGGCTTGGGATCAGGAAGCTCACCGGATTTATATTTAACCGAGTTTCCGTTTTCATCTCTGAATGTCAGCGCATCGGCGTTGGCATTTGCGTAACCGGTATCACCAAAGAATGGTGCATCAATTCTCAAACCCGCTGTTACGCGCAAATCTTTGCTGACTTGCCATTCATCCTGGCCATAAATGCCGGCATAAAATACTTCCAGGGGTTGCACTGGCTTTTCCTGCCCAGGAATATTTGACCAACGGACTTGGAAGCGGCGCAACGTAACCGGAGAAGTTGTCCGGTTCGGATTTGCCAGATAGTCGTTGGCGTCAGTATAGAAATCGGCCAGAGAGTTATAGACATAGGCGCTTTGTGAACCAGGGAAGAACACGTTTTCGGACTCATATCTTTCCGCGCTCAAGCCGAACGTCCAACTGTGCTTCGGTCCATAGATCGTAAAATTGTTTTGAACCTGGAAACTGCTGTAGCGCAGTT
>CAZCXH010000316.1:0-2271 GCA_964502525.1 uncultured Chitinophagaceae bacterium
TTTCAAGCTTTCCGAAAAAAATACGGAGAATATCACCACCAATTCCATTGCTAATGAGATCCGCACTGCTGCAGCTTCGGTGACCGACATGCTTCGGAAGCTTGCCCAAAAGAAGCTGATCAATTATGAAAAGTACAAAGGCGTTCAACTTACCAAAAAGGGACGCGATGCGGCAGTGATGCTGATTCGCAGCCACAGGCTGTGGGAAGTTTTTTTGCTGGAGAAGCTCGGCTTCTCGTGGGATCAGGTGCATGAAGTCGCGGAAGAGATGGAGCATGTGCGATCACCGCTTTTAATTGCACGATTGGAAAAGTTTCTTGGCTACCCGAAGTACGATCCGCATGGCGATCCGATTCCAGATGCTGCAGGACATATTGAATACCACAAGGAAGTGAGTCTGAGCGAGCTGAAAGCGGGTGAAAAAGGGAAAGTGGTTGGCGTCATGGAGCAATCAGCCCACTTTTTGAAATACCTGGATAAAATCAGTCTTGCAATTAATTCGATTGTTGAGGTAATCGAGTTGAATGATTATGACAATTCGCGCCTGATAAAAATCGGAAATAACCAGGTGTTTGCCTCGGAAAAAGTTTGCGGTAATTTGATTGTGGTGAAAGGGTAAGCGGTTTTCGCGTTTACGGTTTACGGTTTTTAATTTGTGCCATTAATAACAACCGCTATTTCTCCTTTCAGCGTTCTTTTCTTGAGGATTTCCCGCAACTCATCTAAGGTTCCTCGAATTATTTCTTCGTGAATCTTGGTCAGTTCTCTGCAAATGCACGCTTGTCTGTCATTTCCGAAATACTGAGCAAGCTGTTCAATCGTTTTTGCAATTCTGTGAGGCGATTCATACAGCACGATAGTTCTCTCTTCCTTAGAAAGCTGTTCAAGTTTTGTCTGCCTTCCTTTTTTGTGCGGCAGAAACCCTTCGAAGATGAAACTTTCGCTTGGAAAACCCGAAACCACCAAAGCAGGAATTAAAGCCGTTGGCCCCGGCAGGCATTCCACCGGAATCTGATTTTCGATGCACGCTTTCACTAAAAGATGTCCCGGGTCTGAAATGCCCGGAGTGCCGGCATCAGACAGTAATGCTGCTTTCTGACCGGATAGAATTTTCTCAATAATATTTGTGATAGATGAACGCTCATTGAATTTGTGATGTGCGAAAAATTTTTTATCAATGCCGTAATGCCTGAGCAAAAAGCCGGATGTGCGTGTGTCTTCCGCCAGGATAAAGTCAACTTCTTTCAGGATTTTTAACGCGCGAAGAGTGATGTCTTCGAGGTTGCCGATGGGCGTGGGGATGATAAAGAGTTTGGACATAAGTTGGTTTCCGGTTTCCGGTTTACAGTTTACGGTTTCCGGTTGTATTTTCAAAAACTGTAAATCGTAAGCGGTAAACTCACGAATCACACATTGTGACTTCAAGATTCTTTAAGGTCACAAAATGTGACCTTATTCCTCCACCACCTCAAACTCAAAATATTCAATCACCGGATTAGCGAGCAGTTTCTTGCAGGCTTGTTCCACTTTTTGAGTGGCGTGTGCTTTGTCGGGGGCTTCGAGTTTCATAATGATGCGCTTGCCGATGCGCACGTCTTTCACTTCGGGCAGGTTGAGGTTTTTCATGCTGCCTGCTACTGCCTTTCCCTGCGGGTCGAGCAGTTCTTTCAGCGGCATCACGTTGATTTCAGCTTTGAATTTCATCTGTCAGGTCTTTTTTAAAACGTAAAAATGAATGATTGAAAAAAGGATGTACAAAAGTAAGATGATTGGAACTGCGTAGAAGCCAAGAAAAGCAAGCAGCAGGGCGGAAATGCCGATGAGCGCAAACTTCAATTCATTTCCCGAAAACTTTGCTCCGCTGAATTTCATGCCCATCAGACGAAACGGAGCCATCAGCAGCAGTGATGTAACTACAACAGCAGGCAGGAGAAAGGCTTGGTTGTTCAAAAGCAGAAAAAACTTTGAAAAAAAATCAGTTGCCGCGCCCTTATTTGCTACTAATCCTGCAAGCATTTCCATGTCGCGGGAAATGAACGCAAGCGCTGCCCAAAACAGGGCGTTGGCAGGCGTAGGCAAGCCGATGAAATCCTTTGTCTGCCTCGTGTCAATATTGAACTTGCCAAGTCGCATTGCCGAAAAAACCGGAATCAGAATAGCGGCATATCCATTGTCTGCCAGCAATCCGTGCGCAATCAATCCCGGAACAACACCAAACGTTACCATGTCGGAAAGTGAGTCTAATTGCTTTCCCAATTCAGAAGTGATTTT
>CAZCXH010000317.1:0-2271 GCA_964502525.1 uncultured Chitinophagaceae bacterium
CAGGATGTTGAATTTTCCGTGAACGCTGCAGGTGTGGTTATCAAGCCGCCAAAACCTCTCAAATGGGATTCTAAACATCAACTTTCAATTGACTATGAAGCGCAACCGAGAAAGGGCATCTACTTCGTTGGATGGAACTCTCCTGAAAAAGCTTCCGGTCAGCCGGAAAGCGCGTTTGGCGAATCCAGGAAGCAAATCTGGACGCAGGGGCAGGGAACGGACAACCGCAATTGGATTCCGTGTTTTGATGATATGAACGACAAGCTGATTTCAGAGGTGAAAGTAACCTTCGACAAAAATTATAACGTTCTTTCCAACGGGAAGCTCATTTCTGAAAAAGCGCTGCCTGACGGAAACAAGATCTGGCATTATAAAATGACTCACCCGCACTCGCCCTATCTGATAATGCTCGGCATCGGGAAGTATGATGTAAGGAAGTATAAATCAAAAAGCGGAGTCCCCATTGAACTCTGGTACTATCCCGAATACCCTGAACGCGTTGAGCCTGCCTACCGCTATTCCGTGGGAATGATGGATTGGTTGGAAAAAGAATTTGGAGTACCCTACCCCTGGGAAAAATATTCGCAGATCCCCGTGCAGGACTTCATGTATGGCGCGATGGAAAACACCACCGCTACCGTGTTCGGTGATTTTTATTTGGTTGACGATCGCGCTTATCTCGACCGAAACTATGTAGGCACGAACGCGCACGAACTCACTCACCAATGGTTTGGGGATTACATAACAGCAATTTCCAGTGAGGGCACCTGGCTGCAGGAAAGTTTTGCCACGCACTATGCCAAGCACTTTGAGGGCAGCATATTTGGCGAAGATTTTCTGCAATGGGCAAGACGGGAGGAGCTGAATTCGGTGCTGAATGCGGCAAAGCGTGACAATCATCCAATCGTCCACAGCAGCGCTGGCTCCGAGCGTGTTTATCAAAAGGGGTCGCTGGTGCTCGACATGCTCAAATATGTTATCGGAAAAGAGCAATATGACCGCGCATTGACATATTATTTAAAAAATCATCCCTACGGAAATGTTGACACGCATGATTTCTACAGGGCATTCCTCGAAACTCTCGGAATCAACCTCCACTGGTTTTTCGACCAGTGGCTTTACCGTGGGGGCGAGCCTCAATACCAGGTGAGCTTTGAAGAACTTGAAGGAACGGATTCTAAAAAATTCTCCCGCTTCACCGTGAAGCAGGTGCAAACGGTGAACGAACTGACCGGACTGTTCAGAATGCCGGTATGGTTTGAAGTTCATTATGATGACGGCACATCCGACCGTAAACAGGAATGGATCAGCGAACACTGTCATGTTGTGGACATTCCCAATGAATCCGGGAAAAAAGTTGATTACGCGCTGTTTGACTCCAATTCGGAAATAGTGAAAACCATTGATTTTCCGAAGAGTTTTGAAATGCTGCAATCGCAGGCGCTGAAAGCCAAAAACATGATTGACCGTTATGACGCATTGGTTGCGCTTGGAAGTTTTCCTTACGGAAAGAAAAGGGAAACCCTGCTACAGTCCTACGAAAAGGAACCGTTCTTCGCGCCACGCGCGGAAATCGCAAGGCAGGTGGTAGCCGATCCTGAACAGGATGCCGATTTCGTGAAGCGGCTGCTCCGGGACAAAAGCGGCAAAGTGAGGCTGGCGGTGATCCAAAATATTGATAAAATTCCTGCCGGCTTGCTTGCCGGTTTTGAAACGCTGCTCAATGACTCATCCTACGCGGTGGTGGAAAATGCGCTGACAAAGCTCTGCGAACAATACCCTGCGAACACGCAGAAGTATCTTGCCGCAACGGCAAATACAACCGGCCATCTGCACAACGTAAGAGTGCGCTGGCTTGAGATCGCCTCGCAGGCGAAAAAAGAAAAATATTTGCCGCAACTGGTGAATCTAACCGGCAGCAGTTACGAATTCCGCACGCGGATCAATGCGATGGAAGCGTTGAAAAGGCTGAACCACCTCGATGAGCCTGCAATCGCGAATTTATTTGATGCATCATGCAATCCCAACAGGCGGCTTGCCGGACCTGCCAAATCAGCGCTCAAGCACTTCATGATCCAAACGGAATTCAAACAAATGGCTGAGAATTATTATGCAACGCATGAATGGGCCGAATGGCAGAAAGGGATATTGCGGGAGCTGTTCTGAATTATGGGCAGTTCTGAAAATTGCTCTTTTTATCGCCTCACCCCTTCCCTCCCTTTAGGTTTGTATTTTGAATTTATCAATCAGTTAATCATTATTATTATCATC
>CAZCXH010000318.1:0-2265 GCA_964502525.1 uncultured Chitinophagaceae bacterium
GGTTTTCGAACAATTTGAACTGTGGAATGTTCGGTATTAACCAAGAGTATGTCTCATTCTTTCGGAAATTCGACTACTCTTGGTATAATTGCTCAGACACACTCTGCGCAAGATGCTGCCTGCGCGGTGGAGGAGTGGAAAGATAATTTTTGGGAGTAGGAGAGGGAGAAGAGAAATGCGAACTTCAGGCGGCAGCATGTTCAAGGCAGTCAACACGCAGTTCGGTAGCGCGCAGTTTTTGGTTCAAAAATTTCAGTTCATTACCAAATAGCCAGCGGTTTTTCAAAAGAATAAGCGGATTAGCGGCTTTCTAAATTCTGAAACCGTAAACTGTAAACAGCTCAATGGCGCAATTTATCCCGTTCAAAGTATAGTCAATGGTTTTATAGCCGGAGCGGTTGAGTTTCGGAAGAACGATAGGCAACCCTTGACTAAGCCAGACGTTTTAAGATTAGAAACGAGAATGGAGTGACGATTTACACACGCTGACGCAATGCTCGAAAAATTATATCAAGCCTGTTAAACGAAGCCCGATTGCGAGTGCAGCCACCGCTCCCGCAAAGCCCGTGAAGAACGCAGCGAAAATCCAGCGTGTGTGTAGCTGCATCGCTTTTTCATTGTGATGGTCGGAAGCTTTTTTCCGCAGGATGACAGGAATCACGCACAGCGCATTGATAACGACCGGGATCAAGCCCATTGCAATTTTCAGCCTGTAAAGCGGCAGAGATAATTTCTCCGCGTCAAAAAGCATGATGCCGCTCAGCAAAACCATGATGAGTATGGGAATTTCCACAAACAGGTCAATGCGGTAATGCATCTGCACAACGTAGTGCCGCTGTTCCGGTGGTTTCAGCCCCGAGAACTCCATCACCATTTCCACCGCCACACAGCCACCCCACAGTCCGAGAAAAATCAGATGGACAAAAAGCCAGCCGCTCATTAGGGAAACAAGTTAAGAAATTTTTTCACCCGCAGAATCAGAACCGGTAACGCGTATCCTGAATTTTTCACAGGTCAAAAAGCGAGGCGATGAACTTTTTATAGAGATATAGTTTCAATCTCAGGGCAACTGCGGGTTGATTCAGGATTGCTTTCAATAATTTTCTGTCCGGATTTTTGGAATAAATCAGTTGATAGAGGTCGCGCACGGTTGTCGTGTCAGGGCTGCTTTGAATTAATGTAATATCATTATTCCTGCTAATCCATCCTTCCTTCAGCACCCGCACATATATCCCCGGGTAAGGCGCTTGTCTGAAGTCGTTCACCATTTGCTGATTTCCGAATTTGATGCCCAGTTTGTAGCACGGCTGTCTCGGCTGCGACACCTGTACTGTTGCAGAACCGATGTTAAAAACATCTCCGATTTTTATTTCATCCTCGTTCAGTCCTTCCACCGTCAGGTTTTCCCCGAGCATTCCGCAGCCCCAATTCAAATCCGGATAAAGTTTTTTCCAATAGCCATAATGGTCCAATGAATAGAGATAACATGCCTTGTCTTTGCCGCCATGATGCAGCTTGTCCATCACGTGGTCACCCTTGATTCCTTCGATGCTCAGATAAACCGGACTCTCCACCGGTATTTTGAAAATGCCCGTGGTTGTTTCCTTTCCGTTGAAAACAACGGATTGAGGATTGGCGATATTGACGGAAAGGATTTTCAATGTACATCAAAACATCAAAAATAGAATTGTTTGAAAAAATCTCTTTGCACTATACGCTTCAAATGACAAGTTCTGATTTTCCTTATTTTATTTTCTCCGCAAACGCGATGATATGCCCGTCAGGGTCGGAAAAGTAGCAAACCCTGTCTCCCCAGTCCCTGTCCATGATGGGACTGACTAATCCTGCTCCGGCTTTGATGGCGTTGTCAAATTCAAATTGAACATCATCAACATGCAAATACAACTCGCACCGCGGAATCCCGTTTGCGGTGTCGGGATGTGGTGTTTTTTCGGCTAATATTTTTGCAATGCCTTTATTAGGCATCAGCCCGATACTGCCATGGGCGTTCATGTTGAATTCTGTCATGCCCGGCACATGCAGGTCGGGAGCTTTGCGAAAGAGTTGCCGGTAAAATGCGCAACTCGCCTCCTGGTCATTCACATAAAGAATGGTAGTTGAATAACTTATATGTTTTATCATCGGATGAAATTTAGCCTGTTGGAACGCAGCAGCAAAGATCCAAATAAAACATTAATCCCGGAGATGTCCGGGTGTCCCCTGAAAATACTGTTGTTGATTCCTGTTTAATAAAATCGAAACGTC
>CAZCXH010000319.1:0-2252 GCA_964502525.1 uncultured Chitinophagaceae bacterium
AGCACCTGCTTCATC
Organism: uncultured Chitinophagaceae bacterium; assembly: GCA_964502525.1. Taxonomy (GTDB): domain Bacteria; phylum Bacteroidota; class Bacteroidia; order Chitinophagales; family CAIOSU01; genus DATLYB01. Next base: position 16 of record CAZCXH010000319.1, read on the forward strand.
ACGAGGTAGCGGTCTAACTGGTCGGGGTTTACATTCAGATTCTGCTCTTTGATGTAACGCCTGGCAATCTCACGATGCTCTCCCTTGCCATAAATGGGATACACATCGGGCTTGTGATAGTTGCAGTAAACCGATGCGAAATTCAGCAGCCGCAGTTGCTTGCCTTTCACGGAGATGTTGGCGATGTCTTCCACTATGTTGAGGTCGTTTGCAGCAAGCCGTTTGTCAATGCTCAGCTTATGGATATGCTCGGTCATTGCTTCCAGCGCATCATTATCATTAATCTCATGGTTGTTGATGGCACTGATTTTCAAACGGATTTCATCTTTGTTGTCGTTCTTCGGATTTTTTGCAAAGTACTCGACATTGCGCATATCTCCTTTGAAATACATCTCCTGGTCTTTCAGGATGTCAAACTGTTTTCTGAAGTTTTCGGTGAAGGTTGACATGGCTTTAAAATTTAGAAGTTAAATATAACCACTCCCGCCCAAACGTTAAAAAATGAAAATAGCTGAAAACATTGACTATTAAGGATTTCAGGGATAATTAACGTTTCAATGATTTCATCTTAATTCAGAAATTAGCTCTCTGCCGATCTGCCATATTTACCTGATGAATACAGGTAAATATATTTTTGGTCAAGTCTTGACCAATTAAAATTTGATGACTTCAACAAATTCGTCAACAAGCATAACGGCAACCATAAGATTAAATCATTTTCTTGCTGGAATCAATTGGTGTGCATGTTGTTCGGGCAATTTGCCAACCATGAAAGCCTCAGCGATTTAGTGGTTTGCCAGCAAACCCAACGTTATCATTTGGGATTAGGCACGATCCCTCACTAAATCTATCTTGCATACGCCAACAAACATCGCGACCGGCACATCTTTGCAGACTTTGCTTATGCGCTGATTGCAGGTATTTTGATTACCAACGTCTTTACCATATCAATCAATGCGGAGATTGGTTTGTTATCAGAGCTAAAGATGGCATGAATTATAGAAGAGTGTATTCTGCGCCCGTTGATAAATCACCGGAGATAAAGGTTAACCAGTCCATTCATCCCAATAATTATTATGTAGCCAAAGATTATCCGGAACATCCTCGCAGGATAAAATATTACGATGCTGAAACCAAAAAACATTAAAATTTATCACTAACCATTTTACGCTTTAGGCAACAGAAATAGCCCGACTTTTCCTGTACAGGTAGAGCATGGAATTATTTTTCAAGTGATAAAGCAGCATCTGAAAATAAAATCGCTTTGGGATCATTCAGAGAATGTAGTGCGCATACAAGTATATACTGCCATAATAGCATGCACTACTGTGAATCTGTTGAAAGAAAATTTGAATTTGAAACACCCCTCAACCAGTTCAGAGTAGTCCCCTACCTTATCAGCGTCACGCTCCCCTTCCTGAAGGAGTTTTCTGAATCGAGCCGCGAGCCATCGCAGAAGGTCATTCTCAACTCATAGACAAACACATCGGGATTGAGCAGTTCCCCGCGGTAGGTGCCGTCCCATCCCTGCGAGGGATCGGTGGTTTCAAAGATCAGCTCGCCCCAGCGGTTGTATATCCGCAGGCGCATCTCTTCTATTCCCCTGCCGTAGATGAAGAATATGTCATTGAATCCGTCTCCGTTGGGCGTGAAGGCGTTCGGAATATAGAAAGAAGTGAAACATTCGTTGGGCTTCACGGTATCGCTAACCACCACGATAAGCGTTCCCTCCGAAGCCGAGCAGCCATTGCTGTCAGTGGCGATCAGCGTGTATGCCGTAGTGGACTGAGGCGTTGCAACAGGATCAAGGCAGTTGCCGCAACTGAGTGTTTGCGCATTCGTCCAGCTATACGTCAATCCGCCAGGAACCGAACTGCCGGTGAGCGTGATGCTTTGATCCTTCTCAATGGTATCCAGCGGAGGCGTAACTGTCACATCTATTAAAACAGGTATGAACTCGCAGCCGCTTGCCGGGATGCAGTCATCGGTGGTGCAGGCTTCTCCATCATTGCAGATGAGCAGGGTTGTGACGATTGTATGTATTGAATCACATCCGAACCGGTTGGTAAAATTCTGAACTACCATGCCCGTATCTGACGGGCTGCATGAAGTTAGGTTCTCGAACGTTGCGCTGCCGGGGTTGATGCTGACATTGTAGATAATTACCGAGTCGCATCCATGAACCGAGCCTCCGGGAATTGTGTCGCTGAATGTGGTCGAAGAATAATACGTAGTTC
>CAZCXH010000320.1:0-2246 GCA_964502525.1 uncultured Chitinophagaceae bacterium
ATTGGCGCAAGCGCGCTGCTGAGAAGGAACCTTTTCATCTATGGTTTAGGCGGTGTGATTGTGCCGTTTATCGGAATAAAGTTGATTGACGTGGTATTAGGATTATTTCTTTAATCAGTTTTTGTAATGTCTCTTGAGCGAAATAACGATTATCGAATCATGCGCCACTTTGTAAACAATGCGCTGCTCTTTGGTAATTCTTCGGCTCCAGTAGCCCGAGTAGTTTCCCTTCAGCGGTTCGGGTTTACCCAAGCCTTGGAAAGGGTCGTGGAGAATATCATGAAGGAGGGTATTGATTTTATTAAAAACCGTTTTGTCCGTAATGCGCTACTCCTGGTATTGTCCATAGGCAACCGGAAAAAACTGCAACGCTCTCATTTCTTCCTTTTCGGCTTGAAGTATTTCTCTCCTTCATCCCAAACAACGGAAACGAGTTCCGTCTTGCCGCTTTCAATCTCCTCAATTGCTTTTTCGATTCGTGCTTTCACCTGCGCTTGCGTTTCAGGCTTTCATGCGGACGCATCCGGATTGACGGTGAGAGATATTTTGACTTCAGTGAAGCGGTGCTTCGTGAGCAAATCGCGCAAAATCCTGAACACGTTTTCATTGAACTCAGCAGGAGACAAGGAGTTTTCGGTTTTCCTAAATAGTTCTTTTCGCAAAGATAAATACTGCCGATGTGCTGTGCCAAGTGATGTATCGCTAAATCATCGCCTGACAGAATTCCATGTAGCGGAAAGCCTCAGATTCATTGATCAAATGAAAGGATTTATGACTTTCAATTTTCTTTCAAATACTTGTTTGTGGTGCAAATCCTCCGAGTACAGGATTTTGCAATCAGACAGTAATGCGGATGCAACAATTTTGGAATCAAATGGCTGTAATTTGTATTTCTTCAAAATTAAGAATGCTAAATCAATTGTTTCTTTAGTTTCTGACATTAACTCTGAATTTTTCACAAGCAGTTTTGTGTTTTCAATTGCCTCTTTTCGGTTGTACCCAAATTTTTTGATTGAAACATTTACAAATTCAAAAACAACCTGGACTGAAATAAAAGGCTTTTCGCTAAGGAGTTTTCTTGCGATTTGTTGCTTGAGAGGCTCGTCTTTGCTTAAGGAATACAAGCAAACATTCGAGTCAAGAAAAATATTACCGCGCATTCGCCTCTTCCCTATCGAACTTGAAATTCCTCGTTTTCACGAGATGCTTGTCGAAATGCCTGAACATCTCCTCAATCCGCTGCACTCTACTCTTCATTTTTCTGGCGCCTTTCTTTCTTCGTCCTTTCTTCACTTCAGTCGCTTCAACTTCAACTTCCTTTCCCAGATATTTTTCGGGAAGATGAACGACAAGGTCCTCTTTCTTTTCAGGTCTGATGATTTGTCTGAACATTCTTTCAATCGTTTAACACAAAATTAAAGAAACAAACTATGAAACACATTTTTCCATCCATCCGGTTAACCCTCTGGTCCATCGTTTTCTTCTGCGGTGTTTACACCGTTGTGCTCGTGGGCATCGCGCAACTTGCTCCGAACAAAGGAAAAGGATTTATCCTTGGTAGGGACACAATGCATCGCGTCCCTGCGGACAAACAGTATTTCTATTCCAACATAGGACAGAAATTCACTGCCGACAGATATTTCTGGTCGCGTCCGTCAGCGGTTGATTACAACGCTGCCGGTTCTGGCGGTAGCAACAAAGGACCTAGCAATCCGGATTATCTCGCGGTGGTGCAGGAGAGGATTGACACATTCCTCGCGCATAATCCGGGTGTGAGCAAATCTGAAATCCCCGTTGATTTGATAACCGCATCCGGCAGCGGTCTTGACCCGCATATCTCCGTGAAAGCAGCGCAGGTGCAGGCAAAACGCATTGCAACCTTTCGCGGCATCAGCGAGCAGCAGGTGAATGATTTGATTCAAAAGAACATCGAAAGACCGCTGCTCGGCATGTTCGGACCGGAGCGCATCAATGCGCTGCGCCTGAATATTGATTTAGATAATCTGAAGTAATACCGCAGGGACACACTGCATCGTGTCCTCTGCAAAAAAAATAAACCAAAAACCTATGAAAACCTTTATTCTAATAGCAGGCATTTTTTCAATTTCATTTTCACTTTTCGCACAGGAAAACCCGGACAGCGCTGAAGACAGCCAGTGGAAAGGCAACATTGAACTCAGCGGATACCTTGAAGCGTATTACATCTATGATTTCAGCAATCCGGGAAACCACACGCGCCCGTCATT
>CAZCXH010000321.1:0-2219 GCA_964502525.1 uncultured Chitinophagaceae bacterium
AAAGCCCGGTGACAAAGTAAAATCAGGTGATGGACTTGTTATTCTCAGTTCCATGAAGAGGGAAAATACCATTGAGGCGTTTGAAGATGGTGTGGTGGAAGAAGTTTTTGCAGAGCCGAAAAAGTTTGTGGAAGCAGACACACTGCTCATAAAAATCACATCAGCATCAGGCTGACAGGTTTCCTTCGCAGGCTGTCAACCGAAGGCGACAACTCCTTACAAAGAGTTGTGAATAATTGCGCTTATCGCCTCCTTCTGCCCCGTCTATATTTACCCTATTATTAAAACTACGGGTATGCGCAAATCATTATTTCTCCTGTTTCTGGTATTCCCTTTTTTTGCAAATGCCCAAGCTCCCGTTTGGGAATGGGCAAAAAATTTTGGCGGCAGCGATCCCGAGAGTGAACCGTCTGTTGCTACGGACAATGATGGCAATGTATTCCTCACCGGAAATTTTTTCAGCGCGACACTTACAATCGGCTCAACCACGCTCACCAATGACAGCGCTGGGGTTCCGGATATGTTTTTGGTGAAGATGGATAACAATGGCAATGTGCTGTGGGCGACAAGCGCTGGAGGCAACGATCAAGACAGAGCGTTTTCAGTTGCGGTTGATGCTGATGGCAACTGTTACGTGGCAGGTTCATTCAAAAGTCCATCCATTACGTTTGGAACGACTACGCTCACCAATGCATCGAGCGGATACGATTGCTTTATTGTGAAATATGATGCTGATGGAAACGTGCTGTGGGCTATGCGTGCCGGTGGCGGCAGCAACGAGTTTCCCAAACACATCGTGGCAGATGCTTCAGGCATTTATATCGCAGGCTACTACTACAGCCCCACCATCACTTTTGGTTCGGTTACGCTCACCAACACCGGCTCGCCCGATTTGTTTGTGGTGAAACTTGACACCAGCGGCAACGGGCTTTGGGGACAGAGCGTGAACGGTGGCACGTTCGGTTCAGAGATTCCGGTTTCGTTTGTTTCTGATGGCGCAGGCAACTGTTATGTAACCTGCCGTGTAAGTTATGGAACATCTGTTATTGCCGGAACCGATACGTTCACTTATGGAGCTAATGGATGCGGATTAGTCATAAAGTATAACACTGCTGGAAACTTATCATGGTCAACCCAGTTAGATACCGCAGCCTGGGTATATCCGGCAGGTCTTGCGGTGGATGTTGCAGACAACACATTGTATCTGACAGGAACATTTGGAGATACCTCTTTTACATTTGCAGGCACCACATTGAGCAACCCCATAACTGAACCAAAAGTATTCCTTGCAAAATTTGCCGGTGATGGAAACGAGTTATGGGCAAAATCTGTTACCAGCGACCACGATGAAGTTGGAATCGCATCTGTAGTTGTGGATGCCACCGGAAACTGCTTTGTAATGGGAAGTTTTGAAGATGACCCGATTACGGTTGGCAGCGATACACTTCAGAATGCCGGTCAGCAGGATATTTTCATGGCTAAACTTAATTCAAGCGGAGATGTGTTGTGGGCGGAAAGCATCGGAGGCACAGAATATGAAAGCCCGGTTTTCATCACTGCGGATGCTGATGGAAATATTTACGCCACCGGACAATATAGTAGCGCATCACTTGATTTCGGAACGGCTTCGGTTTCTTCAGCGGGTATGGGAGATATTTTTTTAGCCAAACTCACTCCCGGAACCACTGGTATTAGCACGGCAGAAAGCAACAATGTAATCCGCATTTTCCCAAACCCAGCTTCAGACGAGTTGAAGATTCAGGGGTTGATGTTTGAAGCGGGCGATGAAGTAAAAATTTTCGACCTGCTTGGAAAGGAAGCTTATTTCACGCAACTTTCTGCTTCGACTTCAAATATCAGGATTCAGATTTCAAACATGGAGAACGGAGTGTATTTCGTGCAGACGAAAACAGAAAACCAAATCAGGATGGAGAGATTGATTATTCAACACTAAATATTATGCAGATGAAATTCTTTCTCTTGCTGTTAGCCATTGTTGTTGCATGGAAAACGAATGCGCAGCACTTCTGTTCATCACCGGTTACGCAGGGCGAAAGGACCTGCACTTTTGATTTGAACGCATGGCCGGGTACGCAACCCGTAATTGGGAAACTGGAAGAGCCGTTTCGTCCGTATGGATGCTATTGGTTGTGCAACGGAGATACCTTGATACTAAATGGCGCAGATGATTTGCGTGTGTGGGCAGAAAGCGGCTCCTA
>CAZCXH010000322.1:0-2202 GCA_964502525.1 uncultured Chitinophagaceae bacterium
ACTGGATACGCAGTATCGGCATTGGGTATTTCGGCAGCAATTACACTAACTCTTTGCTACATATAGATGGGAAAGCAATTATATTACCGCAAAACGGCAGTATAGCAAGTAAGGGGGAAGTGTTCCGGACTAATTGCCCTGATAGCACAAACACCTATTGGCGTATGCTTACAGGAGATACCTTAATAGGTTATATCTGGAACAATAAACTCAATCATCATTTGAACATTCAAGCCGCCCAAGCAGACGGCAATATTGATTTCTATACCTTATCTAATTCATTACGAATGCGAATTCTGCCTGGCGGCAATGTCGGCATTGATGCCACCGCCCCCAGGTGGAGATTAGATGTTTACAGCGATGTAAATATTGATTCATTTGATGCTCCAAAGCACGGAATAGTTATAGACACAATAATCGGCAGCGATACGATATATGCTACTGAATATACCGATACGGTAAAGGTCGCCACCAGCATAGCAGGCAATTTCATTTCCGCCAATGCCGATGCCCAGATGCAGGTAGGAATGATGGGGCAAGGCATTGACGGATCTGCAATAAATTTTGGCGTGGTGGGTGAAGCCATAAAATCCCTGCCAGCCACCAATGATTCAACACAGCATGTTGGAGTGTTCGGGAGGGCGGGGGGCAGCAACTTTCAGAACCACGGACTTTCGGGCAGAGCCATTTATACGCCTTCTCGTGCTTACTGCAAGCTGATTAATGACGGTGTGCATGCGAATGCGGGCGGCAGTTATTTCGAAAACCGGGGCGGAGCGTTCATCACCGAAGGCACAGCCGGTTTCAATTACTCGGTATGGGGCAGAAGCACATGGGGGCTTACCGCCCCCGATGATGCTGACTCTGCCGCGTATGTTGCCGCATCCCCCCGGTGGGGCCTGGCGCCACAAAGCTATGCCGGGTATTTCCTTGGAGATGTGTATGTGCTGGGGAGCATAATAAACAATCCAACTGACTTCCTGCCTATTGACACCTCCGAAACCAAAAACCTTGAGGGCGACAGCGCCCTTATTTTCCTGTCGAAGATACGCCCAAAAAGTTATTACGTTGACGGTAATTACAAAGACCCCAACCCTGATTTTCCCAATGGCCGGCACATTGGTTTTGATGCGGAAGAAGTAAATGACTCCCTTCCTGAATTGACGCGCATTGTTAAACGTCCGAAGTCGTATTCCAACATCTGCGCCAGCACTATAGACCTCGAGCAAGACGTATCGATAGTACACGAGGAAATCGTCCCCTTGCTGGTAGCGGGGATGAATGAACTTTCTTCCAATAATCTATGGAAACAATCATCTGAAAATATATCATTGACCAATAGCTCTTGGAAGGTGGGTATAGGAGATTCCTTTCCTGATGCAAAACTGTACGCTGAGACTACCAGTGAGCTAATCGGAGTATATGGTTCAAGTCAAAACGATACTCTTGAAAATGCCGGCATTATTGGGGTAGCCGGGCATCCTTTCAGTTCATCTGAAACCAATACTGGAGTGCTTGGTGTGGGATATAATTCAACAAAAACAAATTATGGCGGACGATTTGTCGTATCGGGAAAAGGAATTTCCGATGATTATGGAATTTGGTCTTTAGCTTTGGGAGGCACGGGTATTAACAACTATGCAGGATATTTTTTAGGAGATGTTTACACCTCTTCCAACAGCTATAGAACTTCCGACATCATGTTTAAAGACAGTATAGAAAATCTTTCCGGTGAACAGTCTTTGTCAATTCTGGAGCAACTTCAGCCTAAAACTTTCGTGTTCAAAAGGGACAGTTTTCCCTACATGAATTTTAAAGAGGGCAATCAATATGGATTCGTTGCCCAACAGGTTGATTCCGTTCTTCCCGGATTCATCAGAAACATTAACAATCCGGCATTTTTAGATACCACAACAGATATTCAAATTGAAGAATTTGAATTTCTTGGGTTGGATTATACCAGTTTCACTCCCATCATCGTCAGCGCACTGAACCAGCTCAACTCCCAATCCGTCAAGCACTGCGAGCCAGCCACCCTCGCTAACCGCGTCCCCAAGTGGAACGACACCCTCAAAACATTATGCAATACAAATATTATTGCAGAGAACGGGCGGGTGGGTATTGACAGCCTCCATGTGGCTGCGAAATTCACCGTGTTCACCGGCACCGATACTTTCGGCATTCAGGCGCAGGGTGTTGAAG
>CAZCXH010000323.1:0-2191 GCA_964502525.1 uncultured Chitinophagaceae bacterium
CGTTAACCCCGGCATTTATGCCGGGGCATCGAAGACACAGGCAGCATGGCTTTAGTTCAACTTAAAAACCCACCGCCTTTGGCGGTGGTTATGTTCTTTTGGCTTTGCCTTCGAGTTTTGCCTTGCTCTGGTTCACGTTTCACACTTCTTTGAGCGTGGGGCAGAAGCGATGGCTTTGCGCGAAAAAGCACCCTACGGGTGCTTGGCCTTTAAAATCCACCTGCTTTGCAGGTGGATGATTTAACCATGATTTGACAATTCGCAACCTTCCTGTCAGGGCTAAAGCCAATGGAGATATCGGTTTCTCATCCCCGCGATTTATCACGGGGTTAAAGGATGCATGCTTCAAGCGCTAAACACATACTCTTGAGAGGGGGTAAGTGGTGGAATTTTTTAGAACTGCCCTTAAGAGCAAAATTCTTTAAATTTGAACTTGCGGATAATACGATATATTTTATACAGTATGAAAGCAACCTTTGTCGCGGTCGGTTCCGAACAGTTGGCTATCAGTTTGCTATCTGGCATTTTGAAACGCGCGGGACATGAGGTAAGCCTGGCCTTCAATCCAAGCCTTTTCCATGACCGCTCGAATCTTGAGTTTAAGAACCTGGGCAAGATCTTCGACAAAACCTGCGATGTATATGACACAATCAGGAAAGAGCAGCCTGATGTTCTGTTATTCTCATCGCTAACCGCAACCTACCAATGGATGCTTGAGGTGGCGAGGAACGCTAAAAGAATGAATCCCGGTGTAAAGACGGTTTTTGGGGGGGTGCATGTTTCTGCAGTTCCTGACAGGGCGATTGCTAAAGATGAGATTGATTTTGTTGTAGTTGGCGAGGGTGAAATTGCTTTACCGCAAATATTGAATCTAATTGAAAATGACCTGTATGGTCAGCCGGTTATCAATACACGCTACAAGAACAGAAATGGCGAAGTCATACGCGGATACCAGGCTGGATTCAATCAGGACCTGGATGCTCTTCCGCCTTATGACAAAACCATTTGGGAACCGCATATCCGGATCCAGGATAAATACATGACCATGGTATCGCGGGGATGTCCCTATCGGTGCTCGTTTTGCTTCAATAACTTTTTTGCAGAACTGCCGGAGGTTAAAGAAAAAGGAAGATACGTGAGGTTCAGAAGCGTGGAGCACATGATTGGCGAATTGAAAACTGCTAGGAAAAGATACAACCCGAAGTTCATTGACTTTCAGGATGACGTTTTCAGCGCGAATAAAAAGTGGCTGATGAGCTTTCTGGAAGCATATAAGCGGGAAATCAATATCCCTTTTCAATGCCTCACCCACCCGAATTATCTGGATGAGGAAACCGGAAAAGCAATGGCCGAAGCCGGCTGCGCCTGGATACAGATGGGGGTGCAATCCATGGATGAGGAGTTTAAACACAAAAGTTTGCAGCGCTTCGAGCGTTCTGAAAACATTGTTGAGGCATGCCGCGTAATGAAAAAATTCGGCATCAAAGCAAAGCTTGATCACATGTTCGCCCTGCCCAATGAACCCATGGAAGCCCAGGAAAAAGCGCTCCAACTGTACAAGCAATATGTCCCCGACAGGATTCAAACTTTCTACACCTGCTTTTTACCGGGAACAGATATGATGAAAGAGGCGCTGGAACAGGGTTTAGTAACACCGGAAGAAGCGGAAAAACTTTATGAGGGAGAGAATTTTTATTTCCACAAGGCTGATGAAAAAATCAAAAACCGGGAATACGCAAAACTCTACAGAACCTATGAATTAATTTTTAAGTTGTTGCCTATCCTTCCCGACAGATTGGCAAAGGATATTGCCGTGAAACAATTCCTTTGGGTGCCAACCATATTGCAGACTTCCATAGCATTTGTGATTGATTTAATACTGGGAATAAAAAATATTAACCCTGACTTTTTTGCCTATCAGAGGTATTATACCTTTCATTTGCGCAATTTCTTCAGACAGCTCATTGGGCTTGGATACAGGAAAGCCGCGAGCATAAAGGATGATTGCCGGCATGATGATTCCCGGGCCGCAATAAAAAAACCTGTTCACCCTGCCACCCGTGCCGTACCGGTTTAATAGGGCAGCCCTCTAATTACCCGCCTGCGCTCGCCTCTGGCGAGTGCGCATAAATATTATATACATTAAACGGGATAAATTTCCGCATTTAAATTTTCAAAAAACTGAAATTTC
>CAZCXH010000324.1:0-2140 GCA_964502525.1 uncultured Chitinophagaceae bacterium
TAAAATCAAGGGGTCAGTCTGAATTTTGGGCGCGAAAGTGTCAAAGTCGAGAGAGACGCCTACTGAGGGTGATGGCGATTTCTTTCAGGATATTTTAGCTTTGCGCTCCATCAAAATTTACAATAATCATGAAATTGATTTCTTATTTGAACGAAAACGAGGTTGACCAATTAGCTATCCTCGATGGCGATCTGGCTTATGACTTGAACGAATTGGATAAAGAGCTGCCTGAAAACATGAGCGACTTCTTATGGGCGGGAGATGATGCGATGGAGCTGGCCAAAGAATGTGAAAGAAACATCAAATCGGGGAGAACCGGCAAGGGGCAGGGAAAGCCTTTTGGTTCGCTGAATCTGCTTGCGCCCGTTCCGTTTCCCACATCCATGCGCGATGCGTACGCCTTCCGGCAGCATGTGGAAGCGGCACGCAGAAACCGCGGACTGGAGATGATTCCCGAATTCGACCAGTTCCCGGTTTTTTATTTCACCAACCATAATTCCATTGTTGGTCCTGGTGATGTGGAACTGATGCCCGACCATTTCCAGCAATTGGATTTTGAATTGGAGATAGCCGTGGTGATCGGCAAAGAGGGAAGGAATATCCGCGCTGAACACGCGGATGAATACATTGCAGGGTATATGATCCTGAACGACCTGAGCGCCCGCATGCTGCAGATGGACGAGATGAAGCTGAATCTCGGTCCCGCCAAGGGGAAGGATTTCGTGAACATCCTGGGTCCGTGGCTGGTCACTCCTGACGAGTTGCAGAAACGATTGGTGAAAGCCAAGAACGGACATGTCGGGAATTTATATGATCTTAAAATGGAATGTTGGGTGAACGGCAAGCCGGTTTCAAAAGGCAACATGAAAGACATGGATTGGACATTTGCGGAGATCATCGAGCGCTGCTCGTATGGCGTTGACATTCTGCCGGGCGATGTGATTGGTTCAGGAACTGTGGGAACCGGCTGTTTTCTCGAACTGAACGGCACAGGGAAACGCCAGAACACGGATTACAAGCCGCAATGGCTTGCCGAAGGCGATGTTGTTGAGATGGAGATTGGCGGGTTGGGCAGGCTTAAGAGCACGATGAGAAAAGCCACTACGGATTATTCCCTCCTTGCCATGAAAAAATAATTGCGTGCTGCGAATTGATCCCCAGTCCACCCCAACCGGCAAGCTTCATTCCTATTTTCTAAGCGCGGTTGCGCCCCGCCCGATCGCGTTTGCCAGCACGGTTGACAAAAACGGAAATCCCAACCTTGCCCCGTTCAGCTTTTTCAACGCTTTCAGTTCCAACCCTCCTGTTCTTGTTTTTTCCGCCAACCGAAGGATTAAAGATGATAGCGCGAAGGATACCTATTCCAACATCAAAGCCAACCGCGAAGTGGTGATCAATACGGTTAGTTACAAATTCGTGCGGAAGGCTGCTCTGGCAAGCATTGAATATCCTTCTGATGTGAATGAATTTGAAAAAGCAGGGCTGACTCCGTTGAAGTCGGAACTGGTTAAGCCTTTTCGGGTTGCCGAGTCAGCAGTACACTTCGAATGCAGGGTGAACGACATCATCGAGCTGGGAGAAAAGGGCGGAGCCGGAAACCTTTTCATCTGCGAAGTGCTGCTGATGCATATTGACGAAGAAGTATTGGATCCGCAGGGAAGGATTGACCCGCATAAAATTGACCTGTGCGCCAGGGTGGGAGGACCGCTGTATTGCCGCGCTTCGGGCGATGCCGTATTTGAAATCAACCAGCCGCCTGAAAAAATCGGGATCGGCTTTGACAAGCTTCCCGCGAAAATCAAAACGAGCAAAGTGCTCACGGGCAACGACCTTGCTGAACTGGCAAGCGTGGAGCAACTGCCGGATGAGGCTGCGGTAGCGGCTTTTAGAAACGACAATGCCGCATTCAAGGAATTGCTGCTGCGTTTTCAGAATGACAGTGAGTCGCTGGAATGGCATGTTCATGAGTATGCGCTTAAGCTTCTCAGAGAAAAGAACATCGTGAAAGCATGGCAACTCCTCCTGCAAGTGTGAACGTATTCGCTCTAACCCTGTTGAGTTTTTCAGCCCGAATCCCTATCATGCAACAGGGCAATCGCATCTAAATTTTAAGAATCTTGAGAAGGTAGTCTCTGTCCCA
>CAZCXH010000325.1:0-2138 GCA_964502525.1 uncultured Chitinophagaceae bacterium
TTTTGCCGGTAGCGGTCTGAATGGCGATGGCGGTGTTGGCAACGACTACATCATGCTGAGGCTTCGTGCATGTGCCGTCCAGCACGCGCTGAAATATTTTTGCCGCATCTTTCACCGTTTCGCCTCCCGACAATGACTCTGGTTGAATGGTTTCAAATCCCATATCCTCCGGCTGCAACAGCGTTTCGCCTTTCACCGAACAGATTTTCACGGGTGACGTCAGCGAAATTTCATCGTAACCATCCGTGCTGAAAATCACGTTGTATTTCTTTTTATCCTGCTGAAAAATAAAATGATAGATGCGTTGCAGTTCAAAATTGAAAACGCCTGTAACCTGCGCTGCCGGATTGGAAGGATTCACCAGCGGTCCGAGCATATTGAAGAACGTGCGGATGCCAAGCTGCTTGCGCACAGGCGCGACCGCTTTCAACGCGGGATGAAACAACGGGGCATGGAGAAAACAAATTCCGGATAATTCAATTTCCCTTTTCAGCTTGTCTGCATCGTTGGAAAATTGATAGCCGAAAAACTCCATCATGTTGGATGAGCCGCTCACCGATGACACTCCGTAGTTTCCGTGCTTTGCGACCTTGATTCCTGCGCCTGCAAGCACGAAAGCGCTCAGCGTTGAAATATTGAATGTGTTGCGCCCATCGCCACCGGTGCCGCATACGTCAATGGTATTGTATTGTTTCAGATTCACGCTGCGGCAAAGCTCCATGATTGCTTCGCGGAAGCCGAGCAATTCATCCACCGTGATGTGGCGCATCATGTAAACGGTGAGTAACGCAGCGATTTGCGCTTCGTTCAATTCGCCCTTGGCAATGCGCAGCATGATTTCCTTCGCCTCATCATGCGTGAGCGTGTGGCATTGGAGAAGTTCCTGTAAGATGGATTTGACTGTTTTCATTTAGCTTAAGTCGTCATGCTGAGCGACAGCGAAGCATCTCACCCTACTTGACATAGAGATTCTTCGCTCGCAAAGCCTCCGCTCAGAATGACGGCACTTGCACAACTGTTCATTAATGCTCCACCCAATTTTTAATCAACTGTTTCCCCGCAGGCGTCATCACCGATTCGGGGTGAAACTGCACACCCCACACAGAATATTTTTTGTGGCACAGCGCCATGATTTCGCCCTGCTCGTCTTCCGCCAGCACTTCCAGGCTCTCCGGCAAATTTTCTTTCGACACCACCCACGAATGATATCTTCCGGCCTGAACGGGAGAATCAACGTTTTTAAATAATGGATGCTTTTGCTTCGTAATCTTCACGGGCGTTTCCTTGCCATGAAAAACGCGCGACAGATTTTTCAGCTTCGCGCCAAACACCTCGCCAATCGCCTGATGTCCGAGACACACGCCCAGAAATTTTTTCGTTGGCGCGAATTTTTTAATCACCGCTTCCATCTTGCCGGCTTCCGCAGGCAAACCGGGACCGGGTGAAAGCAGGATGTAATCGTATTTTTCTATATCCTTCAATTCAAATGCATCATTCCTTACCACATCCGGCCGGGAGCCGGTTACCTCGTGCACGAGATGCACGAGATTGTAAGTGAACGAATCGTAATTATCTATCACCAATATTTTCATACCGCAATCAGGTTTGCTTCTTCAATCGCTTTTTTCAATGCACCGAGTTTATTGTTCACCTCCTGTAGTTCTGATTCAGGATTTGAGTCAATCACCACACCAGCGCCAGCCTGGTAATGCAGCGTGTTGTCTTTGCTCAGAAAGGAACGGATCATAATCGCCTGGTTCATGCTGCCGTCAATGCCGATGATGCCGATGGCCCCGCCATAATATCCCCTTGAAGTTCGCTCACATTCGTCAATAATTTGCATCGCGCGGATTTTCGGAGCGCCCGATAATGTGCCCGCGGGAAACGTTTTGCTGAACAACTCGAAAGGTTTTCCCGGCTCAATCAACTCTCCCGAAACTGTTGACACCAGATGAATGACATGCGAATAAAAATGGATGTCTTTGTACTTTTCCACCGTCACGTTTTTGCAATGCACCGATAAATCATTTCGCGCTAAATCAACCAGCATCACATGCTCCGCATTTTCTTTCGGGTCGCTTAAAAGTTTTTGCGCCAATTCACGGTCGCGCTCATCATTGCCGGTGCGCCTGAACGTG
>CAZCXH010000326.1:0-2088 GCA_964502525.1 uncultured Chitinophagaceae bacterium
AAAACATTATAACTGGGGAAGCTCTGGATGAAAAGATCAAAGTTTGCAATCTTATCGGTGGTATTATATTAATTGATTCAAAAAAACGATTTGCTATAATTAAGGCATCAAATTCAGCCATTTCAGAAATTGGAGAAGAACAATCATGGCGATAGATAAAAAGTATTACATTAATACAGGTGGCGACGGCGTACTTGAAGATACCACTGAGGACGACGTCAGGGCACTGGTTGCCGATCTCAAAAACGCTTCGAAGCTGGTCATCCATCTGCATGGAGGGTTGGTATCGAAGTCTTCTGCGCTAAAAACAGCGGAACGATTGTACCCATTTTATGAACAAGCGGGTGTGCATCCGGTCTTTATGGTTTGGGAGTCCGGCCTGCTGGAGTCCGTGAGAAATAACCTTGGCGAAATTAACAAAGAAGAGGTCTTCAGGATTCTGGTTAAAAAAGTGATGCAGTATGCCGTAGGCAAGCTGAAGGATCTTGCAGGCGGCAAAGCCTCAGGGCAACTGGCGCTACCTAATGACATCACTGTGGCCAAAGAGTTCAAGAGTCGTGAAGAGGAAAAAGAACCGTTTGAAAACATCAAGGCTTCACCAGCATTGCAGGATTTAAATGACGCCGAGAGGAAAAAATTCGAAGACTCTCTGGCTGCCGATCCCGATTTCCGGAAAGAACTGCAAGCCATTGTTAATGGTGCAGTATCTGCAAACGAAAAGAAGGAGACTTCAAAAGGAATCACGATAGTACATCGAAAATCTTCAAAAACGTTGATGTCACCAGAAGTCGTAGATGAACTGGTTGCTGAGCATAAAGAGAAAGAAGGCAAGGGTGTTCTGGCCGTGGCGAAAGCGGTGGCAAAAGCAGGAAAGATTTTATGGAGCGTTATCCATCGCCATCGCGAAGGTAGAGATCACGGTCTTTACGCCACGGTTGTCGAAGAGATCTTTCGTGAATTTTATATTGCAAATATCGGTGCAGCCGTTTGGGGATTTATGAAAACGGATACCGCCGATACGTTCGAAAATTTTGGTGGACAGCCGGCACGTGGAGGCTGGTTCTTTATCCAAGAGTTGGGACAGTTGCTGAAAGGAGGCCATAAGCTGGAGGTTTCTGTTGTTGGACACAGTTGCGGGTGCGTTTACGCTTCAAACTTGCTGAGACACCTGGACTGGGCACGTCGTAATGGAATCCATCCGCTACCAAAAGATTTCAGGCTCAAGAATCTGATTTTTTTGGCTCCGGCTTGCAGCTTTTCGCAATTTGACGAGGTGCTGTCTTTGCATCGTCAATCACCGCTGTTCGATCACTTTCGGCTTTTTGCGCTAAAGGACGAACTGGAATCGGGTTATTGGGAAGTGCCTGGGGTCTATCCACGTTCGCTGCTCTATTTGGTTTCAGGCGCGCTCGAGAAAGAGGGAGAGAAGTCGGCTTATGATCTGCCTCTGGTCGGAATGGAGCGTTACTTCACCGCTGCCGCGGTTTATCAACAACCAGAGGTTAAACGATTGCGACAATTTCTGTCGGGGGCTTCCCACCGGCGTGCTGAGGTCTGGTCGGAGGAAGATCGTGGCGCGGGGCTGGCTTCTGACGCAATTGAACACAGCGGTTTTGACGAAACGGATGATCGCAGGAAGACAATGGTTTCGGTTCAACATATTTTGCAAAATGGATGGTAGCGATGAATCAATGGCATTTTGCAGTGGTTGTAGGCATCAATAAGTATCCCGCCATTCGTGATCTGAAGTTTGCAAAAGGTGATGCTGAAGAGTTTGCTAAGTGGTTGCAAGACCCTATGGGTGGTGCGCTCTTAGAGGATAATATAATTAAAGTTGTGGCTGACGTGCCTGATGGAACATCACGTGAGAAGGCTATTCCGACACGCAAAGAGGTAGTCTGCGCGCTCAGAAAATTCCGTGATAAAGTTAACGATCATATCAAAGAGAACCCCGGCGATTGGGAACGTACCCGTTTGTATTTTTATGTCTCCGGTCATGGTATTGCTCCCGAGCCGCGTGATGCTGCATTGTTGAAGGCTTATTCAGGACCGGAAGAATACGGTGAAAATTTTTCCAGTTCTCTGCTG
>CAZCXH010000327.1:0-2087 GCA_964502525.1 uncultured Chitinophagaceae bacterium
TGGATGAGATGTCTGTTCCCGCATTGCCCGTCTTGCTCCAGGCGTTAGTGGCATTAACCGCACTCTGAGCATTAGCGGCATGAAGGGCATACGGCACACTGAGCAGTTGATAGCTGCCCATGCTGGCGTAGTTGCCTCCTCCGGTGATGTCCACCTCTTCCTGCAGCCAGGGGGTGATGGAGCTCCATTGAATGGAGGCAAAAGCTGCCGGGGAAACACTACCGATGGTAAGATTTACCAAACCAAACGGATTGGTGGTGACGGCATGCGTTTCCTGGAATACTGGTCCTCCGCTGCCATCGGTGATGGTGAGGCGAAGGGACACGCTCGAATCTGGCAGAACATTGCCTGCGGCATCGCGCACGATTGCTTGGTAGCTGATGCCTGGGGGTGTTTGAGCGAATGCTATTATTATTGCCAACAGCATAGCTGAAAAAAACAGAGATAAAGTTTTCATGATTGGTTTGTTTTAATTATTTTTATAATGTTTATTTAAAATAGATTTTGATTTCCTTTTACAATCTGTCATTTCATTAGTCATTAGGCATTCGTCATTGGTCATTGGTCAATAGTCAATAGTCAATAGTCAATAGTCATTAGTCATTAGTCATTTATTCCTGCCTACTTCACCAGCACCACCTTCACTGCTTCCTTATGATTTCCCTCGGTCATATACACGTGGTATATACCGCTGCTGAGCAGAAGGTTACCTTCGTTGTCGCCTCTCCATTCAATATGGTGCTCGCCCGGCTCGTAGTTTCGTTCCGGAAACTCGACTACTCCCGGTACGCAATCAGCCTAATCCTTAACTTTCCCTGCAAATCCACAATATGAAGCGCCTTCTTAAACCCGCAGTCGCAATCATGCTCATACCCGCCCTTTATGTGGGCGGCAACATGCTTTACGGCACTCTTACCGATTACCACCCCGCGCCTTCAGAAGCGGTTGAAATAAAAAATCCGGTTTCAGCGCAGCCAGCCGACAGCGTTTTCACCTTCTTCATTTGGAACATCGGCTATTCGGCTTTGGGCGATAAAGAGGATTTTTTCTTTGACGGAGGAAAGATGGTTCGCCCGTCAAAGGAACGTGTGGAGGAAAATCTGAAAGGGATCACCAAAACGATTGCCGCCTATGCCGATGCGGATTTTATACTGATTCAGGAAGTGGACATCCACTCCAGGCGCAGCCATTATATTGACGAATTGGATGCGATAGCCGGAGCATTGCCCCGCCATGCCTATAGCTACGCCAGGAATTATCTGGTGGATTTCATTCCTTCTCCGCTCGATCAACCGTGGAATGCCTACGGAAAAGTGGATGCCGGGCTTGGCACATACAGCAAATATCAGCCGGTGGAAGCAACCCGCTATTCGCTGCCCGGAGAATTTGCCTGGCCCAAAAAAGTTTTTTGGTTAGACAGGTGTCTGCTGTTGTTCCGCTATGATTTGCCAAACGGAAAGCAATTAGTTGTCATCAACCAGCATCTCGAAGCTTATGATGAAGGCGGCATAAAAAAACAGCAGATGGATTTCATGAAAGACGTGCTGCTGAAAGAATATGAAAAAGGAAACTATGTAGTTGCGGGTGGCGACTGGAACCAGTGCCCGCCTGATTTTGATTATCAGCGCTTCGGAAAGGATGAAGACAGCTCCTATGTTCAAATGAATGTGCCTTCGGATTATATTCCCGGATGGACGTGGGCTTTCGATCCGAACACCCCATCCAACCGCAAACTTGCCACGGCTTATGAGAAGGGCATAACCTTCGTCACGCTGATTGATTTCTATTTGGTTTCTCCTAACGTGAAGGTGCTGGAAACCCAAGGCATCAATCTGGATTTCAGAAATTCCGATCACCAGCCGGTGGTGATGAAGATGCGCCTGATATAACAGGAGTAGTCGAATTTCCGAAGGAAAGAGATGTACTCTCGGTTATACTTTGCACGGGATAAATTGCGCCATTGAGCCGTTTACTGTCACCCTCCAGCCTCCCTCCCGATAGAATCGGGATGCTTCGCTATCAAGGCTGCTATCGCGCGAGGCATCCCCCTTTGAGGGGGACGAAGGGGGTGAGTGCAATTTGTCCTA
>CAZCXH010000328.1:0-2073 GCA_964502525.1 uncultured Chitinophagaceae bacterium
GATTTTAGTTGACTTTTCAACATCTAAAAGAGTCAACCTATTTCAGGACGAGACACAAGCTCAAAGGGGGGGGTGCCTCGCGCGGTAGCAGCCTCCCTTGATAGCGAAGCATCCCGATTCTATCGGGAGGGAGGTTGGAGGGTGACAGATTCAAAGATGCAATTTGTCCTGCACCCGTTTTTCAATCAACGCGCTGTGAGGCTATTCCCCGGTAAAATTTGCCTTCCGTTTTTCAATGAAAGAATTAACGCCTTCTCTATAGTCTTTCGAGAAGCCGGCAATCTCCTGCAGGTAAGCTTCTTCATCGAGCATGGTGTCGAGGTTTGAATAGAGCGATTTGTTGAGCATCTTCTTGATCAAGCCAATGGCTTTAGTAGGCGCATTGGCGTAATAATCAGCCGCTTCGTCAACTGCCTTGTCCAGTTCTGCGGAAGGAACAACTTTATTAATCATCCCCCACTGCAATGCATCCTGCGCAGAGATTTTTTTCCCATTGGTCGCTATTTCAAAAGCACGGGCAGCCCCGACCAGCCTCGGCAAGAAGTAAGAAGAGCCGGAATCGAGCACCAACCCGATGTTGACGAACGCTTCCAGCAGCGAAGCGTTTTCAGAGGCGATGATTATATCACAGGCAAGGGCAAATGAACAACCGGCACCTGCCGCAATACCATTCAGCTTGCAAATGATAGGCTTTGGAAGGTTGCGCATGCCTTTGATGAGCGGGTTATACCGTGTGTGGATGGACTCGGCAAGGCTCCTGTTTTCCGCGCCCTGCGCGTCTTTCAGATCCTGTCCGGAACAGAACGCTTTGCCGGACCCCGTCAATATCAAAACCCGAACATCTTTATTTTTTGCAACGTCCTTAATTGCCGCCTGCAATTCAAAGCTCATGTCATTGTTGAAAGCGTTATAGACTTCCGGGCGGTTAAGCGTGATGATTGCTTTTTTACCGCTGATTTCATACAGGATTGTTTTGTACATGAAATTTTTGTTTACGGTTTACAAGTTTACGGCTTATGGTTTTTTCGCAGCATGACTGTAACAAAACAGGACAAATTGCACTCACCCCCTTCGTCCCCCTCAAAGGGGAATGCCTCGCGCGGTAGCAGCCTCCCTTGATAGCGAAGCATCCCGATTCTATCGGGAGGGAGGTTGGAGGGTGACAGATTCAAAGATGCAATTGGTCCTGCACCCGCAAAAAACCGCAAACTGCAAACTTTGTTCAAATAAGTTTAAATGCCAACATCTGGCTCAAAAAACCGATTGCATAACCGCTGAATATTTCAAACGGGATGTGCTCTTTCAAATACCACCTTGCCGAGCCGACAAGCCCTGATAAAATAATGATTATCATGAACGGGATTTCAAGACTGCGCGGGGCAGAGAAGGTCAGGCATAACGCAACAGCGATGAAGCCTCCGATTGCAGCGCAATGGATGCTTATTTTATAAAACAGCGTGAGAAAAAAACACGCGAATACAGCGAGGCTCGCCCCCAAAAACACCGCTGTGATAAAATCGCTGATGGAGAGGCTGCGGACAACCATGAATGTCCAGAAATAGAAAAGTCCGCCCGCTACGAAAGGAATGATCCGCTCTTCCCGCTCGCGCATGAAAATGCTTTTCACAAACCCGAGCCGGTTCATAATTAAAACCGTGATGACCGGGAAGACGATTGTATTAAGGATGACAATGGAGAATAATTTCATTTTGCTGGTTTCATCCAGCCCTGCGAGCTTATAGGAATCAGCCCAATTGATAAACAACAACCCGTAAACCGGAAAAAAAATCGGATGGAATATTGCTGAAAGAATATTGGCTGCGGTTCTCACTTCACAACTCTTTTCTCAGCCGCGCAACGGGAATATCGAGCTGCTCCCTGTATTTGGCAACCGTTCGCCTTGCGATGTTGTAACCCTTCTGATTGAGCATCTTGGTAAGATATTGATCCGAGCAGGGCTTTTTCTTGTCTTCAATAGCAATCATGTCTGAAATAATTTTCTTCACCTCGCGCGTTTATACCTCCTCGCCTGCATCCGTTTGCAGGGATTCTGAAAAAAAGAATTTCAGCGGG
>CAZCXH010000329.1:0-2073 GCA_964502525.1 uncultured Chitinophagaceae bacterium
GTAGCCCCAACCATCCGATTATCGAACCAACTAAAGCAGGAGCTAAAGCAAATATACCAACTGAAAGACGTTCTACCTGTAAGATTGCTGGACATCAGAGAGGGGAGAAGGCTATTGCAGGCGGTCTGAGATTCCAAGTCAACATCCCCTACCGTTATTCAACCATACTTACAAGGGTATATTTTTAATCAGGTAGCTAAGTTTTTGACCTGACTTAACCGTAAAGAACTTTCTTCACTTCATCAACATTCAGTCCGGTGTACTTACAAAAGTCCTCAACAGAAACCAATTGGTGTTTCTGCTTTTTGAACTTGCTTCTGATTTCTTGAATCAGATACCTTCCCCACCGTTCACTCTTTCCGGTCAACACCTGAATGTCTTTTGGATAGATGCAAATTCTTTCCATAGGGTTCTAATAGTTTGATGCTTTATCCATGCTCCATCTATGCTTTTGACATAGGGTAACAACACAAATTTAACCGATTTGAAAGAGTGAAAATTCATTCTTTGATGGCATAATATGCACAATTCGGCAAGAGCGGAAGTGCAGTGTTGACAATGGGTTCAGAGTGGATTTAGATTTGGAAAATCATGCGAGTGAGCAAAATTCTTTGGACTGGTTTTCTAATCCTGATTGGAAGTATTTGCACGGCTATGGATACAGCAAAAGTTGTGAAAGTTTGGGATGGTGACACTTTCAGCTTGCTGAAAGATGGACAAATCATAGTCGCAAGATTGGTGAATGTGGATGCACCGGAAATGAATCAACTGTGGGGCGAGGAATCGAAAAGGAGACTGAGCTATATGATACTTGGAAGGGATTTGGAGTTTGAAAGTCAAGGTCCTGACAGATATAAGCGGACATTGGTAAAGGCTTGGGTGAACGGTGTGAGGTTGGACAGCTTGGTGATTCAAAACGGCTGGGCGTGGCATTACACGAATTACAGTGATGATACAGAGCTAACGGGTTTCCAGGCGGAAGCGATTTGTGAAAAGCGGGGGCTGTGGGTGAACGGAGTGAACGGGGTTTGCCCTCCGTGGTTATTCAGGCAATACAATCAAAGGAACAGACTGAAATACTGTTCAGGGTGCTGTCAATGAAACAATATTTCTTAACTCATAAAAACCATAAACAATGGCACAACAAAAAGGAATCGTAAAAATTGAAGGAACATTAGATGACTTGACCTTCTATAAGTCGCAGGACGGCTATTTGGTGAGAACCAAAGGGGGCGTTTCTGCTGAAAGGATTTACTCTGACCCGGCATTTGCCCGCACAAGGGAAAACGGGGAAGAGTTTGCATCGGCTGCAAGTGCTGGAAAACTTTTGAGGGATACGGTCAGAAGCATGATGCTGGAAGCTGCGGACGGCAGGGTGACTTCAAGGTTGACGCAAGGAATGACCCAACTTAAACAAGCTGACACCACAAGTCCGAGAGGACAAAGAAATGTGGGCGTGGCACTTGCTCTTCCCGGAGTTGCTGGAAACCTTGTCGGTTTCAATTTCAATATCAGTGCAATTCTCGGAAGCATTCTGTTCAAACCGATTTCGGTGAATACAACAACTGGTGTTATCTCCATCTCAGGGCTTGTACCAGTGAATGACATTGCATTTCCCACTGCGGCAACGCATATCACTTTAAGCGGGGCGTTTGCTTTGATTGATTTCGCCACTTACAATGGACAAATCGAGTACACCAACTCGGTCAACTTGCCGATTGATGGCACGTCAACAAACGTGACGCTTACACCTGCCGCTGTTCCGTCAGGAACAGGAACGAAGATTCTGCTTTTAAAGCTGGAGTTCTTCCAACAGGTGAATGCGATTCAGTATTCGCTAAAGAACGGGGCATATAATGCTCTGGCGATTGTTGGAGCAGCGTAAACTATCCTTTCCATCTTTCAGTTTCCGGGAAGCCTTCCTTTAATCAGGAGGGCTTCTTTTTTTGTATTCACTAAATACATACGCCTGTAAGATTTCAAAAGAAAAGAACGAAAAAAACCCATGAGAAAAAAAGAAAAAAAAGAAAGCAGTTTCTTCAAGTGGGCGTAGCTGGGCTGTCAAGGTTTTTG
>CAZCXH010000330.1:0-2057 GCA_964502525.1 uncultured Chitinophagaceae bacterium
ATTAAAAAATGCAAAACGATTTCGACAAATATTTAAAACCCGGTAAATACATTGACAGCGGCAATCCGGATGTGATTGACTTTGTCCATAAGAACAAGGGCGAGTCACGAGATGTAATCCGGCAGTTGGTGAGCCTGTATTATGCAATCAGGGATGATTTTAAATATGACCCTTTTAATGTGGATTTGAATGAATCGGGGATGACCGCCAGCGCTGTCTTGAAACGCGGTTCCGGCTACTGCGTTGAAAAAGCCAACCTGCTTGCAGCTTGCGCCCGGGTGCTTGGCATACCCAGCCGCATCGGGCTTGCCGATGTTCGCAACCACATTGGAGCGGGCAATCTCAGCCGCTTCCTCCGGTCTGATGTATTTGCTTGTCATGGCTTCACCGAACTGTATCTTAACGGCAAGTGGCTAAAAGCCACGCCTGCCTTCGATAAGCGGCTTTGTGAAAAACTTGGTGTAGCACCGCTGGAGTTCAACGGATCGGAAGATTCTATTTTCCAGGAATATGATCAGCATGCAAAAGGCGAGCGGAAATTCATGGAATACCTGCATGACCACGGCACGTTCGATGACATTCCGCGGGAGTATATCATAGAAGTGCTGCGCAAGCATTACCCTCATGTGTTTATCAACGGTGGAGAGAAAATAGAAAAAGAAAATATTCTTAACCATCATAATCCATAAACCTCAAATCTTGGGACACTGTATTTCATTAACCCTACCTTGCAGGGAAAAGGCTTCAACCATCGCTTTTCAGGAATCCCAATTTACCTATAGCCTTTTTACTGCAATAGCTGAAGTTGGCTCCGCATGGGATAACCTACTGCCTGCCGGCAATCTCATGCTGAGCCGGAGGTACCTTCAATCGCTGGAAGAAAGCACTGGCAGCGAAGTGAAATACCGCTACCTGGTGATTTGCCGCGACAGGATTCCTGTGGGCGCAGGGTTTTTCCAGATCATCAATTTCAAAGGCTCCAATGTGGAGAAAGACGGAACACACGGGAAAAACTCAATTACCGACTTCGTTAACCGCAATTTCAGACGGATGCTGGTTTCCGTGGTCAACAGGATTTCCCTGAACTTGCTGGTGAGCGGAAATGCCTTCGTCACCGGTGAATACGGGTTTTATTTTGCCGACACAGTAAAGACTGACAAGGCTTTGTTCCAGGCGGTCAGTGAAAGCATTGACAAGATAATCGCTGAAAGCGGAGTCAAGATTTCCGGCATCCTCATTAAGGATTATTATGAAACCGGCAAGACATGGATGGAAGATCTGAAACATACGGGGTTCCTTGAATTCCGCGTCAACCCCAACATGATCCTCGACATAAGGGACTCATGGAATACGTTTGAAGGCTACCTTGGAGACATGGCCTCAAAATACCGCACGCGCATGAGGAAGGCGCTGAAAAGAGCGGACTCGCTTACCGTCCGCGAGATGACCGCTGCCGAACTGCATGACCAGTTGCCGAAAATAAGTTTGCTTTACGACCAGGTGGTGGATGAAGCCGCTTTCAAGCTCGCCAAGCTGGATATTGCCTACATCCTCCGGTTGAAAGAAGGGCTGGGAGAAAATTTCGGAGTGATCGGGTTTTTCAGGGATGATGAATTGGTGACGTTCATCTCTTACTGCCTTCATGACGAAGAACTGGTTGCCGGCTACATGGGAATGAACCGCTCCATAAATAATGAATATGATTTATATATGAATGTCCTGCTTCAACTTGCCAAAAAGGGCATCGGGAAACGGATGAAGCGCGTGGTTTACGGCAGAACCGCCATGGAAATAAAAAGCTCGGTGGGGGCTGTGCCTCATCCGATGTACCTGTACGTGAAACACCGCTCACCGCTGGTGAACTTCATCATCAGGCAGGTTGTGCGCTATCTGGCGCGTGATGAGCAATGGACGCTGCGCAGCCCGTTCAAGGATGCGGATAATTGAAATACTCGGTTAAATAAGGGCAGTTCTAAAAATTACCACTTACTCCCTCTCCTTCTGGCTTGCCTATGCACACAAGTCTCTAGGATATGCGTCAGGCAAGGATTTGCTTC
>CAZCXH010000331.1:0-2044 GCA_964502525.1 uncultured Chitinophagaceae bacterium
TGTACCGGGCAGCTTTCATCGCCAGACCGACCACTTCGTTCACGATGCGGTTGAAGCGGTGCGTTTCAAACAACTCGTTGGTGAATGCCTTCACGATGTTTACCGATTGAAAAGTTTCCTCCACCACCACGTTGGAGTTGGCAAGCTCGTCCTGTGATTGTTTCGACAACCTGCGGATGTACCGCCCGAAATAAATAGCCAGCGCCACCAGCCCGGGATAAGTGGCGAGCATGAGCAGCGAAAGCCTTGGAGATTTTATGAATATAATAACAGTGCCGCCAATGATGGACGCCACCTGCCGGAACAATTCGGCAAGGCTGTAGGAGAGCGTATCCTGCAACTGCGCGATGTCTGACGTGATGCGGCTCACCAGCTCGCCCACGCGCCTGCGCTCAAAGAACGGGATGGGCATGGAGATGATCTTGGCGTAAAGCGCCTTGCGGATATCGGCAATGGAATATTCACTCACCCGGGCGAAATAGATCACGCGCGCGTAGGAAAAAACGCCCTGCAGCAGCAGCAGCGCTGCAAGCAGCACCGCGAGGGTGTTGAGGTCTTCCACCACCCACTGGATGGTGCCGATGGAGGCGTCCATCAGCTTGCCTGCCATGAGTGGGAATGCGAGCACCGTGGCGCTTGACAGGAACAGGAACGCCATGCCGATGATGAAATCATTCCTGTAGGGCAGCGCAAACCGGAAAACCTGCCACGAATTTTTCAGGTCAGCGAGGGTAATGCGCTTTTTCTTTTCTCCGGTGGTGCCGGTCGCTCCATCGTCCGGGCGGCTGTTGTCCATTTCACGAAATGATGGCCAAAGTTACGTCTTGTTGTCCCGGTGATTTTGCAGCTGGCTCGATGATGGTGATTCGAGACTGTAGTACGCGACCCGTACGCTACGTGGTGTGAGAGGACTGGTGACGGGCGGACACGCCCGTTACCTTCCTACTCGATTTAGCGAGCGTTTTTATTCTCCAATTTATCTATTCGCAGGGTGTCATACACATACTCTCCGTTTTCGGCTGAAACTTCTTTGGGTAAAATCACATCATTTTTTGATAAATAGGGTGGCATTGACGTTGAGAATTCATATTTATCAGGAAGTGATTCAGTTTTTACTTGCTTGTTTATTAAATCGTAAACTATAATTTCATTGAGGTAATGAGGACCTTTAGTTATTGCAAACAGGATGTAAGTCCCGGTAATAAATTTGGGCTCACGAACCCATAACGTAGTGTCAAAGTCCATTTCAACTAATTTCTTCTTCTTCGTTATGTCATGAATTTCAAATCCCTGTTTTGCGCCTCCGTTTATGCTTTTTGTAAAGAATAGAATGTTTGCTGTGGTATCAATTTCTGGATAGGTAATAGCAAAACTGTCACCTGTAACTTGATACACCTGCTCACCTTTTGAGTTCAAAATTTCCAACCTGTCACCTAAAAAGATAATGCCTCCTTCACCTTTCCGTGTGATTGTGTCCGTGTATCCATAGATACTTATGTAGTAGTTAGTCAAAGCGTATTGTGGAAATACCTTAAAGTCACATCTGGTAATAGCAATTGTATAGAGGTAATTTGCTAAACGTTGAGGTAGAGGATGGGGCACTTCTTCTTTAAGTCTTTCAAAGGTGATTCCTTCCAGATTGAAATCAATGTTTCCGCGCTTTAGTAAGTCGTGATAGAAATCTTCATTACCAACCTTGTAACGTTTGGTGGATTTTGAAATTACGGGGAAATTCATTTTCCCATAAGGGTTTTCTGAATTCAAATTGTATTCCCTGGAAAGAAAATTGCCATCGCACAGGAAGTTTATTTGTATTGTTCTATCATTTCCTTTAATCGTACTATCCTCTATTTCAACTATTTTACATTGAGTTGTTTGGAAATCGTTTGACGTCTTCACTGGAGTCGAATGGCAACCAAAACACCAAGTTGCCAAGAGCATTAATCGTATTTTGTTAGACACTCTCATTCAAAATGCTCGCTAACGTTCCCCGCGTGCAAAGAAAGGCGGGGCGAGCGGGCGGTTCACTTTCCCTGCCGATGAG
>CAZCXH010000332.1:0-2001 GCA_964502525.1 uncultured Chitinophagaceae bacterium
ATTGCATATCAAAAATTTTTTTTTTTTTTTTCAAAGGTATGTGATTACAAGATGAGTGATGAAATTGTCAAAAGAGATTCAGCAGCTACTCTTTCACCATCTGCACCGTTGCAACTCCTTTTTCAGTTTTAACGTGCACTAAATAAACGCCCGGTTGCAGTTGTGCGATAGAAAATACGGGTTGAGTTTCAGTTTGCACCAACGCGCCCGCAACATCAAAGATGCTTATCGTTTCGATGGTTTCTTTTGTCTGAATGTTCAATAATGAGTTAGATGGATTGGGGGATACAAACACTTCAATTTCTTTTGCAGAGATATTTTGTATGCCTGTTGAGCTTCCTGCAATTTTATAAAGGTTGTTGTCGTCAGTAAAATAGAAGGAGCCTTCATTCTCGATGATGTTAGTGCTGTTGACAAAAACATTTACCAACTCATTGGATGCATGCCTGACGAGTTGCGTGTTTGCGGAAGTTCCATCAGTAACCCACAAGTCATTATCTAAAAAGAGTAATGCCCCGCCTCCGGTACTATCATAGCTGCAGAGGAAATAGAGTTTGCCGCCCGCTTCAGTGAAACCATAGGCGCTGCTTTTACTCTTGCCCCCAACGAGGTCTTTCACCTTCACAGTGCCTGATGGCGTGCCATCTGTTTTGTAAAGCGCATACTCAAAAACCGATATGTTAAATTCCATGATTTTATTAAAGTAAAGATGCCCGTTATAAACATGCTGTCCTGACGCGCTATCTTCAAAAAGCGCTGTTCCGCCAGATGTGCCGTCAGACTGCCACAGGTCATTTGGTGCATTGAAGTCAAACCCGGATGAAATAGAAAAATAAAGATTGCCATTGTACGCAATCATGTCGCTTAGGAACGAACTGCCTGCTCCCGGATTAATGTCTTTCACAAGCACGGTTCCTCCGCCTGTGCCGTCTGTAGTCCATAATTCATTGCCATTCGTATTATCAGATGCGCGGAAATAGAGTTGATTGTTTACAATGGTAAAGTAGCCGGGCGTTGAAGACCCCGTAAGATGAATATCTTTCACCATCACGGTGCCTGCTCCTGTGCCGTCTGTAGCCCACAACTCTTCGCCATGGACGCCATCATTGGCGGAAAAATACAATTTGCCGTTATAAATTTCGCTCTGCGCCCACGCTTCTAATCCATTGCTGATGCCCGGATTAATATCTTTTATCATAGTAGTACCCGCTTCTGTTCCATCAGTAGCCCACAGTTCCTGACCATTCACGCCATCATCTCCAAGAAAATACAACTTGTTATTAAACGCCTGAAAAATATCAATGCACCCTGAGTTGGTAGGATTGATATCTTTCACAATCACTGTTCCTGATTTTGTTCCGTCAGTAACCCACAATTCATAGACATCAAAGCTTTCAGGACCGCTGAAGTAAGTTTTGCCCTTGCATTCTACAAACTGCCTTACTTTTCCAAATGGCAGTTCTTTGACTGCCTGTGTGCCTGCAGCGGTTCCATCAGACATCCAAACGGTATCCTGATTTAAGAAAAACACTTTCCCTGTTGAAGAACTTAAGCCTGCCGCTCCACGGGGCACCACCACCTCAGGTGTCTGGCTGCTTGCATAGTTTGTGAAAAATAAAATCGCGCATAGAATAAAAAGAAATTTGTTCATGATTGCATTTTTTGAAGTTGTAGCAAAACTCCATGTTACTTTAAAGAATATTTCTGACAGATACTAACAGCAAAATGTAATCTGCTCCAAACCTGTCCGCAGCAAGAGTCATCATTTTTTACTAGAAAAAGGCAACTATAAAACAAATACCTCCCTTTCATCCCCAGCCATTCCAACGCTGCACCACTCAGTAATTTTTCTTTCACCTGCGAATTGAACGGCATGGATTCAATCAGTTTGTTGCCGTTGTTGGTTTATGCGAATGACTTGCAGCTAAGCAAAACCAACAACTGTTCTGAATCAAAACCAACAACCGTTTCGCTGTTCTTTGGACAAAGAGACGCGAAGAA
>CAZCXH010000333.1:0-2001 GCA_964502525.1 uncultured Chitinophagaceae bacterium
CGATTTTTTCAAAGCCAAGATTCTTCCAAATTCCACCGAGCCTGACAACTCTCTTGTGTTCGACTTTGGACTGAAAAAGCACGAATTCGACGAAATCACTAACCTGTTGCAGCTTTTCTTGCGGCAGAATGGATAATTGTTTCTGGATCTCGGTTCTTTTGACTGCGGTTGTCTCCATGCCTAATGCTCCATTTATTTACTGCGTGATGATGCCGACATCCCACTGTACTCCAAAACAATTTATGCTTAAATTTAATGATAATTTGCATAAGAGTCAAGAAAAGTGGAGGTATTCACAATCCGCTTATAGCCTTTAATGATTCCGCGACCCTGTTTGGGAACGAATGGCTTAATTTACGTTGAGGTTTCCCGCAAATCACTAATGCTACCCAACCGTGGCCGCGATGAAGATAGATGTTCCCGCTTCACGTGAGAACACGATCATTCAAAAGAAAGGTTGCAAATGAACGAACTCCCGCACCGGGTCGATGTGGTTTCCGGTCAACCCGCCCAAAACGACACGCCTCCGGCATCTCTCACGATTCTCTTACTCACCAACTCCCAGATTCTGACCGGCGCAGCGACCAAATATATGAGAGAGAGTCGCCAGCCGGTTGTATGCGATTCCAAACGAAGAGGACGTAATTTGGTTTATTACCTATTGAGGTTACTGGTATGGCGGTCTTGATTGAAGGGTACAGTGTCGTCGTTCGCCACGCGACCATTGCAGAGAAATATAAGGGAGGCTTGATGGCCTATAAGCGGGCGTGTCTCAATGCCACGTTCTGTGCTGATGACTACATAAGCTGCATAGGATTTATGGCATGGGCTGATGTGAATTCATTCATTGGGGATTTAATCAAGAGAGGTCTGGCGCCATTCAAAAGCGGAGCTTGTCATGATGTCGCCGTCATACACCAGTCAACCGGGCTAACCATGCCGTGCGATTGGCTTGAATTGGGACGTGACGACCGTGGCCTCGCAATAGCCTGGCAGTCCGGAACGCCAATTGGTCCGCTTGCGGTCCCGGAAGGGTGGAAATATGAAGGTTCTTTGAGTGAGAACACCATATTTGTGCCCGCAGGCCAAGTTCCAAAGACGCTGAAATTCATAGGAATGGAGGGATTTGTCGAGGTCTATTTCGACGAGTCGACAGGGAAAAAGTTGTACGTTGGCCGCACTGACAAAGATTTGGGCAAGAAAGCTTCAACCGCTGAAGAGATAGCGCTGAGCAATAAATATTATCAAGCCGGCTGGAAACTAATTGAAAAAGAAATAACTCTCGGGAATGACATTCCATCGAATCGAATCGGCTGGTTCACGCTTAGAAAACTTCGCAAAGCCATCGCACTTTTCGAACAGGCTCTGGAAATCGTTCCAACCAATTGGGCTTCAATGTGGACATTGGGAAAGATTTATCAACGCATGAATGATGATCCGACGGCACTCAGTTGGTTTACGCAAGCCTACGAGATTAAGCCGGCGAATCCAGACATTGCCAGAGAAGCCTGTCGTTGTGCGCTCAACTTAGGGAGACGAAAAGAGGCGGTCGCATTTGCGCTTTCCGCATTGAATGCTGATCCTGCCGATCCTGGATTGATTGCCAACCTGGCTCTGGCACTGCTCATTTCAGGTGATGCCCAAAAGGCCAAAGAAAAAGTTGAAGAAGCGCTCAATAGTCATCCAGCCAATGCAGTGACAAAAAATATCTTGCAGCTCATCAACGAGGTGATTTCGGGAAGAAAACCATATCCTAAAAATCTTCGTGAATTAGAACGGCGGTAGAAGCGTGAAACAAAGAATTCGCCTGGCCGGGAATTATTCGGATCCGTATCTATGATCTACCGCATTCTTGTCGATGAAAAATGGGATTGGGATGGAGAAAATAGTGAGGCGGTGCTGAGCCTGTTCCGATATTGAAAGGACCGGCCTCGGCCCTGGCGGATATCATGTGGGAAATGCATCTTCCCGCCCCCAATCTATCCAACCCGCGTGTGCGTT
>CAZCXH010000334.1:0-1939 GCA_964502525.1 uncultured Chitinophagaceae bacterium
GGATGTATGCAGGCAAGTGGGGCTACGTGACGCAGCTAAAGAATAATGTTGTCGTTTATTCTGATACAAGCGCAATCATCGGATTGCAAAAAGGATATTATGATGATTTTCTGTTTGACTTCGGATGGACTCAGACATCAACGGCAACCTCTGGAGCATGGGAAATGGGAATACCTGTGGGCACCACCTACAACGGGCAAACTGCAAATCCTGATGCAGACGTCTCCGGAGATTTCGGTGACGGATGCTACGTGACCGGCAATGGCGGTGGACAGGCTGCCAATGATGACGTGGATGACGGAACGGTGACGCTCACCTCTCCCCTTTTCGACCTGTCAGGCTATTTTGATCCTTACATTAATTATTACAGGTGGTTTTTCAATGGCGGAGGAAGTGGAAGCTCTCCTGAAGACACCCTGTTCGTGAAACTGAGCGATGGGAATGCAACGCAAGTTGTTGACACGATTGCAGGAACAACAAGCAACGAATGGAACCAATTTGAATTCCGGGTGAAGGATTTTCTTGTCCCTTCCGATAGCATGCGAATTATTTTTGAAACGAGCGACCTGGGCAGCGCTCACCTTGTGGAAGCGGGAGTTGATGTGTTCTCGGTGTTCGATTCGCTCTATCCTCCCGTTGCCGATTTCAGTTCGGACAAAACAGAGGGATGCCCGGGTGATTTGTTCGTGATAACCGACCATTCGCTTTACCAGCCTCATTCGTGGCTGTGGAACTTTCCCGGAGCAATCCCATCAAGCTCGACAGATCCAAATCCGGTTATTACCTACGCGCAGCCGGGAACCTACAGCATAACATTTTCTGCAACAAACATTGGCGGCACGGCAACGCTGACAAAGCAATCACTCATCATCATTCATCAGCCACCGGCTATCGGGGCGAACATCACCAAAGCATCCACCGCATCAAGCAGTGACGGCAGCATTGAAATTTCCATCAGCGGCAATTCACCATTCGCCATTCAATGGAGCACAGGCAGCACAGATTCATTGCTTCAAAACCTTGCTGCTGACGACTATGCGGTAACCGTTACCGATTCCTTCGGATGCCTGACGACAGACACGTTTACGGTTTTGGTTGTGCCGCTTCAGCCGCCCTTGGCGGATTTCGTTTCAAACCAAACGGAAGACTGTCCGGGTGATACGTTCATGATGACCGATCTTTCCACCAATCAGCCTGAGTTCTGGCAGTGGCTGTTTCCCGGAGGAACGCCATCATCATCCGTTACGCAAAATCCTTCGGTCACATACAATACTCCTGGAATATATGACGCAACGCTGATTGCAACCAATGACGCGGGTGTTGACACATTGACCCGGCAGGGTGTCATCGTGATACATGCACCGCCCGCCATCCAGGCGGATATTACAAACGCATCTGCCGTATCGGGCGCTGATGGCTCCATAGAAATTCTCATCAGCGGAAACGGTCCTTTCACTATTGTTTGGAGCAATGGCAGTAATATTTCCTTAATACAAAACCTTGCCGTTGGCGATTATTCCGTGACGGTGACGGACTCTTTCGGCTGCAAGGCAGCCGATACCCTCACGGTGGAACCGGAGCTGCTTCAGCCACCTGTCGCAGGTTTCATTCCGGATAAAACCGATGGCTGCACTGGCGATACGTTCACGATTACCGACCTTTCGGCAAATCAGCCGGAAACATGGGAATGGCAATTACCCGGTGGAAACCCGGCCTCGTCATCTAATCAAAACCCATCGGTGGTTTACAACACTTCCGGAACTTACAGCATCACCCTCATCACCGCCAATGCTGCCGGAAATGATACGCTGAACCAGCAAGCCATCATCACCGTTCACCCGCCTCCTGCCATCACCGCTTCAATTACCGATGCAACTTCAGCCGCGGGCGCTGATGGAAGCATTGAAATCATCTTGAATGGAAACACAACCCATCAGAT
>CAZCXH010000335.1:0-1938 GCA_964502525.1 uncultured Chitinophagaceae bacterium
TAATTGAGTGGAAGCGGCATTACCAAATCCATCACCATCCGCATCTGCATACCAGGTGAGGCTTGAGCAGGGAGTTGAACTAAACACCCCGAATGGAGAAAAGGAAGTAACGCCTGCAAGTGAACGCGTGTAAGGTCCTGCACCTGATGCCGCAGCAAAAGTTCCAGAGCCCCATGAGCCACCTGTGTAATGCCCCACCCGGCAACTGCTGCGGGTAAATCCTGATTGTTCATTTGCGGCATTCCATTGGACAGTAACAGTTGCATTGGAGCCACCCGGATTATCCTCTTGAATAAACCATGTTTTTGCTACTCCACCTGTGGGTGATGCACCGCCAAGACCATTATCGCTCCCGTCATAGTTGGCGTATATCGCATCAGCCACCCGCACTTTAAAATAATCAACGGTATGACCGGAGCCGATTAGAATGGTAACAGGATTATAAGAAGTCGCACTTCCAACGGGATAAACAACAGAATTACCGAGACTACCTTGCTGCTTTTTGATGGTTCCGGTTCCGTTAGTAACAAAATATCTTGTGGATGAAGCATTTGCCCAACCCAATCCCGAGGAGGTAAATATTAAATTATTATTCCCCAGCGTGACTTTGCCATTCAAAAAATTTAAATAGCCATTATTGGTGAAGGTCTGAGTACCACCGAGTGTAAGCCCATTTACATTATCCACCGCCAAACCACCGGCTCCGAAGGTGCCATTTCCATTTAAAAATTGCGGACCGTTGCCGGCAAAGGTAGTTACGGTGCTGACATTTGAAATCATGCCATTATTGGTAAAGGTTGTACCGGTAAAGATGACTGACCGCCCAGAGCTGCCGCCCAGGTTTCCTATCCAGCCGGTGCTGCCTACCATTACATCCCCGGCAAGAGTCCAAACTGACCCATCAACTGCAGCGCCCAGAACATTTAAAGTTCCGTTAACCGTTAAGGTGGAAAAAAAACCGACCTGGGGAACGGTAGAAACTTTATTAGACATTGTCCAAAGCCCACCTTGCTGAATGGTAACGGGAACGTAAACAAGATGAGTGCCGCATACTCCGGAACCCCCGCAGCCGCCTCCATCATTCGCCACCACTCCTCCTGATTCAACGCTGATGGTGCCTCCGGCACTCCAAAAAGAGGAATGCCCGGGATTAATACCAGTCCCGCAATTATCCCAAAACTCGCCATACACTTGCAAATCTTCACCGGGACCATTGTTCCACGTAATATCTCCGCCATTATTCATAATCGCTCCTGCTTCAATCACCACCTGGTCAAGCGTGAGTGTCGCATTACCGACAATGGTGTGTCCGCTGCGGATGGTGATGGTGCCATCAGCAGAGATAGGATAAGCAGTGGCTGTCACCCAATTACTTCCGTCATATCGTTGCCATGAGGCAGGGGCGGTCCAATTGCCGGATGTTACATTGCTGCGATAATCTCCAGCGGTTTGTGCGTTTACGTGCATTATATTCAGCAGGTACAATGTTGTTAAAAGAACAAAAATGTTTTTCATAACTCGGTTGGTTTTATTGATGATTGATTTTTTAGATTATTCTCATCTCCGAAATATTTCATCCCCGCCTGGATGCTGTTTTTTACCTTCAGCTTTTGATAAATCTTATGCGCGTGCGTGCGCACCGTTTCGGGGCTGATATAAAGCTCGCGTGCAGCTTCACTATACTGTTTGCCTTTCAGATAAAGGAGTTTGAGCACTTCCGCTTCACGGGATGTGAGGGTGCCGTTGGAATGGTTGCGGACTTTCTTCACTGTTGCAGGTTGCAGTGGTTTAGTTGCTTTCGTAAAGTGAAGATGGAAATTTCAGCTACCCCGGGCAATAACACGAAAGTTGTATTTTATTGTTAAAAATTTCTATGTAGAAATACGTAGAATTTTTTCGTAATGGCGATTTCAGAACGGAGGAAAAATAAAGGAATCA
>CAZCXH010000336.1:0-1887 GCA_964502525.1 uncultured Chitinophagaceae bacterium
TAAAAATTCTACCACTTACTCCCTCTCCTTCTGGAGAGGGAAGGGGTGAGGCGATGAAAAGAGCAATTTTTAGAACTGCCCTAAAGTATACCGAAACAACTCAGGTTTTCGAACAATTAAACTGTAGAATGTTCGGTATTAACCAAGAGTACGTCTCTTTCCTTCGGAAATTCGACTACTCTTGGTATAACTGCAGGAATGCAGAGTCAATCCACTCCTTCCTT
Source organism: uncultured Chitinophagaceae bacterium (assembly GCA_964502525.1). GTDB lineage: Bacteria > Bacteroidota > Bacteroidia > Chitinophagales > CAIOSU01 > DATLYB01. The sequence continues at coordinate 225 of CAZCXH010000336.1, forward strand.
CTTCAATATCATCACCTTTGCAAACTTCAGCATGATGCGCTTCTGACCGATGGCAGGAAAAAACACCGTGGCTATACGGTTGTCTTCCCTGCCTTCCAGCGATACCACTTTGCCGGTGCCGAACTTCTGGTGCTCCACCTCCATGCCTGTTTGAAGCAAGGCTGGATTATCGGGCTTGAAATTTTGAGAAGGGACGTATTCCGTTTTCGTAAAGGACAATTTCTGCGAGGAAACCAATCCCGGTGATGATGTCTTCTCTTTGGCGAAACGATTGGAATTCGTTCTGTCCGAGTAAAAGTCATTAGCCGGATGGTCGTCCGATTTGCTGTCGGTATGCTCGACACTGCCCGCGGGCAGTTCATCAATGAAACGGCTCGGTTCGGAATAGCTCAGGCTGCCGAAACGGTAGCGCGACTTCGCATGGGTGAGCGTGAGTTTCGACTTGGCGCGGGTTACCGCGACATAGAACAGGCGTCTTTCTTCTTCCAGATCTTCGCGCGTGTCGAGCGACATCGCGTTGGGGAAAAGGCTCTCTTCCAAACCACCGACATAGACACATTCGAATTCCAACCCTTTGGCGGCATGAATTGTCATCATCTTCACCGTGTCTGATGCGCCTTTGTCTTCATCCTGATCGGTGAGCAGCGTCACCTGCTGCAAATACGTGCCCAGACTTTTGTCAGACTCAGGCCGGTTATCGCCAACCAATTCATCCTGCTCGGTAAATTCTTTGATGGAGTTCAGCAGCTCCTGCAGGTTTTCGTAGCGGCTCACGCCTTCAGGCGTCTGGTCGTTGTACAGTTCTTTGAGGATGCCGGTGGAGCGGGCAATGTGGAGCGCAAGGTCGTAAGCATTTTTCTGAGCGAGCATGGCAGCGTAGCTGCGGATCATGATCACGAAATCTTTAATCTTTTGCGTTGCAGCGCCAAGGTTCATCTCTCCCGCGTTCTCAAACGCCTGCCAGAGCGAAAGCCCCTGTTCGCTGGCAATCACGGTGGCTTTTTCAACAGATGTTTTTCCGATACCGCGCAGCGGGTAATTGATGACTCTCCGTAATGCTTCTTCATCATGATGATTGACGGTGAGTTTCAAATAAGCGAGCAGATCCTTGATTTCCTTGCGCTGGTAAAACGACAGTCCGCCATAGATTTTGTAGGGGATATTCAGCCTGCGGAGCGCTTCTTCAAAGGAGCGCGACTGCGCGTTGGTGCGGTAGAGAATGGCGAAATCGTTGTTTTTGAAATGATAGCGCATCCGCATCTCGTGGATGGAATCCGCCACAATCCTGCCTTCGTCATTATCGCTCATGGCGCGGATCACCTTGATGCGCTCGCCTTCGCCATTGTCGGTCCAGATTTTTTTCGCCAACTGCATCTTGTTGCGCCCGATGACGGTATTGGCGGCATCCACGATGTGGCGTGTGCTGCGGTAGTTCTGCTCTAATTTAAAAATGCGGAGGTCGGGATAATCTTTTTCAAAATTCAAAATGTTCTGAATGTTTGCTCCGCGGAACGAGTAGATGCTCTGCGCGTCATCGCCCACCACGCAGATGTTCTGGAACATGTCCGCCAGTTGCTTGGTGATGAGGTATTGCGCGAAGTTGGTGTCCTGGTACTCGTCAATGAGGATGTAGCGGAATTTTTGCTGATACTTGTATAATATG
>CAZCXH010000337.1:0-1887 GCA_964502525.1 uncultured Chitinophagaceae bacterium
GCCTTTCTCATTTTATCACCACCTGCCTGATTAACTCCTCGCCTGCCGACTCATTTACCAGTTCAATAATCCTCTCGCGGGAATAGGTAAGTTCATTTTTAAGCGCGGGATTATCGAGATAAATGAACAAGGTGCCCTTGCTGATGAAAAGCTTGCGCGTATGTTTTGAAATCATCTTCCCCATCACTTTCTCCCACGAAGCAATCAGGCGCGTTTCCGCAACCTTGTCTTTAATATTCAGGGAACTGAATTCATCTGCAATAGCCTGCCTGACGGATTTTTGATTGTGGTCTGACATAAAATTTAAAAATAGAAAGATGCTCCGAGTTTGAAATGATTTCCGCAAAGAAAATTTCAATGACTATTTTTGCCCGTGGAGGGATGGCAGAGCGGTCTATTGCGGCAGTCTTGAAAACTGTTGACCCTTCACGGGGTCCGGGGGTTCGAATCCCTCTCCCTCCGCAACTGCCAAGTCAATTCTTCACAAAGCCCTGTAAATTCAATGTTTACAGGGTTTTTTGTTTCCACCAATACCCCAAAAAATTCAGCAAATCGCACGTTTTAGGTGACCTGTTCGGGGCCTTGTTATGTCCTAATATTTCCTTTTTTTACTTTTGGTTGCGGTAAGCTCCCCCTAAAATAGTACCAGATGGAAGTTAGTAAACTTCATAAATTCAAACTGGTATGAAAAAAGCAAGATTCACAGAAGAACAAATCCTGAAGGTGCTCAAGGAGTATCAGGCAGGGAAGAAAGTGACAGACATCAGCCGTGAATACGGCATCAGTGATGTCACATTTTATAACTGGAAAAGCAAATATTCCGGGGTGGAACTCTCGGAGTTGAAACGGTTGCGGGACTTGGAAAGCGAGAATAGCAAGTTGAAGCGCATCGTGGCGGAGCTGAACCTGGAGAATTACGCGTTAAAAGATTTGATTGAAAAAAAGTTGTAACGCCTGCTGACCGCAGAGGCTGTGCCGACTACCTGGTGAAGGAGCATCAGATAAGCTGTCGCAAGGCATGCAGATGGATGCACATCAGCAGAACGGTTTACGGCTACGCAGCGAAGCCCTCGCAAGATGAGGCTGTGATTAAGGAGTTGGAGCGCTTGGCAGGCAAACATCCCGGCTATGGATTTTGGAAAATGAATGACCGATTGAAAATGGAAGGACACCACTGGAACCACAAGAAAGTGTATCGCGTGTATACTGCACTGAAGCTGAACCTCAGGCGCAGACACAAGCGCAGACTGCCTGCACGACAGGCGGTAGCCATCAGCATTCCGGCAACACCCAACCGGATGTGGTCGCTGGACTTTATGACCGACACGCTGTACGATGGCAGAAAAGTACGCATCCTCAATATCATTGATGATTATAACCGACAAGCATTAGCAATGGAAGCAGACACTTCAATCCCGGCAAAGCAAGTGACACAAATCCTGGAACGCTTAGCGGAAACACACGGTAAACCCGTTGCAATCCGCACCGATAACGGACCGGAGTTCATCAGCCACCGCTTGATGGGTTGGTGTCACAAAAACAGAATCCAAATGCAATTCATTCAGCCGGGCAAGCCTGTGCAGAACAGTCTGATTGAACGCTTCAACGGAAGTTATCGCAAGGAAATACTGGACGCTTACGTGTTTTACAGCTTAGATGAGTTACGTGCTATTACACGAGAGTGGATGCAGGAGTATAATAACTATCGTCCGCATGATTCGCTGGGAGGAATGACACCAACTGCCTATGTGTTGAAATATGGAAAACGCTCCACGCTTCAGCCCGCGCAGCGTTTACCACATTCCAACACATGTAACGATAATAATAACGATGAAATTTATTCAAATCACTAACTTGGACGTGGTACTATGAATGGGGAAGCCGACC
>CAZCXH010000338.1:0-1830 GCA_964502525.1 uncultured Chitinophagaceae bacterium
GCCGCAATCGACCGCTCTGCCATCCCTCCGGGGGCGAAATTAGCAAAGAAGGGAGAAAACAAATCATGCATCTATACCGAATCAAGTCAGGTTTTGAAAAATTGAGCTGCAGAATGTTCGGTATAAACCGAAAGCACGTCTCGTTTCGGAAACTCGACTACTCTCAGCATGGCGGAGGCTTTACCCCTGCATCAGTAAAAACTTTTCGGAATGGTGATGATCTGCGGAATTGCCAGCAGCTTTTCATACAGAGAACCGGGAGGCAGGTCTGCATAATGGAAAGGCTTCAAAAGCCGGGCGGAGAAAAATTTTGCCATAAGGAAATATCTTTGAACGGTTGAAAGTGTCTGGCGTTCTTGCTGCAGAACTTTAAGGCATTCATCAAGGTATTCTGTTCGCTTCTCTTTCGTCAACTGCCCTTTCCCGCTCCAGCGGAACCCGGCTAAGACATAGGGAACCGTATATAATTTTTCATGCCTGAAAAACCTGCACCAAAGCTCCGTGTCAGCGGCTAACCTGTATTTGGCGCTCATTGCGCCCCCCGCTTTTTCCCACAATTCCCTCCTCCAGAATGTTGACTCCTGCTGAATCGCCCGGAAGTCACCACCCAAATATCTCTCGCGCGACCAGCGGGAATATTTCAAATAAAGATCATAACGTTTTGCCCAATACGAATTTTCAATATTCGGCATTTCACCAAGGCGAAATCCTTTTTCATTGATCCACGAAGGAAACCCCGTAATCCATTTCGCTTTCGGATACCTGGTGAAAATCTCAGCTACGGTGAACAGGCTTCCCGGATAATATACATCATCGGAATTGAGCCACGCCATGATGTCACCGGTTGCCCTGCTGAACCCCTTTTGCAGCGCCAAGCCGTAGCCTTCGTCTTTTTCGCTTGCCCAATAAGCGAGCTGCGATTCATATTTCCTGATGATTTCAAGGCTGCCGTCCATGCTGCCACCGTCAATGATGATGTATTCGAGGTTGGGATAATCCTGAGACAGCACCGATATGATCGTTTCTTCAAGGAAACGGGCGTTGTTGAGATTGACGGTAACGATGGAAATCTTTGGATGAATCAAAATTATATGTTTGGAGTTTGGAGCGGACCTGACAGGTTTTTGAAAACCTGTCAGGTCTGATGATTCAATAGTCGCTAAGGTAAAAAGACTGCGAGTTGTAATCAAACCTGACAAGGGGAGGATAGGAGCGCTGCGACTTGTGCACGGTCTTCAGCAGCGGGATGTCCTTTTTGAAAAAGGGATAAAATGCGGCATCCGCAAGCCGCTGCAATGCGCTTCTTTTCGGGAAACTGTCCTTCATTTTTTGGAATTCATCTGTAGCTTCGGCAGATGGAACATAGTTTTCGCTTGCTGCCGTAAGATTAGCGCATGCAACATATAGCATATCCTTTTCAAATAATCTTTTCCAAAACTCGATGCCGGCAATGTGATGGAAAGCAGGGTTGAATTTTCCGCCTGCCCTATCCCATATATGCCGTTTCCAAAAGAAGCCGCCTGCCGACAATTGGTTGCCGATTGCCGCAAGCGTGCTGTTGTAAAACCTGATACTATCCCAGCGGAAATCCATTCCGCTTGCTGTCGGGATAAGCGCTCCATTGCTTCCGGTTTTAACCGGTAATCCTTTCAGCCAATTCACTTCGGCAAAGCGCCTGAAAATCTCCTTCACCGTGAGGAATGCCTTCGGAAGCAGCAAGGTGCCAGGTTCCAGCCAGCCATGGCAATCGCTTTCATGGTGATTGAAATGGGATTCGGCAGCAATCCATGCAGCGCCAGTTGTTTCAACATTGTCGAAAAGGCATTTTTT
>CAZCXH010000339.1:0-1799 GCA_964502525.1 uncultured Chitinophagaceae bacterium
CTGCGGTCCGTGCATCGGGCAGTGGAAGCGGCATAATGCTTCGCCCGGAAATCCCAATTCCATTATTACATCATTCAACAGAAATTTCGCCAAGCGCAATGACGGCAATCCGAACACGCATGCGTTTGTCGCTTCTCCGGAAGTTGTAACAGCGCTGGCAATTGCCGGTGATTTGACTTTCAACCCGATGACTGACACACTCGCAAATTCCAAAGGTGAAAAAGTGAAATTGGATGAGCCGAAGGGAATCGAACTGCCGCCATCGGGTTTTGCCGTGAAAGACGCGGGTTATCAAGCTCCTGCAGAAGATGGCAGCAAGGTGAAGGTGATTGTTGACCCGAAATCAGACCGTCTTCAAGTGCTCGAACCATTTAAACAGTGGGAAGGAACTGACTTGAAGGGATTAAAGCTGCTCATCAAAGCAAAAGGTAAATGCACCACCGACCACATCTCGATGGCAGGTCCATGGTTGAAATATCGCGGACACCTTGACAATATCTCTAACAACACCTTGACAGGCGCAGTGAATTTTTTCAACGAAAAAACCAACAGCATCAAAAACCAATTAACGGGCGAATATGGCGAAGTGCCCGCAGTGGCACGCGCCTACAAAGCGAAAAACATCGGATGGATCGTTGTGGGCGATGAAAATTATGGCGAAGGTTCCTCACGTGAACACGCAGCGATGCAACCGCGTTTCTTGGGTGGTCGTGCGATTCTCGTTCGCTCGTTCGCAAGAATTCACGAGACGAATCTGAAAAAGCAAGGCATGCTGGCTTTGACTTTCGCAAATCCTGCCGATTATGATAAAATCCAGGAAGATGACACGCTCGATATTCTCGGCTTAACGGATTTCAAGCCGGGTGTTCCACTCACGCTGCAACTGACTCATAAAGACGGCTCCAAGGAGCAGGTCAAAGTGCTCCACACTTTCAACGAGCACCAAATCGGGTGGTTCAAGGCGGGCAGCGCGCTGAACAAGATGAAGGAACTGCAGGGGCAAATGGTCTGAACTGTGATTTGTTTGATATGGCATGATGAACATGATGATTAATGCTGTAGTTAAACCAGAGTATAAATACTCTGAGTTGACCGGAAAGATTAGTAGGATGTGCTATGGAAGTGCATAAAGCATTGGGCAACGGATTTCAGGAAGTGATTTACCAGCGTGCATTGGAGTATGAAATGCTTCTGCAAGGCTTGGAATTTTCCAGAGAACATGAAAGGCCCATCTTTTACAAAAAACAACACGTAGGAACGAGGCGTGCGGATTTTTTAGTTGAAGGAAAAATAAGTGTTGAACTGAAAGCCTTGATTCAGACCGAACCAGTGCATTTAGCGCAGGCGATTAATTATCATGAAGCCTACAATCTCGAGATCGGACTGCTGATAAATTTCGGAAGTGCCAAATTGCAATTCCATCGTCTGGAAAACAAAAAGTTCAAGCCATCCTAATCGTCATATTTATCACACCAATCATTGTCTGAACTGTGATTGCTGTGATAAGGATGAAAGACATGATTCTGACTGAGATTTGTTTGATGCAGCATGATGGGGTGTGATGCCTATCAGGACAACACGCATTTAAATCAGTCTGATTAATCAAACCCTTTCATTGCCGTTGGGCTTCAGCCAACGGTTTAATAATTGAGAAATGAACAGGCTTTTAGCCAAATTTTTTTGTTTTTGACAAGGTTGGACCTAAATTCCGCAAACTCAAATTACATGAACAATCAATTTCCCACAGATACCGCAGATTTCCGCAGAAAATATTCTTTTCTAACATTCATCTGCTTGAA
>CAZCXH010000340.1:0-1767 GCA_964502525.1 uncultured Chitinophagaceae bacterium
ATAGTTGTCGGCAGGAATGTCGAGCGTGTCAAAAAAAGCTTCCAGTGAAACAATTTTCAGCAGGCTGTCGGCTGAAATATCATACATGAGAATGTTGGAATTAACTACTGAAACCAGCATCCCGTTGTTGGAAATGGCAAGATGGTTATCGGTAGGCGCGCCTCCGTCAGCTGGATTTCCCTCAAAGCCATCCAGCACAAAAGGATTTTCGGAATCGCCAAGATTGACCGTTCCGCCCGTTTTCCGGTAGCCGTAACTGTAAATCAGTTCCTTTTGCCGTTGCAGAAATAACTGGTAAGAACTTCCTCCCGGCTCCGGCATCTCAAGATTCACAAGATGCGGTTTGAAATCACGGATGATTTGCGAGGGGCTGATAATAACCGGAGGTGATGAAGTGATAATGTTTGACTGGGTGTAGGAGAATTGTTGCGAGAAAATGGCAAGCGGCAAAAAGCAAATTGCGATGACAGAAATATTTTTCATATTCTAAGGTTATCGAATTACCAAGTTAGTAATTCGATAACATTCAAGCAGCAACCAGGTTATTCCTCCCAGCTCCCATTCACATCTCCCAGCTTGATACCGATGAAGTTTTGGTTGGTTTGGTTGGAGAGGAGGTTCGTGTAGGTGCGCGTTTTGTTGAATGGGGGCTTCGGCATTTACTTCGGACGCTGAAATGATTTTGTAGGGCGAAGGCAACGCTCCAATCGCGAGCAGATGTTTCCGGATGGTGAGGATGTCATATGTCGTTAATGTCACCTACGGGGAATGGGAGAAAATCCCCCACCTTTAGGTGGAGACTTTAGTTTGACTATTTTGGTAGGATGCAAAACTACCGAAAGACATCACACAGTGTTTATGACATCAAGTATCATATAGTATGGATAACAAAATATAGAAAACCAGTGTTGGTGGGGGAGTTGGCGCAGCGAGTTCGAGAATTGGTACGGCAGATTTGTAAGAGCAATGATGTGGAGATAATACAAGGGCATGTTTCAAAGGATCACATACACTTGTTCGTATCGGTGCCACCTCATTTGTCGGTAAGTCAGTTGGTGAAGGAACTGAAAGGGAAAAGCAGTTGGAAAATAATGAGCGAATTCAAGACGATAGCGAAACAATTCTGGGGACGACATTTTTGGGGTAGGGGATATTTTGTAGCCAGTTCAGGGAATGTAACCGATGAGGTAATCATGGAATACATTCGGAATCAGGAGGTGGAAGAAAAGGACGATAACTTTAAAATCAACGAAGGAGTTTGAGTCGGCATTTGCCGACCAGTTTTTTACAAACCCACCGACATTTGTCGGTGGTAATTTAGTTTGATGAGTCGGAAAATGCTAAACCCGCATAAGTGTCAATTTAAAAATTTCTCTGCTTCTGTTTTAACACTTTCTGCGTTGCCATTTTGCACAGGATACAGAGTAATCTCATAAACTTTGTAATCGAGCGTGTCTCCGGAGTGCCTATGCTGCAGGTGGATGATGCTGACCTCCTGCTGGAAAATTTCATAGCGTGCATTGCGGTTGAATCCACCGGTGATTGCTGCATTCTTCATATTGTGCATGGTATCGTTCCAGTCGTTCCCGAACAGCACCTTCAGGTAATACTTCCCGTCAGGGATATATTGCATGATAAAATCCTCGTCAGCCCTGATATAGTTGTTCCTGATGATTTCATGAGATTGAAAATCAGTTAGCAACACTACTGCATCAAGCGATTTGCCATTACGAAAGACCACCTTATTCAATGCTGACTGATCAAATT
>CAZCXH010000341.1:0-1636 GCA_964502525.1 uncultured Chitinophagaceae bacterium
TTCCAAGATGACCGGAAAAAGTTGACAGATGTCGCTTTCACCTCCAATATTCACCTGAAAGCGTACCAACAACCTGCCGTCGAGGCAGCTTCGAAGAAAGACATTGGGGTGATTGTGGCGCCACCCGGCTCGGGCAAAACCGTGATCGGCCTAAAAATCATTTCCGACAAACAACAGCCGGCGCTGATCGTGGTGCACCGGAAGCAACTGGCTGAACAATGGATGGAACGCATCCAGGGATTTTTCGGGTTGCCGAAAAATGAAATCGGGCAAATCGGGCAGGGGAAATACAAAACGGGCAAAAAGGTAACAGTGGCCACGATTCAGAGTCTGGAGAAGGTCCTGGAAAAACCTGGGGCAGCCGACCTCATAAATGCGTTCGGAACCATCCTGATTGATGAATGTCATCATATTCCTGCCGAGACCTTCCGGGATACCATCGACCAGTTACACACCTTTTACCTCTATGGCCTTACCGCAACGCCATTCCGCAAATACACTGACGGAAAACTGATTTTCCTGCACCTGGGGAATATTATCTCGGAAATCACCCCGCAAGAAACTGGCGCCCACCGGACAGCAAAAATCGTGGTGCGGGAAACAGACCTCGATGTGCCGTTCAATGCGAAAATGGACAAGTTTGAAACGTTGTCAAAAGTGTTGGTACATGATTCCGCGCGCAACTGGCTCATCTTAAGTGACATAAAAAGGGAATTGGACACCGGTCGGAAAGCCGTCGTCATCACGGAAAGAAAGGAACATATCGAGGCCCTGTACCAATACCTGAAGCAATCCTACGAAGTCGTCACGCTGAGCGGGGAAGATTCCGAGAGTTCCCGTATGGCAAAATGGAAAATCCTGAACGATGGCAACTACCAGGCACTTCTCACCACCGGACAATTCTTCGGCGAAGGCACAGACCTGAGCAACGCTACCTGCCTGTTTCTCGTGTATCCTTTTTCGTTTGAAGGTAAACTAATTCAATACATCGGGCGGGTACAGCGCGGTGAAATTACGCCAACTATCTACGATTACCATGACCGCAAAATCGAATACCTGCACCGGCTTTTCCTGAAACGCAACGTGTATTACCGAAAAATTGCCTGGCAGGCCACTTTGTTCGACGAACCTGTGGAAGATGAAATTGCTCCGAAAGATGAAGTATATGTGCTGGAAGAAAAGATGAAGGTGCCTTTTGAAAACCTTGATTTTCAATACGGGTGTATCGGTTTTACTCGCCCCATCTTGAAACTCAAACTTGATCTGCGTTTTGAAATCGAGCACCTCTATATGCGGCCGGAATTCGATGTGCTGAAACCATACTTCGCCAAGGTACTACATTTGAAATACCTGAACGTTGATCTGTTCGCTGAATTCCAAAATGGCATACTGATTTCGCAACTGGCCACTTCCGAAGATCTTGCCAGGATCAATCAGGAAATCATCGAAAGCGTGAGGTTTCGGTTCGTGGAGAGGGAAATCGTTGGTCGGGCTGCTGAGCCAAAAGATGTGGGACAGTTATTGGATGTGGAACAAGTCCAAGGCATTGCTGCCGGCAAACTGCCACTGTACGAATCAGGAGAAGAACTGCTTGAGGCTGCTTTAAACAATGGCCAAGTAAAACACTACAGGCAGT
>CAZCXH010000342.1:0-1549 GCA_964502525.1 uncultured Chitinophagaceae bacterium
TGCGGTGAGTTGGCGGTGCCCGTGCAGCCGGAAGCATCGGCAACGGAAACGGAGTAGATGCCGCTTTGTGAAACCTGAATGCTCGAATCCATCTCCCCGGTTGACCATTGGTATTGAGTAAAAGGCTGAGTGACGGCAAGCGTGATGACACCACCTTCGCAAATCCGGAGCGAATCGGCAATAATCACGGGTGAAGGTTTCGGAGCCACATTTACCACCATTGTATCATATTGGAAGCAAACATTATCCTCCACGCGTACGATGTATTCAAAGGCTCCTGTTGTTCCTATAGGAATATTTACAACAGGATAGAGCGAGGTGGTATCCGACAAATAAAAAACCGCGTTGGCCGGTGAGGCAGACCATCTGGCGATCGAGTTAGGCGGCCCCGTTGGATTTCCGCCAATGCCAAATGAAGGGTCGCCATCGCAACGATCGAAGTTGCCACCGGCATCAGCGGTGGGTGTTGGCTTCACCACGATGGTGAGGCTGTCAACCGCCCACATGCCGCAAATATCAAAAGCGGTGTCAATGTATGTTGTGGTAACTGTAGGATAGATGGTTGAAATGGAATCTGTAAGCCGCGTGGGGGTCCATACATAATTATAGGGCGGCACGCCCCAGCTTGGCTTTGAGGTGATCTGAACCCGTTCTTCCGCGCACACTTCATATTTATCAGCTTCCACATCGAGTTCAATCGTTCTGCCCTCCACTGTCACGGCAAACATGGTTCCGATGGCGCACCGGTTGTCGCAGACCTCAAGGCACTCCTTGGTTCGGTTCATCAGCGTGAATTGCAAGGGGAGAGTTCCGTAATCGGGGCATTGCGGAGGAACGCAGGCTACAAAATCCTGGTAGTAGAGCGCCCTTGCGGCAGGCACTTTGAATGGATCAGTAGTGCACGTGCCGAGAAACGGTGGCTGAGCGGGGTTGCATACCAACTGGGGCGTAGTTTCGCAGGGGCCGTCCACCTGCATAGTGACATCTGCGAACTGGCAGAAAAGCACCGAATCAGGCGTCATGGCGCACCGGGGAACAATGTTTTCGCTCCACTGATATTCGAGATCAATGTATGCATCAGTCAGTTTACACTTGCCGGGTGCGTCCACCGTAATTGTATAATCGCAACTACCAAGTGTTTCCTGAGTGAATTTCAATTCAGCCCCGAAATCAATTCCGGGTATCAGCGAGAAATTCCCTAAGGTATCACCGCCTGACACGAGCGGATCAATATAAACCGGATAGCGAAGCGATTCGTGTCGCAGGAATGAAACCGGTACCATCACTTTTACGGAGTAAGTATCACCTGATTTTTCAATATCATAAATGCCTGCGCTGCCCAGTCCGTAGCCGTCATAATATTTCGGCTGATGATATTCGATCATCTTCCGGTTTTCATTCTGCACGAAAAGATTTCCCGACCAGTGTCCATTGTCAGTTTGAACCGCTGAACCACCCGGGGAAATATGATACCCTTCCGGCAGCGCAACCCGGTCTTCAAACACCAGCCATTTTGCGGATGCAGGCAGCGTGAGCGGCCGATTGATGA
>CAZCXH010000343.1:0-1548 GCA_964502525.1 uncultured Chitinophagaceae bacterium
TGACTTGTCCTGAAATAGGTTGACAGAAATGTTAACTTTATTTCACACAAAATGAGTCAAAAAAGAAAATCCAAAGAAGAAATCATTGCCGAATATCTTTCGGGTGATTACACATTCCGTGAACTCGGAACCAAATACAACATCCCCTATCGCACCATTGCCGGCTGGGTGTGGGCTTACCAGGGAAGAACCATTTCCTGGCGGGAAAAAATGAAACGCAGAAAAGAAAATCAAACCGGTGTGAAAGAACTGGAATTTCCAAAAGAGATGAAGCTATTGCAGAAAGAACTTCGCAAGCAACAGTTGCATAACAAACTATTAGAAGAAATCATCCGCATTGGCGGAAAGCAAACCGGTATTGATTGGAAAAAAAAGTTTGGCACCAGGCAGTCATGAACATCGGGCAATTTGAAAGTCGGAGCATCAGTTTACTTTGCTCACTGTTTGGTTACAGCCGACAAGCATTCTACAGATTCAGAAAAGATGCTGAACGAGAAGCATTGCAGCATGATTTGATTTTGCAAAAGGTGTTGTCTATTCGCAAAATATTAAAGCGGATTGGCACACGAAAATTACTTTTTATGATGCAGGATTTTATGAAGCAACATCACATTCAAATTGGCAGAGATGCATTGTTTGATTTACTTGCAACACATCGTTTGCTTATCCGCAGAAGAATCCGCAGAATACCTGTAACCACATTTTCAGACCACTGGATGCATAAGTATCCCAACCTGATAATCGGTTACATTCCCACTGCACCCAATCAACTTTGGGTGAGTGATATTACTTATATCTGTTTGCTCAATGACTTTGCATACTTGAGTTTGATAACGGATGCTTACAGCAGAAAAATCGTTGGCTTCTGCTTATTAGAAACATTATCTGCTGATGGATGCATCAAAGCATTGAAGATGGCGTTAAGCGGCAATCCGCAGCTTGGACGGCTCATTCATCACTCGGACCGTGGCAGTCAATATTGTTGTTCCGATTATGTTGGAATTTTAGAAAAGCGTTACATCAAAATCAGCATGACACAAACTGGCGACCCGTTGGAAAATTCATTGGCTGAAAGAGTGAACGGAATTTTGAAAGATGAGTTATTGGAAAAACAGTATCAGAATTTTGAAGAAGCACAACAAGCCATTGCCGTTGCCATCAGCACTTACAATCATCACCGTCCTCACAGCAGCATTGACATGCTCACTCCTGTTGAAGCGCATTTAAGAGAAGGCGAATTGAAACGCAGATGGAAAAATTATTACTCACCCAAAAAACAAAAGGAGGTTACCATGACATAGCTTGAGTTTTCTAAGGCATAAAGGGTTCAAGAATAAATCAAAGAAGCCAAGCTGTAATACTTGGCTCTTCAGACGATTTATTCCGTCACCCGGAGACTTATCCCTGGTGAGTTGCTCTCCAGCAGAGCTCACTTCCGTTTCGTCTCCAATGCAAATGTAAACACTATGCAGGATTACAAAATAAACTGTAAACTTGTGGTAGGATTATCAAATAAAAAGTGTCAACTTTTTTTAGGACGAGTCAAAA